>NZ_JCBDGU010000027.1:0-65920 GCF_059834255.1 Vibrio sp. R11-SG3-ISO9
CCTAAATTGAGAGACATGCCTTTGATTGAGTGAAGTGTCTTTTGTAATGAACTGAGCTCTTTGGACATATAAAATTCAATCAGGTGGTCGACGGATTCTTCGAATTCCACAATCGTGGAGTCAATGAGTGCCGCGAGTCCTTCTTGGTCATCTTGCAACATCTGAATGATTTCAGAACGGCTGATCTCCTCTTCAGTGAGTCTTAACTTCTCAATAGGTTCTCGGTGAAGTGCGATGACATTGTTGCTCGTGCCTATATCCTCTTTCGCCATATTTGATTGTTTCGGCAATTGAGAAGAGAAATGGTGAAGGGCGTCTAAGAAACTTTCCTGTTGAAGTGGTTTGGTTAAGACGTGATCAGCACCAGCCTCAATAAAACTATCATGCGCCTCACGAAATACATCTGCAGTGTAGGCGAAGATTAGGATGTTTAGCCCTAAGGTTTCGCGGATATAGCGTGTTGCTTCAATGCCATTCATCTCCGGCATGTGATTATCCATCAATACAAGATCAAAACGCTCGGCTCTTAGGCGGTTTATTGCAACAGCACCGTTTTCTGCCAGTGAGACATGGTGGCCGTAGTTCTCGCAGAAGCCTTTGGCGACAATCGCATTTACGCGGTTATCTTCGACTAGCAGAATGTTCAATGATGTTGTTTCAACAGAGGTTGATGAATCTAGTAAGTCTGATTCTTTAACAAGTTCTTTTTCTCGCCAAGTGATTGGGAGAGTAATTTTGAAACGCGTGCCGAGCCCAGGAGCACTGTTGAGATTTATCTCCCCTGACATAAGGTCAACGAGATTTTTGACAATGGCTAAACCAAGCCCTGTTCCACCAAATTCTCTCGTTGTCGATGTATCTGCTTGTTCAAAGGAATTGAAGATATGTGCGTGCTTCTCTTTGGGGATACCGATACCGGAATCTGTGACAGTAAACACAAGTTCTGACGTTGCTTGGTTCAGAGTAGCCTGAATCAGTACGTGCCCTTCGTTGGTGAATTTAGTCGCATTACCACCGAGATTAAACAAGATCTGACGTAAGCGAGCGCGATCACCAAGCAGCTCGATATTGTTGGGAATTTCGTTTTCGGTCAGTAAGCGAATACCTTTTTCATCTGCCATCGGCTGTATCGCACTGCAAACCGGTTGCAACACTTGATGAAAACTAAATGGTGCAACCTCCAGTTCCAGTTTGTTCTCTTCAACCTTTGAAAAATCCAAGATGTCGTTGAGGATGGTCATCAGGTGTTGCCCAGAGTCTAAGATGATATCTATGTTCTCTTTGGTTGCAGGTTCCTTAGTCTGAGAAGCAATGATTTGTGATATGCCAAGTACGCCATTCATTGGAGTTCGGATCTCATGACTCATCGTAGAGAGAAACTCACTTTTGGCTTTAACGGCGGCTTCTGCTTTCTTCCTCTCTTCGATTAAGGCTTCGTTCGAAGAACGCATATCTTGTTCATTTTTGATCAAGCTAAGAGCCATTTGTTTGAAACTGTGTGTGAGTTGAGCAACCTCATCTTTTCCTTGAAGGTTAGGGCTAGTGTTGAGCGTGTTCGCCCCTTTATTTAAATGTCCTTCGGAGACTTGCTGTGTTGCTTCTAGCAGGCATGTAATGCGCTTTCTGATTCTGCTTGAGGACCAAACCGCGACCAACAACGATACAGACACAGTGAAGATAGCTCCCCCAATCAGGACATATGTGGTTTTAATCGCGCTATTGTCAGACTTAACCACGCGGACACCGATGAGCTCGTTTTCGATCTCGATGAATTGTGCGATCTCTTTTCGGATCTCGTCGACAATGGTTTTTCCCGTCTGTTTTTGCGCAAACTTGATCACGCTGAGCATCGAAGCTTCGCCTTGGTCGACAAGTTGGCGCTGGGCGATCTCTTTTTCTCCAGACTCTTTAAGCCATCTCTTTAACAAGGCATCGATTCTATATAAGCGTTCAACTTGAGGTGGGTTATCGTCGACTTGTTTGGCTAATGTGGTGACTTTGTCTTTCCATACTGACAAAGCAAGATGGTAAGGCTCAAGGAATTCAGTATCGCCGGTGAGTAGGTAGCCCCGTTGTCCTGTTTCCATGTCAACGACTAAACTCAGTAACTCTTGCGCTCGTGCGATTGCTTTATGAGTGTGAACGACCCAGTGGTTATCTTTCACCATGGATTGAGTATTTTCATAAACTGATAGAGACACAAGCAACATGAACATGATAGGAATACAGAAACTGACGAATAGTTTCTTTTGCAGGGATATGTTGTCGAACCATGCAGCATACATGAAGAAGATTGCCTCAAACCGTTTGCTATATTGAATCAGTGTAGAAGAGAAAAGTAAAAATGTTAGGTGTTAAAGTGCATATTGGTGCGGTAGATCAGCTTTAACCTCAAAAATACTCCTTTAGAGTAAGAGAAGATGGGTAGAGATCGTCATAACGATGAAATCTAAAGAGTTTAGATTGAGCTTAGCTATGCGTATTTCTACAGGTTGTGAATTCCAACTGGTACGATGATTTAATAATTCACTGCCTTTTTATAAATTATTCGTATGCTTTGTAACAAATTGTAATCATTCATGTTAGCATTTGTACGTTATACAACTACTCACTATGCAAAGATTGGAACCGTAACAATTAGTGATGGCTTTCAACGTAAAACACAACATTATAAAAACACAAAAATGAATACATATTTCTTCGCTAAGCAAGCAATTTTTAAGAAAGACAGATCAGTTTTCGGCTATGAAGTTTTATTTAGAAAATCAGGCAATGAGCCATTAATGTCTATTCCAGATAATGCAACTGATTCAATAATAAGTGGCAGTTTAGCATTGAGCCCGGTGACTCGGATAGATACTCAAAAGTACTGGTTTTTTAACTTCTGTGAACAAGATATGTTGAACAGAACTTATCGCATACTTCCCAAACAAAAGGTATGCCTAGAGGTGTTAGAGACTACCGTACCATCAAAGGCTCTCGTTCAAGAGATTAAGGCGGCAAAAGCATTAGGATATCGAATCGCGTTTGATGATTTCTCACCAGAGAACCCTTGGCGTAAGTACCTTCCGTTGGCAGATATTATTAAGTTTGATCTCACTAAGAGTGACTTAGACTATATTGAAACCGTGATGAGTGTGTGTGATCACCCGTGTCTACATCTAGCAGAAAAAGTAGAAACAGAAGAAGAATTTAATCAATGTGTTGATATAGGGATGGATCTCTTTCAGGGTTATTATCTAGAGAGGCCTCAATTACAAGAATCTGATAATTTGTCACCAAGGCAGTCTACGCTATTTAAAATACTTGAAAAAGTTAACTGTAAAAATGCCAATAAACATCAGATAGAGAATGAAATAAAGAAAGACGCCAGCACATATATTAGCATTATAAAAATGGCGAATGATATTAGCATTAAGATATCGAAGCCGATTGTTAATATAAAGCATGCAATTAACTATTTAGGCCTGTATAAGATACAAGTTTTAGTTTCTACTATTATATCTTCTGAATTATGCAGTAATGAATACCTTTATGATAAAGCGATAAACAGAGCAAAAATGTTTGAGTTCTTGTGTCGAAAGTCGAATAATCGAGAAATGACCCAGTGTGGATTTTTTATCGGTTTAATAACGATACTTGATGAAATTACTCATAACAATGGTCAGCGAATTATCGACTCTATTAATTTGGAGCCTAGAGTGCGTGAGCAGATCAAACACAGAAAAGGTGAACTCGGTGAGGTATTGAGCCTTGTCGAATTACTTGAAAGTTCTGGTACGTATCTGGAAGAACTTCCCACCAATATTACCGATACAACAGTTGATGACGTTCAAGCGATGTACAATCGGATCTATATTTAACGAAAAGAGCGCTAATTTGATTAGCGCTCTTTTTCTATCTCACAGTGTATTGATTACTATCGGTTGCTAAACGATAGTGCGAGTCCATTTAGGTTATCCGCAGATACTGTGAGTTCTTCAGAAAGCGTAGACAGTGCTTCAGCTTGGGCGAGATTGCTCCGAGATGCGTCATTGATGCTCATGATGTTGGTGCTGATATCTTCGGCAACCGCCCCTTGTTGCTCTGCAGCAGTTGCTGTTTGTAATGCGATATCAGAGATCTCACTTAATGAATTAGACATCGCAACTACTTTTGTCTCTGAGTGTTTAGTCTCTTGCGCACATACTTGGCTTACGTTTTGATTTTCAATCATTTTGTCTTGAAGTTCGTATAAAGAGGTCTGTATGCGTCCAATCGTCTTTTGGATGTGTTCGGTAGCATCGTGAGTACGAATGCTTAACGCTCGAACTTCATCAGCAACGACAGCAAAGCCTCGACCAGCACTACCAGCTCTGGCTGCTTCTATTGCTGCGTTAAGCGCGAGTAGGTTGGTTTGTTCTGCAATGCCTTGAACTTCAGAGATAATGGCATTTATCTGCTCAGATTCACTAACAACCTTGGAAGCCACCAGTGTCGATTGCTCTACTTCTTGCGTCATCGTTTCTACTTTCTGACGTGTGATTCCAATGGAAGACAATGCTTCCTGACAGTGAGACTCGGCAATTTTAACCTGTTCAGATGTTTGCACGCAGTTTTTAGCGACATCTTGAATTGTCTGGGTCATTTCTTCGATGGCGACTGAAACTGCCTCTAGCTCTTGTGTTTCACGCGAGATATTAGACTGAGATTGCGCGGAGGACTTATTGACCTCCTCGGCACTGGAACGAATTGATAGTCCTCGGTCTGTTACGCGACCTAAGATAGTGCGAACTCGCCCTTGTTCAATCTTTAAGTGGTAATCGGTGGCATTGTTTTTGTTAGTGCTGAATACAAGGCGAGAGACGCTGTCGTAGTCATTAGCGCGCTGCTTCTGCTCTGATGGATTTGATACTAACTCACGATAGTAGAGCGAGAGCAAAAACGCTGGTGTTGCAAGATTGAATAGGGGGGAGCTGGTAAAAGCAAGATAAGTAAATGCTGCGCCAGCTAGCAAACCAGATGCCAATTTTAGGTTCTGAAATCGACCTACTTGAACGTTGAGCGATGGTTTTTGGTTTAGCTTCTCGTATGCCTCAATAGCGCGCTTTTTATATTGGTTTTCTAAATGTACACGTACAGATTGGTAACCAACATGATCACCATTCTCATATATGGGACAAACAAAGGCATCGACCCAATAATAACCACCATCTTTAGTGCTGTTTTTTACAGCACCTCGCCAAACTTCACCTTGTTTTAAATGTGACCACAAATCAGCGAATGCTGCTTTCGGCATATCTTTGTGTCGAACGATATTATGATGCTGTCCTAATAACTCCTCTTTAGTAAAGCCTGCTATTTCACAAAATATATTATTGACGTATGTAATTCGACCGTTTAAGTCTGTCGTTGAGATAAGTTCTGCACCTACAGGTACATGGACTTCTTGGTTTATAGTCATTGTTATTGAAGCTCTTTATTAATAATTTGTTACAAGTGGATATTAATTTATAAAATCATTCATTTGAATTATGAATTTCGTTTAAAGCGTGACCTTGCTTCCATTGGTTGGGTGTTGTTATTAATTTAACTAATATTTAACCATGGTATTAAAGTGGTTATTTTGCGGGAGGTTAGGTGGTGAAATTTGGAGCAAAAAAAAGAGCACAAATATGTGCTCTTAATAAATCTAACTGATTAAATTATAGAGTTAAAACACTACTTCTTTCGATGAGAGTAGGCTCTAACTCTACGACTTGAGGATAAACTTCTGGAGACTCCAAACGACTCAACAGAGTATCAACAGCCGCTTTACCTAGCCGATGTTTTGGTTGGTGGATGGTCGTTAATGCTGGGGTCATGTATTTCGATAAGTGGATATCATCGTAACCGATCAGTGAAAGATCTTGTGGTACACGTAACCCATCTTGCGCAGCAGCGTGAATCACACCCATAGCCATCATATCGTTGCAAACGAATAGGGCACTTGGCAGTCTTCCACGGTTTTTTAGCGTCTGAAATGCATCAAAGCCGCCGTCACACTCAAAGTTAGACTCAACAATCCAGTCTGCATGAACTTTAAGGTTGGCTTCACTCATGGCCTGTTTAAAGCCTTCGTAACGTGAAGATGCTTGATTACGATGAAGAGGGCCTGTAATACAACCAATCTCAGTATGACCGTTATCAATAAGATGTTGGGTAGCCATATATCCCCCTTGGTGGGAGTTATCTTGGATCTTATCGCTTGCGAACAGCATTGGCCCCCAATCCATAACAACAACAGGCAACTCGGGGTAGCGCTCAAATACGTCTAAATGCTCGCCTTCTAGAGTTGAGCACATCAACATTAAGCCATCGACACGCTTCTGGAGCAGTGTGTCGATAGACGATTTCATGCGCTCACTGTCGCCCTCTGTATTACAAAGTATGAGATTGTAGCCTTTCTCATAGCAACGTCGCTCTACGCCCTTTACGACCTCCCCAAAAAATGGGTTCGTCGAGGTTGTCACCAACATACCGATCGTTTTTGTCTGCTTCATTTTAAGACTGCGAGCGAGGGCTGAGGGGGCATAGTTAAGCTCTTTTGCCGCTTTGTTGACGCGCTCTGCGATTTCGTCGCTAACAAATCGAGATTTGTTGATCACATGGCTAACAGTAGAGGTTGAAACCTTGGCAAGTTTAGCGATGTCTTTCATTGTTGCCATAATAATTCCTTGTGGTGCTGGTCGTTCCACTTTGGGCGATATTTTGCCTTAAAACAGAGGGTTGTGCGCAACAAATTATTTAAAATTTATTACGCACTAGCCAAGACACTTGTCGTCATGAAGTTTGTAATTACCCTAACTGCTCAGCCAAAAATGCATCTGTTTCTTGACGTGACGGTATTGATGTTTGTGCACCAAAACGTGTCACTGAAATAGCCGCTGCAGCATGTGCGAACTTAATCGCCTTCTCTAGTGGCATCTCTTCAAGTAAGCCTGTGACCAATGCGCCATTAAATGTATCACCTGCGGCGGTGGTATCCGTCGCTTCTACTCGGAATCCTGGAATCAATTCCCCTTGATTACCTTCACCACTATGGCTTAGCCAAACACCTTTCGCACCTAGCGTGATCATCACGGTTTCAATGCCTTTGTCATGCAGAGCAAGTGCTGCTTGGTGTGCAGATACGTCATCGGTCACGGTAACGCCAGTTAAGACTTCTGCTTCCGTTTCATTTGGTGTAATCACGTCGATGCATGCAAGCAGTTCGTTTGATAGAGGGCGAGCTGGTGCTGGGTTAAGAATCACTTTAGTGCCGGATTCTTTTGCCACTTTTGCTGCGTACTCGATGCCTTCAATCGGCGTTTCAAGTTGCGTTAACAGGTATTTTGCGCCGCGAATCTTATCAAGATGTGGTTCGATTTGCGCGCAGTCTAATTTGTTGTTTGCTTCAGCTGATAAACAGATACTGTTCTCACCGGTTGCGGATACTTGGATCATAGCAATCCCTGTTGGGGTATTTTCCGCAACAATCACACCATCGATATTGATACCGTCTTTCTCGAAATCTTGGCGGATGTTGACACCAAATGGGTCGTCACCAACACAGGCGATAAAACCGATATCTGCATTCAAGCGAGCCGCAGCAACCGCTTGGTTTGCGCCTTTACCGCCGGGAATGACCTGATAGTTTCCGCCAATCAGCGTTTCGCCTGGACGAGGGAAAGAGGGAACTTGCAGTACATGGTCAGCATTTACGCTACCTAAAACAATCAGTTGAGTCATGATACGAGCCTTATGATATATCGTATTTGAAAATGCATGGCTGTTTCTCATCACCGTCAACGGGTATCGAGAGACCGCGCAATGGGAAAGAGCTATGCACTGTCGTGATAGAAAGAAAGCGAGGGTAGGGGGACCCCCGCTGTTCTTAATTAAGAGAGATTATTTAGCAACAATTTTCAGAGGAACTGGTACGTACTCGTCAACTTTCTCGCCTTTCAGTACTTTGTCTGCCATTTCGATGCCAAGAGAGCCGATTAGGTCAGGTTGTTGAGCAACAGTTGCACCTAACAGACCACGATTAACGGCTGCAATACCATCGTCTGTGCCGTCAAAGCCAACGATCATTACGTCTTTACCAGAAGCTTGAACAGCGCGTAGTGCACCTAGAGCCATTTCATCGTTCTGAGCGAATACAGCTTCAACGTCTGGGTTAGCTGCAAGTAGGTTTTCCATTACGTTCAGGCCTTTAGTACGGTCGAAGTCAGCAGGTTGGCTTGCAAGAAGCTCAAGGCCGCTGCCGTTTACTGCGTTCATGAAGCCTTCACCACGCTCACGTGCCGCAGATGTACCAGCAATACCTTCAAGTTGGATTACTTTTGCTTTCTCGCCCACTTTTTCCATGATGAAGTGACCTGCCATTTCACCACCGATTACGTTATCAGAAGCGATGTGGCTCACTACATCACCACGGCTTGCACCACGGTCTAGAGTCAGTACAGGGATGCTTGAACGGTTAGCCATGCGAATTGCGTTAGATACAGCATCTGAATCTGTTGGGTTGATCAGGATAGCCTTAACACCACGAATGGTTAGATCTTCAATGTTCGATAGCTCTTTGCTTGGGTCGTTTTGAGAATCAAGAACGATAAGCTTGTAGCCTAGCTCTTCTGCTTTCGCTTCCGCGCCATCTTTCATTGTCACGAAGAACGGGTTGTTCAATGTAGACAGTACGATAGCCATTGTGTCTTGCGCTTGAGCAGACACAGAAACCGTTGTTGAAAGTAGAGCAGCAGAAATTAGAGTTGCTAATTTTTTCATGGTGTAAGTCCTTTGTGTAGGGTGAGCTAGAAGGTGAGTCCTAGCTCGTTGTTATATTATTAATTTATTAAGGTGTTACGTTGACTCAAACTAGAGCCGTTTAATGTGTTACTTGTTTTTGTTATCAACCAATACCGCCAGAAGGATAACCACTGCTTTTGCAATCATCTGGTAGTAAGAAGACACGTCTAATAGGTTCAGTGCGTTGTTCAGGAAGCCGATAATCAGAGCACCAATCAATGTGCCCATGATGCGACCACGACCGCCGGCTAAGCTGGTACCACCAAGTACAACGGCTGCGATGGCGTCTAGTTCATAGCCCATACCCGCAGTTGGCTGTGCTGAAGAGAGACGAGAGGCAACGATGATGCCTGCTACGGCAGCAAGTAGACCACAGATGGCATATACGCCGATTTTCACTTTGTCTACGTCGATACCTGATAGGCGAGTTGCTGATTCGTTACCACCAAGAGCGTAAACGTAGCGGCCAAAGCGTGTGTGGTTAAGTAGGTACCATACCGCTGCGAATACGACAGTCATGATCCATACTGGAACCGGGATGCCCATTGCGTAGCCTGTACCGAACCAAGCGAATGCGTCTGCTGTGTCAGTAAAGCCAGTAGAAATTGGACGACCATCGGTGTAAACCATGGTCACACCACGTAGAAGCGTCATGGTTACAAGGGTTGCGATGAAGGCTTGAACCTTACCTTTCGCGATGATCACACCACTGATTGCACCTAGCGCAGCACCTGCTACTAATGCCGTTGGGACTGCAACCATAACCGGAACTTCCATACCAATCATACTGGCTGCGAAAGCACCACAAAGTGCAAGTACCGAACCGACACTCAGGTCGATGCCAGCAGTCAGAATAACCAGTGTCATACCTACCGCGATGATGGCGTTAACTGATGTTTGGCGCAGGATGTTTAGAATGTTATCGACAGTAAAGAAGTTCGGGTTTAAGAAAGAAACAACGACAATCAAAAAGATCAAAGCGATCAGTGATTTTTGTTCAATCAGCCACTCTTTGCTCAGTAGAGACTTCTTCGCTGGTGTTTCAGTTGTTTTGCTCATGGTATTAGTACTCATGCTGCGTCCTCGTTGATCTTTTTACCGACCGCACATGCCAGTAATAATTCTTGGTTTGCTTCTTTAGCGTCAAATTCGCCACTCACGCGGCCTTCGTGCATCACCATGATGCGGTCACTCATTCCCAAAACTTCCGGCATTTCAGAAGAGACAAGGATGATGCTCATTCCGTCAGCCTTGAATTTGTTAATAAGCTGGTAAATCTCTTTTTTCGCACCGACATCGACACCACGAGTTGGCTCGTCGAGAATCAGAACTTTAGGTTTGGTCATCAAGCCTTTAGCGATGGCCACTTTCTGCTGGTTACCACCAGATAGGTTGCCAATGATTTGCTCGCGAGTAGGGGTCTTGATGTTGAATAGCTTGATGAAGTCATCCACCGCGATCACTTCGTCTTTGTGTTGGATTTGCGCGCCTTTGGTCAGGATGTCTAGAGAGCAAAGAGACATGTTCTCTTTCACCGACAGACCAAGCACTAGGCCATCACCTTTACGGTCTTCGGAAATGTAGGCGATGCCATTGGCCAAGCCGTCTCTTGGACTCGCTGGGTTAATGGTTTTGTTATCTAGGTTAATGACGCCGCGTTCGCTCGGTAGGGCACCGTAGATGACTTTCATTAGTTCAGTACGTCCTGCACCCATCAAACCAGACACGCCAAGGATTTCGCCGCGTTTTAGGGTGAAGCTAACGTCGTGTACACCAGAGCCTGTTAAGCCAATAACCTCTAAACAAGTCTCACCGTGAGTTGGTTCGATACGTGGGTACTGTTCGTCTAGCTTACGACCTACCATCATTTCGATAAGGCCATCTTCGTTGGTGTCTTTCACTTCACATTGACCAATGAATTTGCCATCACGCAGTACGGTAATGTCATCACAAATCTCGAAGATCTCTTTCAGTCGGTGAGAGATGTAAACAATGCCGCAACCTTCGTCACGCAATTCGTTAATCACTTTGAAAAGAGATTCGGTTTCTGTATCAGTTAAGGCATCAGTTGGTTCATCCATAATGATGACCTTAGATTCAAACGATAGGGCTTTCGCGATCTCTACCATCTGTTGCTCACCAAGGCTTAACTCGCCCAGTGGTGTTTTAGAACTGTGTTTTACGTTAAGGCGCTTAAGCAGCTTATCGGCTTCTTGGTACATTTCGTTCCATAGAATTCGGCCCAACGTTCCAGTGATTTCACGACCTAGAAAGATGTTTTCCGCAATCGTCAGTTCAGGAATCAGGTTCAATTCTTGGTGAATAATACTGATACCCGCTTGCTGAGAATCGCGTGGGCCTTTAAATGCCGCTGGCTGACCTTGGTAGTGAATAGTGCCGCCATCTAGGTGATAGATACCCGTCAGCACTTTCATTAAGGTCGATTTACCAGCGCCGTTTTCGCCCATCAGCGCCATAACGCGTCCTGGGTAAACGTTGAGGCTCGCTTTATCCAAGGCTTTTACACCAGGGAAAGCTTTCTCAATTGAGTTAAGTTCTAAAATGGCTTGAGTCATGTGGTTTCCTTTACTCGGGGCCAGGTTGTTTGGTTCGCTTAAAAAGTTACGCCAGCTTGAAAGATGACATTTGCATAAGGGGTACATTCGCCCGTACGTATTACAGCGCGACTCTCATTGGTGCGTTGTTTGAATTCTTCATGGCTTACGTAGTTAATCGCGATAGTTTTGCCGCAACGTGCTTCTTCCGTTTTGAGTTGGTCAATCAGCACCGCGTGATGTTTTGGACTTACTTGCGCAAACTCTTCGGCGATAACCACGCCTTCGATTTGAGATTCATCAAGCATGGTTTTTACGGTTTGTGCAAAGCTTGGTACGCCATGTGTAAGCGCTAAATCGATACGGCGCACGTGATCGGGGATCGGCAGGCCCGCATCACAGATAGTGATTTCATCAGTGTGACCTAGAGTCGCCACAAGATAAGAAAGATCGGAATTAATTAGAGTACTTTTTTTCATAACACTACCTATTGGGCAATTTTTCGATGTCGGAACAGAGATAAGAAAACACCATCGAAACGTTTCGATAAGAATAATAGTGTTTGAATGATGAAATGCACGAATCATTCAGAAAGAGTGTGATGATGATCATCGAAACGTTTCGATGGGGTCGAAAACGTTGAATTGGATCACGTAAATGATAGTTGTGTCAGTATGGGGTAGGGTTAGTTGATGATGAACGATTAGACGAATTCTAACGCCCTAATATATTTGAATCACTGTGTTTCGAATTGGGCTGAAAGAGGAGTATAGAAAAGTCTAAAAGAATATAAATGTCTAAACTTCATATGGTTATGATCGATCTCTTATTAAAAATAGACTTGGTTATAAAACGGTGTGCTCGTCGTTTATTTTTTTGAAGGCTTTGTTGATAGGTTGCGGTACTTAATTTATCCACTAGGAACTCTTAATGAAAATTCAACTGTTGCTTGCTGCGAGCTTGCTATCACTCAATGTTAACGCTTCTGACTCACCGTTTTACTTAGGCATTGGCGTGGGAGAGACAGATTTCGATGATGGCGGGTGGGCTGAAAAAGAGTCGGACCCAATTTGGTCAGAGACTGACGGTCAGACATATAAAGTGCATGGCGGCTTTAAATTAAATCAAAATATCGGCTTTGAAGGGCAGTATACCAATTATGCTGATACGGTTTACCGATCGCCAAAGCATGCAGGAAAGGTAACTACTACACTCGCAAGTTATTCATTGGCAGCTAATGTAGGTTATCAGTTCGATGTTGGTATTCGACCATTTGTCACTGTAGGTCTAGGTATGGTGGACCTACAAGCCACGTCACCTGGCGGCGGTTCGAATGACGAACAGGAAGTATTAATGAGATTAGGTGCTGGTGTTGAATACACTCACCCCGCTTTACGCCAAGTGACGTTTAGACTCGCTTATGAAAAGGATGAGTTTGATATTACATACCGTGGAGTGACTGAGTCATACAGTGTGGCGAGTGCTTACCTCGGGGCAAGCTTCAACTTCTAAGGGAGTATATTGAGATCATGAACAACAGGATTTGGCGCTTATCTGTGACTAGCGCATTAAGTTTATTGTCGTTTGGTCTATCTGCTGCGTCATTAAACGTTAAGTTGATTAATGATGAGAGCAGGTTGAATTTAAATATCGAAGTTCATCAAATGAACACTTGGCAGTCCACAGAAAAAGGCGACTGTACTTATTACAGTAAAGTAACCGAAAACTACTCTGATCGTGAACAAGCGTTTGTTAGCGGCTATCTCTTACAAGCAAGGTTGAGCTGCGTGCATGGTGAGGATAATAGTGATTATTATTTGTTACCCGAATTGTTTCTCAGCAAACACGGAAAAGCGGCTGTCTCTTTCGGAGATGATGACAGCGTGACTTTTCATTATGAAGTGAGTTTGTCGTGATGGCTTCTAATAGGCGCACAATGACATACTGTTCTTAATCATGGTATTTATTGCAGGGACGAGCTCATTTTGGCTCAAGGACGAGTGGCTATATTTCAAATCATCCAGATCACTAAGGTCAAAAATTTGCGCATTCAAACTGTAATGATTTGCGTACGTTGTCGACTCATCAAACTGAATCAACAGAGAGACTGGGCATTCCGTCTGCAATAGCTCATTTGCGTAAATAGCATTGTTTAAAATCTGCAAAGCCAAGAGGTACTCCGACTCATCATTGACGTAAAGCGTCTTATTGTTGTTGGTTAACTTTTCGAAATGTTGCTGATCTAAATTACTTCTGTCCTTGGCGTGAATCATTGAACAATAAGCAGTAACGGCGAGTAAACTGAATGCCACCAAAAAGCCTAGCACCTGAAGAAAGCCAGCTCCTTGAGAATGAGTTAGGTAGCAATTGTGGTTATCTATTTTTGAGCCCATTTGCGTAGAGCGCGTTAGCCCCAGTAAAAATTGAGTGAAGTTATTTTGGTTTTGCACAGGCAAGCGAACGGATTCGTTTTGAGTCGTAGAGTCCTGATGCAGGCTCCCATGAGTGACAATGTCACACCTTGCTTGTGTTAGTTCTTTTTGACGCTCTACTGCATTTGTATCTTCTGTATTGAACTTCTTTAACAAAGCAGGGTGTTGAGGTTCAGTAATGCAAAAACGATAACCGACTTTATTCACAGTTAGCACTTCAACACCTTCCGCTCTCAAACGTAGCAGTGTTTGCCTGATGTTTGAGATGACATTAGTTAAGGCTTGATCTGAAACGATACAACCTGTCCAACATTGTGCGAACAGTTCATCTCTAGACACAGCAAGTCCATCATTTTTAATTAGCACTTGAAGCACGTCATAAGCAAGAGGGCGCAGCGTTACTTGTTTTCCATCTTGATTGGCGACGGTTTTGTTTTTGGTGTTAATTACCAAATTAGAGATGATTTGTATGTGCTTCATAGTGTTTGCGCTTCAATTTGTGTGAGGTGGTTCTGTGTCTGATCTTTTTTCTTGGCGCTAATTATGCCTTGCGAAGATAAACCGAATGTAAACGGATGTAAGTGGTGTTGATTTGATTTAGTTTTTGTTTAGGCGTGTGTGTGATTGGTGTGTGAAGATGTTATTTCTCTAAAAATCAGTGGCTTATGGTGTTTGATTCTTATCGTTATAAAGTCATGATGGTTTTGTTTATTTTTCTTAGCCAGCTGTAATTAATCTTCTCTGCAATTCGGAACTACCCGAAATGAATTCGTGCTTGCCTTCAAGGCAGCCAAATATATGCAGTGGTAATCAAGGTTAAAAAGCAATGAACAAAAAACTAGTTCTTGGCGCAGTTCTAATGTCAGGTCTTTCTTTTAATTCTATGGCAGCAATGGATAGGGGATGGTATGTAGGCGGTGGTTTTGGTACTACCGAAATGACTTCGGAGTCGGACTCAGGCACGATACAAGACCCTTCTTTTGATGAGAAAGGTCATACCTTACGCGCAATGGCGGGCTTTAAATTCAATAGAATTGCATCTATTGAGTTTCAATATGCGGACTATGGTGAGATCAAAGAAAAGAGTCATGTTAACGAATCGACTTTTGAGCCAACAGCGATCTCTATAGCCGGCAACATTGGTTATACATTCGATAATGGCATCCGCCCATTTGGTATTATAGGTTTAACCCACATTGACTTAGATGTAGACCAGCCCGGTTTCAATGATAAAGGTGAAGCTGTTCGTGTAGGCTTTGGGCTTGAATATGTAAATCCTCGTATGAATGGTATGTCGTTCAGGTTGGCTTACGAAGCGGATATTTTTGATGTAGTGATAACAGAGAAAGATAAAAACAATCGAATCATTAGACAAACGACTAATAGCGTCACATTAGGCTCTGCTTATGCCGGTGTAAGCTACCACTTTTAATTGCTGAACTTTTGTTAAGCCTCGTTGGGGAACAGGCTAGCCGCGATCTCTATCGCGGCTTTTTCGTATCTGGTATTTAGCGATTAAAACGATCGGATATGTGCAGTCACACTTACTACACCATGGTCAGTACTAAATTGGTCGACTTCAAAGCTAGGGTTAATCAGATGCTGATCTTGCACCTGATAGTTAGTGATCTCCATGATGCTAGAAGAGTTTTGGCAATCAAATTCATTAGAAAGCAGGATGTAGTCGAGCACTGAACCACTCGCTCCATAATAGTGAGTCGGTGGACGCTGAACCAATAGATCTTCTTCATGAAGCTGATGATAGAGCTCCCAGCTATCGCGCAAGCGAAAGTATTTCAACCAGTGTCGGCTCTCTTCATTTCTGTTGAGTGAATCGTTGAGTAACCCTTTAAACTCATCGCTGGTGAGTGGTTTATTGAAATCCCCCATTAACACAACAGGACGCTCGAATTGATGACGTTGTCGTGTGATGTATTCGTGCAATACTTGTACTTCTAGCCCTCTCTGCACGCTCGAAAGCCACCACCCAAGTCCTTCTTGGTGGAATTGAGTTAAGGTTTCGCTATGAACTGGTGTTTTAGAGGGGGCGTTATTTAGCTCTGTATCAAAGTTCTCAGCTTGAATAGGGCGCTGAGATTTAAAATGGACCACATAACAATCTGTTAAGCCAAGATGAGGCAGTTCAATCGTCGCGTGGACAGGCAAGCGATTGAACCTAAATTCCTTTAAAAGCTCTGTATTGAACTGCTTTTGAAATTGTGAAGACAGCGAAACGGCGCGAGTTTCCCTGATCGGATAACGTGATGCAATGGCAACAACGGGATCTCTAAATAGGTAATCACTTTCGACATTGGGTTTATCGACAACACTAAAGAAAGGGTAGCCGAGCTCATTGACTAGTGCCCCAAGCGAAGCCGGGCTGAACACCTCTTGAAAGCCAATAATGTCACTGTCGGCCTCTTTAATGGCACTTTTTATCCACCCTTGTTTCTTAGACCACTCCTCAAAGCTATAGATATTCTCAAAATCATAGTAAGCGTTGGGTGGCTCAAGGTAGTTGAAAAGGTTGAATGTCGTAATAGTTAGGTGACTCGGTGTGTTCAAAGCAGGTTCCTGAAAGTCAGACGCTGTAACAAAGCGTGATTACTCTGTTCAGTATACGTCATCTAGTTTTAAGGTATTGCTATACGTTGGATTATTTTATCGAGCGAAGTGCAACACGTTGTCCGCTTTGTTATCGATATCGAGGCAACAATGGTGTGCGTCAGTTGCTGCCGAGCGAGTTTTTGCTCTGGCAAGCTGTGTTCTGACTCTCTCTAATAACTGTTCTAGGGTTAAGTCGGAGTCAGGCTGGTAACTACTAGCACCCGCAGTGAAGGTAACAGGGATTTCAGTAGCATTGTCAAAAAGCTCGACCAGTCGGCTAAACACCTTACGTGCTTCCTTAAGGGGAGTGTTGGGTAAGAGGATGAAAAATTCATCATCGTCACGGGCAATAGTTTCGGTTTTTCTTAGTTGTTCTATGCAAAAAGAAGCGAATTGTTGTAAGACAGCGTCTCCAACTTGAAAGCCATGTTTGTGGTTAATGGTATTGAGTTGGTTAATATCGAAATGAACAACAGTTAAAGGTTGACTGGTTCGATCGCACAATGCGATTGCTCGGTCGAGCTCCTCTAAAAAGACGGCGTAACTGTATACGTTGGTCAGTTCGTCTTTAAAGCTGGTGGCTTGGCGCAGTTTTTCAAGCTGATGGTTGAGTTCCAAGTCTCTCAAGATGTGTTCGTCTACTGTGAGCCACTTTTCAAAATCTCTAATTAGCCTTGCTGAGTCTATGTGGTGAGTATGAAGTGAGTGTTTGAGTTGGGACAGTAAATTGGCTTTTACCGCTAGGCCACATAACAGGAATTCGGCCACCGTAACGTGATGGGCGTTTAACTCAGTAACAAGCCGAGCATGATAATTGAAATTTTTTTGAGTGTAACTGCACGTTAACCAGGTCTGTATATGATGCTTAATGGCGTTGCAAAGAGGACCATGCGACAGACAGCTATGCACGTCAGGATGGGAAAATCGGGTTTTAGTCCTCAATTGATGAAGGTATCTATCTGAGAATTCTGAGTGATTTATGCTCAGTTGAGCTAGATGATGAGAGAGAGTTTGAACTTGTTCGGTGGTTAGGTTGACTAACTCAAAGTAACGCTCAATGTTGCGTTGATTGATTGTCATTCCTTCCCGCTGTAGGTTCATATTACCCTCTAAGTGCATTTGTGTACGGTAAAATTAGCATAGTATTCGGAGGTGGAAGAGTAAAGGATACGCAGAGAAATAAAATCAATCACTTACATAATTTGAACTTCCTTACATTTTAAGAGAAATGAAATGTAAGCGCAGGTAGCGTTTTTACTAGGGTAAGGTTCTCTAGGATTTTACTCGAGAAAAGTCTGTTTCGACGCACTAAGTGTTTTATTAGTTATTACATGACGTTAGATTTTTCTCTATACTTATTTTTATTATCGTGTGTCCAACTTGTGGCGTATTCAATCACACTATTTATTTTATCATTTGCAGGGAGAGTCAAATGGGAACAGATTGCCGAGTTAATCCAATTAAACGGTCAACATTTTTTCGCTTAACCCACCGCTCACGCGCACTAGCACTGCCTCTCATGGCGCTCTTACCTATCTCTTCATTTGCTTCTGAAGGTGGCGTTCAAGTCATCGAAACGACCCAGTTAGTTGGTTTTGGTGAAGCGAAGTATCCAGCTGATTTCAAACACTTCGATTACGTAAACCCAGACGCACCTAAGCAAGGTAAAATCACCTATGGAGCGATCGGTACGTTCGACAGTTTTAACCGTTTTGGATCGCGTGGTGTATCAGCAAGTTACAGTGGTGAACTTTACGATACACTAATGTTTTCACCATCGGATGAAATAGATGCGTATTACCCACTTATTGCGTCAAAGGTACGCTACGCCAGTGATTTTTCATGGCTTGAAATAGACATCAATCCGAACGCGCGCTTTCATGACGGCAAACCAATTACAGCGCACGATGTCGCGTTTACTTTCGATAAGTTTTCAGAAGAGGGTGTTCCTCAATATCGCGTTTACTACAAAGACATTAAATCCGTTACTGCTGTCTCTGATTTAGTGGTCCGAATTGAGATGGAAACGCCAAATCGTGAAAAGCTATTCAGTTTTGCGCAAAGCACTCGTGTGTTGCCAAAGCACTACTGGCAAGACAAGAAGCTCTCTGAACCTTTGAGTGAACCGCCTGTAGGCAGTGGTCCTTATAAAGTGATCAACTACAAGTCTGGCCAAAGTGTTACTTACGGATTAGACGAGAATTATTGGGCTGCAGATTTACCTGTCAATGTTGGTCGCAACAACTTCGAGCGTGTCCAATACGATTACTATCGTGACGATACGGTAATGCTAGAAGCCTTTAAAGCGGGTGAATTTGATTTCCGTATGGAGAACTCCGCTAAGTTTTGGGCAAACTCTTACACAGGTAGCAACTTTGATAAGGGCTACATCGTAAAAGAAGAGATCGCTCATGAGCGTCCAGAATCGGCGCAAGGCTTTGTGTTCAACACTCAATCAGAGGTGTTTAAAGATCCTAAGGTTCGTGAGGCATTAACTTATGCTATGGACTTTGAGTGGATGAACAAGAACATGTTCTACAACCAATACGATCGTACGCGCAGCTACTTCCAAAACACCGAATACGAAGCAACAGGCTTGCCGTCTGATGCAGAAGTGGCGGTACTTTCTGAGTTCAAAGACCAAATTCCCCCACGAGTATTTACTGAAGAGTTTCAACCACCAGTTACTGATGGCAGCGGCCGTATTCGTACTCAAATGAGAACAGCGTTTAAGCTTCTTAAAGAGGCGGGTTGGGTGCTGAAAAATAAAGTGATGACCAACGAGAAAACGGGGCAGACGCTCTCTTTCGAATTGCTAATCTACAGCCCGACGACTGAGCGTATTTCTATTCCACTTCAGAAAAACCTGAAACGAATGGGTATCGATATGAAGATCCGAACGGTTGATACGACCCAATACATCAAGCGCTTACGTGATCGTGATTTCGATATGGTTTCTTCGGCATATTCAGCGAACGCTTACCCAAGCCCGAACTTGATGATTGCGTGGAACTCGAACTACATTGATTCGACTTATAACACGGCTGGTGTTATCGATCCGGTTATCGACTCTTTGACTGAACAAATATCCAAGAGCCAACAAGATCCTGAAAAACTGCTTACGTTAGGTCGAGCACTTGACCGCGTACTACAGTGGAATTTCTACACCATTCCTCAGTGGCACTTGGGTAAGTACCGTGTTGCGATGTGGGATAAGTTTGAGCGCCCTGATACCTTGCCAAAATATGACCTTGGTGTTGATACGTGGTGGATTTCGCAAGATAAAGCGAAGCTACTACCTGAAAAACGTCGTTAGGGAGTCTCATGGCTGCGTATATATTTAGACGTTTATTGTTGGTGATCCCCACATTGTGGGCGATCATCACCATTAACTTTTTTATCATCCAGATTGCTCCCGGTGGCCCAGTAGAGCAAGCTGTAGCTCAGTTGGAAGGCCACAATTCTGGCATCATGGAGCGCTTCTCTGGCGGTGGCCAAGAAGTCGACTTGAGCGATTCAGAACAAGCTTCTTCGAGTGGCTACAAGGGCTCACGCGGTTTAGATCCTGAAGTCGTTGAAGAGATCAAAAAGCAGTTTGGTTTCGACAAGCCGATTCATGTCCGCTATTTCGATATGCTGAAAAACTACGCCACCTTTAACTTTGGTGAAAGCCTATTTAAAGGAGGCAATGTTATCGATTTGATTGTCGAGCGCTTGCCTGTCTCTATCTCATTAGGGCTGTGGAGTACGTTGATCATTTACATCATATCGATTCCGCTGGGCATTATGAAAGCTATCCATCACGGCTCTCGGTTTGATATCTGGTCGAGTGCGGTGGTGATTGTCGGCTATGCGGTTCCGGGTTTCTTATTTGCGATCATTCTGATTATTCTATTCGCAAGCGGTAACTACTTTAGTTGGTTCCCATTGCGTGGGTTAGTCTCCAGCAATTTTGACCAGCTCAATTGGTATCAGCAAATCATCGACTATTTCTGGCACTTGGCGTTACCGATCTTTGCGATGGTGATTGGCGGCTTCGCAACACTAAGTATGCTGACTAAGAACTCTTTCCTTGATGAAATCAACAAGCAATACGTTGTCACGGCTCGCGCCAAAGGACTCGATGAAAACAGTATCCTCTACCGACATGTTTTCCGTAATGCGATGCTCATTATTATTGCGGGTTTTCCGAGTGCGTTTATTAGTATCTTTTTTACTGGCTCAATGCTGATAGAGGTGATGTTTTCTCTAGAGGGGATAGGGCTGCTTGGTTTCGAGTCGACAATTCAACGAGATTACCCAGTGGTATTCAGTTCTCTCTATATTATGACTCTACTTGGGCTCGTTCTCAGCATTATCTCCGATCTTACTTATACCTGGGTTGATCCTCGAATCGACTTTGAAGCGCGTTAATGGTGAATTCTAAATGAAGTTTAAAAATCCTTTAGCAGAAGCAAGATGGTTAAGGTTTAAAGCCAACAAGCGCGGTTTTGTCTCTCTGTGGATCTTTTCCATTCTGTTTGTGTTGAGCTTGTTTGCTGAGATTATCGCTAACGATAAACCGCTGCTCGTGTCTTATGACGACCAGTGGTTCTTTCCAGTAGCGGCAGAATACGCCGAAACTGAGTTTGGTGGTGAGTTCGAAACCGAAGCGGATTACAAAGACCCTTATGTCATAGAACTGATTGAAGAGAAAGGCTACATGATCTGGCCTGTGATTCGCTTTAGCTACGACACTATTAACTTTGAAATTTCTGGGGCGGTACCATCTCAGCCAGATTCAGTTAACTGGTTGGGGACGGATGATAAAGGACGCGACGTATTAGCGCGGATCATTTACGGTTTTAGAATCTCGGTGTTGTTTGGTTTTGTACTGACTATAGTGTCGAGTGCTATCGGTGTAGCTGTTGGTGCCACACAGGGTTACTACGGTGGTTGGGTTGATCTGTTTGGGCAGCGCTTTATTGAAGTGTGGTCGGGGATGCCAACACTGTTCTTACTGATCATCCTTTCAAGCTTTATTGAGCCTAACTTCTGGTGGCTGCTCGGCATTATGGTGCTGTTTAGTTGGATGAGTTTAGTCGGGATTGTGCGAGCGGAGTTCTTACGTTGCCGTAATTTTGATTATGTTAGAGCAGCTCAAGCTATGGGCGTTGAAGATAAGCGAATCATGCTACGTCATATGTTACCCAATGCGATGGTAGCATCGTTAACCATGATGCCATTTATTCTATCTGGCTCGGTGACTACGCTGACGTCACTTGATTTCTTAGGTTTTGGCTTACCTGCAGGGTCACCTTCTTTAGGTGAGTTGCTTGCTCAGGGCAAGGCTAACCTCCAAGCGCCGTGGCTTGGTATTTCCGCGTTTGTTGTACTATCGCTGATGCTGACACTGTTAGTGTTTGTTGGTGAAGCGGTTCGCGACGCATTTGACCCACATCAGCAGAGGTAACAATGAATAATACTGTTCTGACTATTGAAAACCTCTCTGTTGGTTTTGGCCGTAAAAATGCCATTGAACAAGTCACTTATAATGTCTCCTTGTCGATAAACAAAGGGGAAACATTAGCCTTGGTGGGCGAAAGTGGTTCTGGAAAATCGGTGACTGCTAACTCAGTGTTGAAGCTACTGCCAAAAGGTTCGTCTCACTATCTAACTGGGCGTGTGAACTTTTCTGGTACCGATATCCTTAGCTGTTCTGAACGTCAGCTGAGAGGTATTCGTGGTGGTCGCATTGGCATGATCTTCCAAGAGCCTATGGTGTCACTGAACCCACTGCATAAAGTGGGTAAACAGCTGGTGGAGACCCTAGCGATTCACCGTGGAATGCGAACCAATAAAGCGCAGGCCTTAGCTATTGAATGGCTTTCTAAGGTTGGCATTCGTAACCCAGATCAGAAGATAAACGCATACCCTCATGAACTCTCAGGCGGGGAACGTCAAAGGGTAATGATTGCGATGGCTCTGATTAATGAGCCTGAGTTGCTAATTGCTGACGAACCAACGACTGCACTGGATGTCTCTGTACAAGCCCAGATACTGGACTTGCTCAAAGACCTTCAACAAGAGCTTGGTATGGCGATGCTGTTTATTACTCACGATTTGAGTATCGTACGCAAAATTGCTGACCGTGTTGCTGTTATGAAAGATGGTGAGTTAGTTGAAGAAGGTGAATGCGTTTCGCTGTTTAGTACACCAAAGCATCCGTATACCAAAAAGCTGATAGATTCTGATCCTAAAGGTTTGCCTGTCCCTGTTACAGCTGATGCAAGTTCACTACTTAATGTTGAACAGCTCAAAGTGTGGTTCCCAATCACAGGTGGCTTGTTTAAACGCACCATCTCACACGTGAAAGCGGTAACTGATATGCAGTTTGACCTAAAGCAAGGGCACTCAATCGGTTTGGTTGGAGAGAGTGGCTCGGGTAAGTCGACGACAGGTATGGCGATTTTGAAGCTGGTCGAGAGTGAAGGCTCAATCCAATACGATGGCAATCAAATCCAAGGGTTGAATCGTCAAGAGATGTTGCCGTATCGAAGTCGAATGCAGGTAGTGTTTCAAGATCCGTTCTCAGCACTGAATCCACGTATGTCGGTCGCACAAGTAATAGGTGAGGGCTTGCGAGTTCACCAAGAACTGGATGAAGCTGAACTTGACCAGCGCATTTGTGAGGTAATGAAGGAAGTCGATTTAGACCCTGCAACACGCCATCGTTACCCGAATGAATTTTCAGGTGGGCAGAGGCAACGTATTGCGATCGCACGAGCTTTGGTACTCAAGCCAGAGTTTATCCTACTGGATGAGCCTACTTCATCTTTGGATAGAACGGTTCAGGCGCAAGTGTTGGAGCTTCTGAAATCGCTACAGGAAAAGTATCAGCTGACTTATCTTTTCATCAGTCATGATTTGAACGTAGTCAAATCACTTTGTCACTATACCATTGTGATGAAGGCCGGGGAGGTGATTGAAAAGGGCGAGACAGAACGGCTTTTTTCTAACCCTCGACATGAATACACCCGGCAGTTGGTTTCTTTGTCTAATGTAGGCTCTTAAATACAACTCATTTGTCGCTTTTGTCCATCAAGCCCGATATTTAAAGGTATCGGGCTTTTTCATTTCTTCATTTCCATTTCTTTCAATTACTTAGTGCACCGATTGACCAATTGAAAACCAACCAAGCTAACTGATACATAAGCTAGTTTTGTAGCTGACTGCGCAATTCTCAAATTCTTTGTTTGTAGCTAAACAAAATGCAAACGTTTGGTTTGAGTTTTTGATCTAGTATAAGTGATTGATTTAATGTATTTTTATGCCTGTTTTTATTGAGCTCTTTGTAACCTTTTGTACACGAATGTAACCATTTGACTACTTTTTATCATTAATTATATTGATGCTCAGTTGTTATAAATGGAGTTTGGCTAAATAAAATGGTTGCATATTTATTGAAGCGTTTCGCGTTAGTTGTACCGACGTTTCTAGGGATCACAATACTCATCTTCGCGATTACCCGCTTTGTGCCGGGTGGTCCGGTGGAGCGCATGCTAGCAAATATGCAGCCGCAAGGTGATGGTGCTTCGGCGAGCGCTGTAGTGGGCCAAAACTCCGCACTTTCAGAAGAACAGTTGGCAGACTTAAATAAGTTTTACGGTTTAGATAAACCCGTAACCGAAGCTTACCTAGATTGGCTGTCACGCTTGGTTCAATTCGACTTAGGTGAATCGACTCGTTACTACGAGCCAGTTACTGAGATGATCTTTGAGCGACTGCCAGTGTCTGCGATGTATGGCGGCATAACTTTCTTTATCAGTTACTTCATTTCGATCCCGCTTGGCTATTACAAGGCCTTGAAGCACGGCAGCGTTTTTGACTCCGCTTCGTCAATCATGATTTTTGTTGGATACGCATTACCAGGTTACGTAGTGGGTGTTCTGCTTATCACTTTGTTTAGCTACCACTTAGAGTGGTTCCCGATGGGTGGGTTTGTCGACGATGATTTTGATGATTTCACCACATTGTCAGAGCAGGTGACAGACATCCTCTGGCATGCAGTGCTGCCTCTGATTTGTTACTTAATTGGTGATTTCGCCACGTTAACCATGACCATGAAAAATAACCTAATGGAGAACCTGTCATCGGATTACATTCGAACCGCGATTGCTAAAGGTCTGCCATTTAGACAAGCCATTCGTAAGCATGCGCTTCGCAATAGCTTGATTCCGATTGCGAGCCACTTTGGTAACTCACTACTGTTTTTCATGACGGGCTCATTCTTGATTGAAGTGATCTTCGATATCAATGGCATCGGTTTGCTAGGTTACGAATCTATTGTAGAGCGAGATTATCCGGTGGTGATGGGTATTGTTGCGATTAACGCATTGGTACTGTTACTTGGCAATATTTTATCTGATGTGTGCGTTGCGCTTGTCGATCCTCGTGTGAAGTTTGGAGCGTAATCATGTCTGGATTAAATATGTTCACTATTAACCCGTTAACCAGAAAACAAATCAAGCGCTTCAAAGAGATCAAACGTGGCTACTGGTCGCTTATGTTGTTGTCGACACTATTGATTTTGTCTCTGTGTGCAGAAGTGCTGATCAATAGCAAAGCGCTGGTTGTACGTTACCAAGGCGAGTACTTCTTCCCGATTTTTTCCGATGTGTATTCAGGCAGCACATTTGGTTTGGATTACGCTGCAGAAACCAACTACCGAGACCTGCAGCAGAACTTTGAATATGAGAACAATGGCGACTTCGTGTTATTACCACTGGTTCCTTGGAATGCATTTGAACAGGACTTTTCAGGCAACTTTCCGCCTAATGCTCCAGATTTTGAATCGCAACACTACTTAGGCACCGACGTTATTGGTCGCGATATCCTTGCCCGTTTGGTTTACGGCTTTCGAACTGCGATGGGCTTTGCTTTGCTGACGATGAGCATCGCCTACGTCATTGGTGTCACGGTTGGCTGTGCAATGGGGTTCTTTGGTGGGAAATTCGATTTAGTCGTTCAGAGGCTGATTGAAACGTGGTCAATGGTGCCGTTCCTCTACGTAATTATGATTTTGGTTTCCATAGCGCAACCCACCTTTATGCTGTTCGTCCTGATCAACGTGGCATTCAGTTGGATGGGTATTACCTGGTACATGCGAACCATGACATACAAGGAGTCAGCGCGAGAGTACGTGTTGGCTGCCAAAGCTTTAGGTGCTTCCACTGCAAGGATCATTTTCCACCATATCTTGCCCAATACCATGGTGATGATAGTGACGCTCGCACCTTTCACTATTGCTGCGAACATTACTGCTCTGACGGCGTTAGATTATCTGGGTCTTGGCCTTGTTCCGCCAACACCTAGTTGGGGAGAGCTGTTACAGCAAGGGAAGTCGAACTTGGATTCACCTTGGATTGTTGTGTCTGTGGTAACAGCGATTGTTTCTGTGTTGGTCATGGTGACCTTCATTGGTGAGGCCATTCGCACCGCCTTCGACCCGAAAAAATACACTCTATATAGATAGAAACAAGGAAGTAATCATGTATAGATTTGCACTTATTTCACTGCTGTTCAGTGGTTTGGCTCAGGCTGCTACACTACCAAGTGACCTGCAATGGCAGAGCAACTGGCAAGACCCTGTTTTTGCGTCGGACGAAGCTAAACGTGGCGGAACTCTGCGTAGTTACATGTTGAGCTTTCCACAAACTCTTCGCTCTGTCGGCCCTGACGCGAACTCGGGTATTCGCTTTTACATTATGGATGGCACGCCAAAGCTTGCTCAACGTCACCCAAATACGGGTAAGTGGATACCTCAACTTGCTAATGAGTGGGCGTTTTCAGATGACTACAAAACGGCTTACTTTAAGTTGAATCCAAAAGCCAAATGGTCTGATGGTGAAGCGGTAACGGCAGATGATTACCTGTTCATGCTGACGTACTACCGTTCTAAGGACATTATCGATCCTTGGTACAACGATTTCTTCAGAAACAGTATCGAAAGTGTCGAGAAGTTCGATGACTACACAATCTCTATCACTGTCTCTGAGCCAAAGAGTAATGATGAGCTGATGGTGCTACTCAATACACCTAGCCACGGCTTGCAACCGCGCCCGCAGCACTATTTTGCCAATATCAATGATCAAAATGGCGATGGTATGGACGATAACTTTGTTCGTAAATTCAACTTTAAAGCTGAACCAACGACGTCGCCTTACTACATCTCTAAGATCAATAAAGGTCGCAGTATCACCTTTAAACACGTTGGTAACGATTGGTGGGGATACGACAACAAGTATTACCAGAACCGTTTTAATGTCGACAAACTGCGTATCAAGGTGATTCGTGATTCGGATATTGCACGTAAACACTTTGAGAAGGGTAAATTAGATACCTTTGCGATGGTTCTTCCGCAAATGTGGCATGAGAAGACAGACTCAGAACCTTTCACAAAAGGCTACATTCAAAAGTTTTGGGGCTTTAACCAAACACCACAAGGTGC
Organism: Vibrio sp. R11-SG3-ISO9; assembly: GCF_059834255.1. Classification (NCBI taxonomy): domain Bacteria; kingdom Pseudomonadati; phylum Pseudomonadota; class Gammaproteobacteria; order Vibrionales; family Vibrionaceae; genus Vibrio; species Vibrio sp. R11-SG3-ISO9. Next base: position 26,892 of record NZ_JCBDGU010000027.1, read on the forward strand.
GGGTGGCTTGTGGATGAATACCTCAATGCCGTTGCTGAATGATATCAACGTCCGTAAAGGGATCACTTTCGCCACCGACTTCGATGGCATGATCAAGAACGTACTTCGCGGTGACTACTCACGCAAGCCTCATGCTATGGGCTTTGGTCACGGTGATTACGACCTACCAGATGCGAAAGCGCCTGCCTTTGAACCAGAGCTGGCTATTGGTTATTTCGAAGCTGCTGGCTTTACCAACATTGGACCTGATGGTATTCGAGTCAACAAAAACGGCGAGCGCCTAAGTTTTAAGATCACTTACGGCTATAACATCTGGACACCTCGTATTGCGTATCTCAAAGAGCAAGCCAAGCTAGCGGGCTTAGAGCTTAATCTGAACCTAGTCGATGGCTCTGCGGCATTTAAATACATCCTAGAGAAAAAGCATCAACTTGCATTTTTGAATATGGGGGGAGGTGAGCTTCCTGCATACAAAGAGTATTTCCACTCTAGTAATGCAAACCGAGTGCAGACTAACAATCACACTAACTACAGTTCGCCAGAGTTGGACCGCAAGATTGAAGCATTTAAATCTGAATTTGATGCTGACAAAAAACATCAACTTTCTAAAGAGATCCAAAAAGCAATCTCAAACGCCTACGTGATTGTACCGGGCTACATGGTGCCCTATACACGCGATGCACACTGGCGTTGGGTTAAGTTTCCAAATAACCCAATGACGAAGAAAACCGGTGCGATGTTCAACATTCTAGGCACCAGTAATTTCTGGATTGATACCGAATTAAAACAACAAACTCAGTTGGCTTACAAAGAGGGCGAGACGTTCGAACCTGTCACTGTGATTGACGACCGTTACAGGCTATAGGGCGCAATATTAAATGAAGCAACAAACAGTACTAAAAGTACGCGATTTAGAGGTGGAATTCAGCACCGATGAAGGCGCAGTCAAGATCCTAAAAGGTGTCTCATTTGACGTTAAAGCAGGCAGAACCTTGGGCTTAGTGGGTGAATCGGGCAGCGGTAAAAGCGTAACATCAATGTCGATCATGGGACTGTTACCTAAACCATATGGGCAGGTAACTGCGGGTGAGATTTGGTATCGCGAAACGGATCTGACCAAGATGGCGGAGCAGGATTTGTACCAAATGCGCGGCAACCGCATCTCAATCATCTTCCAGGATCCAATGACGGCGCTGAATCCAGTTCAAACCGTTGGTAATCAACTAGTGGAAGTACTGGATCTACACCATCGCCAGATGTCTAAGGCTGAAAAGGTGGACTACGCAATCGGCTTGCTAGAAAAAGTAAAAATTCCGATGCCTGAGCTTAGATTTCAAGAGTACCCACACAACCTTTCTGGTGGTATGAGGCAGCGAGTGATGATCGCAATGGCACTGGCTTGTAAGCCGGACGTACTTATCTGTGATGAACCAACCACAGCGTTGGATGTGACAGTACAAGCCTCGATCCTCAAACTCATGAAAGAGCTTCAGGAAGAGACGGGCATGGCGATGATTTTCATTACTCATGACTTAGGTGTGGTTGCTGAGATCTGTGATGACGTTGCGGTGATGTATGACGGACGCATTGTCGAAAATGCGGATGTGTTTGAACTCTTTGATTACCCGAAACACCCTTATACCAAGAGGTTGCTTGGCCTTATTCCCGGCTTAGATTTAGAACCCAAGCAAGCAATACAGATTGACCCTATTGATCTGTCACTTTTTCCTGAATACCAAGGGGCATCGTAATGGCAGAAATACTTAGAATCGAAGGGTTAAAACAGTATTACCTAACGGGTAAGGGCGTCTTCAAAAAAGGTTATGTGATCAAAGCTGTCGATGGCGTTTCTTTCAGCTTAGAACAAGGTCAAACTTTAGGGTTAGTGGGTGAGTCTGGATGCGGTAAAAGCACTCTTGGGCGTACCATTCTCAAGTTGTATGAACCAACGGAAGGAAAGATCTTCTTCGAGGGTAAAGAGATCACGTCTTTGAACTCAAAGCAGATGAGACCGCTTCGCCGTGAAATGCAGATTGTCTTTCAAGATCCATTAGAGTCTTTGAATCAGAGACATACAGTCGGTGGCATCCTCGAAGAACCTTATAAGATTCATGGTATTGGCACTCCAGCCGAGCGAAAACAGTGGGTATTGGAACTACTCGACAAGATAGGTTTGCCGCACACGGCGATAAACCGCTATCCCCATGAATTTTCCGGTGGTCAAAGGCAGCGCATTGGTATTGCTAGAGCTATTGCGTTGAAACCGAAGCTACTTATTTGTGATGAGTCAGTATCGGCGTTGGATGTATCAGTACAAGCTCAGATATTGAATTTACTCCTCAAGATACAAAAGGAGATGAATCTATCCATCATATTTATCTCACACGATTTATCGGTGGTTAAACATATTTCAGACCACGTAGCGGTAATGAAAAAAGGGAAAATTGTCGAAATGGGAACCGCAAAAGAGGTGTATTCATCACCAAAGAATGAATATACCAAGGAGTTATTATCCGCGATTCCTATTACGCACCCTTCACAAAGAATAAAAAACAAAACAACTCAGGCGGCGAATAACTATTAAAAAGAGAGACGGATATAAATAGCAGAAGGACAGTATGAATAGAACAAAAGTATTGCCAATTCTATTGTTGGCATCGCCCACGCTTGTGCTTGCAAATAACTTGCAGGATGAGTGGGTCGAGAGCGACGAAAAAAGCGCATGGTCAGGATATGTGAGTGCCGATTACTCGCGTAATGGTTATGAAGACAGTGCCTACTTAGCTAATCGTTCAGCTTCAGCAACGGGCGTTTTGCGCTATGCCGTTTCTGATAAATCTCGATTACAACTCGTGGTATCTGGCTATCACCAGCAAGATGGCGATGTTTATGGTACTCGTGGCCAGTTTTGGAATGACACTTCTTTGTCATGGGCTCGTAACGGACTATTTAATCCGACTGAAGGGTCCTCGGTAAGTGGTGAAATTAGGGCGATATTTCCGACGTCAGAGTCTTCTAAAAGAAATGACCTGCAGTTCGGAACTCGTGTGAAAATTCGTTGGAGTGCGGCATTTGATGAGGTGTTAGATGGTCTAACACTGAGCAATACGCTACTGCTAAGAAAGAATTTTCATGAATATAAAACCGCTGGTGGATATCAACTGATTGAGTACCGACTGAGCAATCAATTTTCCGTGGATTATGCGTTTGCAGACGACTTTTACTTCAATATTTTCTTAATGCCAAGGCAGTCCTGGAATTATCACGGTAACTCACTGGATCCAACCATTTTACATGGAGAAGAGGTTGGCTACCAAATGACAGAGAGTATTTCGATGTCAGTTGGTATGACGAACAGTGTGGGTTATTACAACCCAGATAAAGGGCAAAACCCGCTTAATGATCTGATTGATTTAAAAAAGATGACCTATTACGCAGTGGTTAATTATCAGTTCTAGCGAGAGAGCAAGTTAATAAAAAGACATCGTTATTTAACAAACGATATAACTATAAATACAGGGACATTATGTTTAGAAAAGCAATAATTGCAGCGAGTATCGCAGCTGTACTCAGTGGGTGTGGGGCCGAGGATCGTGCCTATGACACAGTCGAAAGATCCGCAAAAGAGGTGACCGTTCAATCTCTGGATACAGAATCATTGTGGATGTATATGCCTTCAACGGGTGAAGCACCGCGTTATGCGTTAACGCAGCGTGGTTTCTTCCAAGGCGACCCGAAGTTGGTTAAGCTGCGTTTTGACGAAACCAATGGTATATATGTTGAAGCGCTAGACCGCGATAAAGTTGATTCTCTAGAACCTAGCCGTTGGGACTCTGAAATCAACCGTGTACCAGTGCTGAAAATTCCTGGTGAATTCAGACAATACCGCTGTGCTGAAAATGGTTACGGCGAATGTACCAATAAAGAAGAGATTAATCATGATGAAAATGTCGACTGGACAACCGCGACACACTTCATTCCTGATTACGAAAACATCGAATCACTATCAGAAGATACGCTAAGTACATGGTACACGGCTAGCAACGTATCAGAGAGCGCTGATCCACGTGTTATCTCTTATGAATACAACCCAGAAGAGGGTGTGATTAATGTTGAGGTAGAGCGTACATTTACAGCTGACCCGGAAGATCAGTATGAGTTTGGTGGTTTAGAAAACTTGTCATTCAAGACTCGCTTTTTCTACTCTCTAGTTAAATTAGATAAGCTGGCGAGCTCAAACTACGAGCCTGTTTATTATCAGGGCCAAGACAGCGCGTATTATGGCTTTTTTAATGACAGCAAAGCGGTGAAAACGCACACAGGCGAAAGTGATGTTCAAGGCTCGCGCTTCGCTTACATCAATCGTTTTAACCCAAATCTAGAGTCGATCGATTACTACCTAAGCGATAGCTATTTTAAAGAGGGTAACGAAGTTTACCGTCAACTGACTATTGATACGATGAAAGAGGTCAACGAGTCACTTGAAGGCACCGGTGTTCCGCCAATCAAGATTGTGAATACCGATGAAAAAGCGGGTATTCAATCTGGTGACTTACGTTACAACGTTTTCAATCTGATTGATGAGCCGGTAGACAATGGCTTGTTGGGTTATGGTCCATCGGCAACGAACCCGCTAACGGGCGAGATCATTCACGCTCATGTTAACCAATACTTAGGCGTTATTCGTACTACCACTCGTCGTTACTGGGATGACTTGGCGATGCGCTATAACCGTCAAGAAATCGCTAAGCTGGCACCGAAAGTGGAGAGTGAATCCGACAGTGGCGAAGCTGATGGTGATGCAGCACCAGTGGTTGCTGAGCGTACTGACGTTGATGTGTTTAACGACATGATCGCGGCTGACCGAGGTCCAGACCAATTCGTTCCACAAGTTACCGAAGGTGAGATGGAGTTTGTTGGTCAAGGCAAGTTCATTAATGAACTACCAAAAGCTGATTTAAACCATCAATTTGATGTAACCAACCAAGATGCAGCGCTAAAAGCGTTTTATAAACGTCAAGATATGCTGAAACGTTTCTCTGAGCAGAACGTCTACAGTGAAGACGCAATGTGGCTAAGTACTAATGCGAAAGGTCTGATCGCTGGTATTGACTACGCTGATGGTGGTTATTTTGCTGATGCTGAACAAAACACCATGAAAAAATGGAATGAGTTGAGCCTAGAGCAGCAGAAGTTTGCAAGTGAAGCGATCTCTGAGCACATGTTTAAGTCGACTTTGATTCATGAGTTAGGCCATAACCTAGGTTTACGCCATAACTTCATGGGCTCAGTGGATAAGACGCACTTTTACACTACCGAAGAGTTGGCACAAAGTAGCTTAGGTCACCAAGGCAAGCCTGCAGCATACAGCTCGATCATGGACTACGGTGCATCGATTTTTGATGAGTTGTTGGTCTTTGGTAAATACGATAAGGCTGCACTTAAGTTTGCTTACGCTCGTGAGATTGAAACCAACGAATTTGTTGGCGAATCAGTTCGTGATAAGACAGGCGCTCAAGTTCGTAAGACATACTCATTGGCAGAGTACGACCGCCAGATGACCGAGGATTACAATGCGTATCCTACCGGCGTTATTGCTCACTTGCGTGCTAACGCAGGTACTGATGGTATCCCAGAATTAGCGAGCTACCGCTTCTGTACCGATGAGCATACGACGACAAGTTTAACTTGTGATCGTTTTGATGAAGGTACATCGCTAACCGAGATTACGGAGTTCCGTATTCAGCGTTATTACGACAGCTACGAAACGGCTAACCGCCGAAATGGTCGTGATTGGTTCTCTCAATATCACCAATATGAATACTTCTGGCAACGTATGTATGAATTCCAGAAGATACGTGACATTGTAGAAAACGTCGGCGAAATCGATTTTATTTTCGCACGTTACATTGGTGCTGATACTACCAATAACAAAGGGCAGGTGTTTGAAGAGATCGCAGAGAACAACTGTTTAGATTGGCGTGGTAATCCAGTGCCACTTGACAACATGTCCGCAGGTTTACGCCCTATTTGTGATACGTACAATGCGGCAAATCTAGCAGCTGACTTCTTCTTAGATGTACTCACAGCACCAGATAAAGTATGTGAGTTGGAAGAGCTAAGTGGTGTTGAGGGTGTGCCGAACCGTTATCGCTTTGCAAAACTGTCTGATCTTTGGCTAACGTACCAAAGTGGTATGTCTCTGAACCGAGACGTTCCAACGAGCTGTTTCGATGAGGAGCTTGTTCAGCTGCTGAAGAACCAAGCTAATGAGATTGTGATGCGCTCTGAGACGCGTGATGGTCATATTTGGTCAAGCCTGAAGGCTAACAACCCGTACCAAACTGCGTCTAATTCAGTTGATCTACTGGGTGTGTGGCCAGACAAACTGCTTGCTGCGCAAATGTTGGTTCGTCGCGACTCACCGTACATCGCAACAGAGAATTCAAGTCTAGCGTTGATTGATCTGTCAGATAAGATCACCAAGTTGTACACACATCTGTCAGATTTAGCTGGCCGACCTGAAGCGCGTCAAGCGATCTTCGTTGATGGCAATGGTGATTATGTTGAAACCGTACTTCGTTACCAGCCGAGTATGACTCAAACGATTGAAGCGGTACCTTCATACCTATGGCCAATGAAGCGTTACTTTGTGTTGGGAGGACAAGATGCCTTTGAATATTGGACTGAAGGTGCAACACAAGACACTGTAGTTCCTTACTTTGGTACGTTGTTAGCGAATTTATCTAAGTATAACCGTGCGAATGAATATGGCCTTGGTGACTCTGTTCGTGGTCTAAGTGATTCAATCGCGATTAACTTAGCTAACAGTTCAACCGCTGACCCAGACGGTATTAACTTTACTTGGAAAGGGGTGAACTACTCGCTGAACTCACGTAACTCGCTTGCGAATGCTGTCGCTTCACGCGCCTTGTACCAAGATGATCAAAAAGCCCGTGTTGAGAAGCTAAACGGCTTGCCATATCGAGTTCGAAATGCGCTGTCTGTATTTAGAAACACACGTGACCGTAATGAAGCTCGTATTATTGCGATTGGTGACAAAGATGCGTTGGTTGCGCTTCGTGATACGACTGGTTTCGCACGCTGGACAATGTTCGACAGAATGTTCGAAGAGTACGAAGAAGACGGCAACAAGTGTCTACGCTTTAAAGTAGATGGTGAGTCTGATGAAGATCACATGAAGCGCAAGTGTAACTCTCTAGCTCGCCTGCAAACCGCTCAAAACAGTGCGATTGGCAAGTTTGAGGATGACGAGCTAGACAATATGTTTGATGTGGCACAGATCTTTGGTGACCAAATTGCGGATAACAACACAAGTTCTCTCAATGCTGCTCACAAAGAAGTATACGACTACGACCCAGAAGAACTAAGACTTTGGAGTTCGAACGAGTATGTGACATACCGCCGTGCTTTCGAACAGTTTCCGCGTTACACAAAGTAATTAGGAAGTAATAAACTAAGTCGTTAATTGGAGCCGGTTATTCTTTCTAGTCTAGCCGGCTTTTTTATTCATCAAATTAATGCATTACATTGAATTTTTAGCTGCATTATCTGTTATTTATATGTTATATAGATATATCTATCATTTTTATGAAACCAAATTAATTTTAAAAAATCACAGCTATGTAAGACGAATGTGCTGAATTCAAAATCAAGGAAGCGGTTCACAAGGGTAGCAAGAAACACGGTAAGAAGGATTTATGACCAACCCTAAATTAGTGATCGTGGAAGACGATCCAGTCCTAAGAGAAATGCTGCAAGAGTATTTCGAGAGCCAATCATTTGATGTTGTCACCATATCTGATGGGGCAACTGCCTGTGAGCAAATTTTAACAATCCAACCTGACATTGTACTTCTGGATCTAATGTTGCCAGAGGTTGATGGGCTGACCATTTGTCGTGAAATACGCAGCCAATTCAATGGCAAGATTCTGATCTTAACGGCCAGTGACGACGATTTTGACCATGTTGCGGCTTTGGAAACAGGTGCAGACGACTTTATTAGCAAACCTGTACGACAGCGTGTCTTGCTGGCAAGGGTGCGTATGTTGCTTCGTCGAACTCAAGACCTACAGCCAAATACCACAGGTAATGGCAATGAGTTGAGCTTTGGCAAGCTTTCCCTCAATAAGGCGACCAAATCATGTGTTCATGCTGGCCAAGATATTCCGATTGCCGAGAGTGAGTTTGAGCTGCTTTGGTTATTGGCGTCTTCGCCTGAACAGGTCTTGTCACGTAACTATCTAACTCAGGAGATTCGAGGGATTGAATACGATGGTGTCGATCGCTTTATTGATAACAAAATCGTGATTCTTCGTAAGAAGCTGAATGACATCACTATGCCACCGAAAAAGATCATTACGGTTCGCGGTAAAGGCTATCTATTTGTTCCTGAACGCTGGTAAAGGCGACTTTTCTTAATGAGAAGAATCTATTTTGAATACTTGGTGGGCCTGACGCTAATCTTTCTCATCAGTATCTATTCGTACGCTTTTGTCGTTTATAAGCTGGGTACCGACTATGAATACATCCTGCGCGATCATCAGGCAGAAGCTTACCAAGAGCTGATTAGTACGATTGCGAGCGAGAAGGGAATAGTCGAAACCGAAACCATTTTGACAAACTATGCGGAAAAAACGCGCCAAAATCTTCGTATTGTAGATTTTGAAGCCGCACCTAAAATGGTTCAAAAAGCGTTTGGTAATCCAGGTGTTAACGTGTACTACCATGAAGAAGACTTTCTTTGGCTGCGTTTACCTGGTAGTCAAAGCGTGTACGAATTATCGGACAACAAAGACTCTTTCCTAAGGAAAAAGATAAAGACCGAGAACCGATTCATTTGGGTATTCGCCATCACGGGCTTTGCCTTCAGTGGTCTGTTTTTAGTGTGGCGAATCAAACGTCGCTTGAAGAATTTAGAATTGGTTACCGTTGCGTTTTCTAATGGCGAATTGATGCAGCGCGCCTCCGAGAAAAATAGCATTAAGCTCGGTACGCTCAACCGCAGTTTTAACGTGATGGCGGATAAGATTCGCGACCTAATCAATAGTAATAAATCTCTGACCAATGCTGTTGCTCACGAGCTGAGAACACCGATTTTTCGTATTCAATGGCAAGCTGAGCTATTGAGCGATTTGGACCCTACGGACAAACAGTCGAAGGCAATCGCACGGATACTTGCTGACACGGAAGAGATGGAAGACATGGTCGATGAGTTGCTTTACTACTCGCGACTGGAGCGAGGGGGCTCTGAACTTCAGTTGCAGCCTGTCGATATGAATAACTGGCTGGATGAGCGATGTGCTATATGGGAAAAAGAGACCACGCTTGATCTCGTTAAGGTGCCTCTTAAAGAGTCCGTGCCATTGCACGTTGACCTCAAGTTGTTTAATCGTGCAGTAGACAACATCGTACGCAATGCATTTAAGTTCGCTGATTCGAAGATTGTGATTGAGCTTTGGTATAACGATGGGGAAGTTGTGGTGGAAGTGCATGATGACGGTAAAGGTGTTGAGTCGGAGCACTGGCCATTCTTGTTTGATCCTTTCTACAGCGCAAATGCAGCAAGGAATAAAGGTAAAACTGGGCATGGACTAGGCCTCGCTATTGTAAAGCAGGTATGTGAACGTCATCAGGCTCAAGTGACCGTGGGAGAGAGTTATCTTGATGGTGCTTGCTTTGCGCTCTCTTTTCCTCGTGTTGAGGCGTAAATAGAAGATGGTTATTTTGTTGGTTTCCCATTACACTGCGCTGCATACGATAAAGAACATGTTTTAGGTAAGTTCATCATGGACCAAGAATACTACGAAGACGCTGATTACGATGAAGTGGATCAGTATGGCGAAGAAGGCGAAGAGATTGAGATTGAAGCGATTGGCGTTGATGTCTCATCACAACCTATCGAGCTATATAAAGTCTTTAAGATCGCTAACCTAGTTGGCGGTGGCGGTGAGGCCAAGCACGTGATTTCTGAAGGTTACGTTGCGGTAAATGGTGAGCTAGAAACTCGTAAGCGCCGTAAGATGTACGATGGTGACTTCTTTGAGTTCAACCAAGAGTACTACGTGGTTTGTTGTGATCAGCCTGTTCAAGAAGTGGTTGAGAAACCAAAGAAAAAAGAAGAGCCTAAACAGCAGCATAAATCTAAGCGCTCTTCTAAGCAGAAAAATAAGAGCGCTAATCAAGGCCAAAATTTGAGTGCTTCTGCTGAGCCACGTAAACAGAAGAACAAATCTACCAATAAGCCTAAGGCTCAAAACGAGAAGTCAAAGCCACAACGTGATGAGAAGAGTGGTCGTAACTCTATAGATTTCTTCTAATCAAGTGACTTTAAGTTAGATCCTACCTTTTTCAGATGTGAGGCTAGAAATCATCGCCTCGCGTCTGATATCCAATATCTCATCAATCAGTTTCTGTTTTGCGTTCAAGCCAAAGTGATTGGAATAGTTGTTGATCTGATTCACTTCTGAAGCCTGCAACTTATAAACCTGTTTCTTCAGGCGTGTTTTCGCTTCACTTTTGATCATGCCGCGCTGCTGCAATAGGGCGATGATTTTGTTGTCTAAAGGGTGTTTTGCCTGTGACATATCTTCTTAATCAGAGGTTTAGTTAAACTTCGCAGGGTAATCTACAGGCGAGAGATGACAGATTTGTGACGTTATTGTCGCGTTTCGTTTACAGGTTTATAGAGCGTCGTGCTGATATGGTTAGCAAATGCAAAGTAAAAAGCGGGCTATGGATGATTAGCCCGCTTTTTGTTTTGGTTGAGTCATTAAGGTGAATAGAGCTAGGTTCAACGAATGACGAAGTGCGAAATTAATTCACTCTGGCGACTCGATAACGCATTTAAGGACTCACTGTTGCGCGCTGACTGATTGACTTCTTCGGCAATACTGACGGCTTTTTTGGATATATAAGCGATGTTACTCATGACTTCCTGTGCAACATTGCTCTGTTTTATTGATTCATCAGCTATGTGGCGGCTCATTTCATTAATCGTTGAGAGCCTTGTGACCATAGTATCCAGAGATTGGCTGCTTAGATTAGTTTGATTTACTGACGCGGCTGCTTTTTCTAGATTGTTCTCCACTAGCATCACCGCTTTTTCGGCTTGAGACTGAAGGTTGCTGATCATTGTATCAATGTCATTAGCAGAGCTTTGCGTTCGAGTTGCTAACGAGCGCACTTCATCTGCGACTACGGCGAATCCTCGTCCTTGTTCTCCGGCGCGAGCCGCTTCAATTGCGGCATTGAGTGCCAATAGGTTGGTTTGCTCAGAGATTGACTGAATCACCGTGAGAATATCTCCAATTTGGCGAGATTCATTTGAGAGTTGATGAATCACATCGGTTGCTTCGACTAGCGAGCTCTGCAGCTGGCTAACAAAGGTCAGATTTTGCTGCATGCTGTCCATGTTGTTGTGAGCTAACACTGTGATCTTATCGACTTCATCACTGGTCTCTTTGGCTGAGCTGGAGACACTGTCGATGGCGATCTTCATTTCCGTTACCGATTGACGAATTGTGTCGGTCTGTTTCTGTTGCTTAGCGACGTCAATGTTTGTTTTATTGCTTAAGATATGGCTTTCATTGGCGACATCACTCAATGTGTCTGCAGACTGTTGAACTTGGGTTATAACGTTACTTAGCTGAGAGCCTAACGCGTTGATATTGAGAGCGATAGCACCCAGTTCAGATTGAAAACCCGTTTCAATACGATGAGTAAGATCGCCGGAAGTCAGCTTGTCGAGTGCTTCAACAATCTTACGTAGTGGCCTCTTTATCGATAATACAATCGTCGAGGAGATGGCGAGGGCAATAAGAGTAGAGATCACTGCCAGTGAAGCATTAAGGAGTAGTGCTCTGTTTGAATCTTGCTGTGCTTCATCAGCGGTTTGGCTTACCAATGATCCGATATCACTTCCCATAAGCTCAAAGCTGTTTATGGCACTGTCCATGTCTGCAGCAAGCTGGCGCAGAAGTTGTTCGCTGGTGGCTGTTAGCTGAATATAGGTAAGGTGCTGTTGAAGTACCCCTTGCGGCTGCTCAATGGCACGTATCAACTGATTCAGATAGAAGCTGATGCTCTCTTTACTCTCTGGCATCGAGATAGGGACTCGCTTTGCTTTATCTTTAAATCTTTCAATGTGAGCGATTAATTCCTTTTTGACCACCTCAGCGTCATCAACATCTTCCATTGCGTAGATCTTCTGCAGATAACGGTCTGCGCCTGTTCCTTGTGCGACTAAGTAGTTGAGGTTGCGGTTATTGGTGCGTTGTCCGTTGCCTTTTGCTACAGCTGCTAGGTCGCTGATGTCTTGCTCGAAGAATTTCCATTTTTCATCAAACTGATTTAGCTCTTGAGATGTTTTGTGTCGCGCACTCATGCGCCGGTTCTTTGTTTCTAACTGTTGTTCAGCATTAATGAAAATACGCTGGGCAATGGTGTTTAACTCGGCGATATGCGTTTGTAGTGCAGGGAAATTATTGAAGTCGTTGAGCAACTCTTGGTAATTGGTTAAATAGCGCTGCTTCTCTTCGTAAAACTCTTGTTCTAGTTTATTTCGGTTAGCAACAGAATCTGTATTGGCGTGAACCAAAACCGCTCGGTTGATATTTTGTAAGTTTTGACCCAACAAATTCGAATCTGCGAGGAGATTCGTCATCTTTACCGATGTTAGCTCTAACTGTTGTGCCATTTTACTCTGATTGAAATAGGCAAAAATACTGATGGCGACAACGAAAGTAATAACGATACCAAAGCTGATAATGATTCGCTGAATAATGGACAAGTGCATTGAAACCTCAACAGTTATTTCCATTTAACTTGAAATTGAAGGTAGAGAGAATATAACCAATCATAGGGTTATTATTGACTCGCTTGTTTTTTCAGGAGGTTAGTTGATATATATGAAACTTTAATGAATGCAAGGGACTGCATTTAACACCCATTTATTGGTTATTTTAAGAACATCGATCTGATACTGTTTTTCATGTGACAAGCAAACTTGGTGAAGATTAGTTATTGGTGGGGAACCGTCGTCAAGCGCACTGAATAAAGTTCATAGTTTTTATGTCAAAAAAGCAGGATTCCTCTTTAAGTTATTACTTATCAATACTTTAAGTTTTATTGTTTTGTTGCTGATACTATGTATTGTGAATGTGATGTGTAGATTATAGATATGTAACTTATGATTAATTTTTGTGCAATGAAATCGTCACAAGCCTCTGTTTGAATTATTGGAGTTCAAAACATAAATCGAACTGATTATTCGGCATCTTAATGATTACAGATGTTTAACTCCATTAATTCATTTATCAACTTGGAGGTTGATGTGAAAATTAAAGCGCTTATTGCTACTACAACAGTTGCTCTTACTATGGCTACAGGTGGCGTTGCTAATGCTGCTTCACGCGACTACATTAGTATTGTTGGTTCATCAACTGTATTTCCATTCGCGACTGTTGTTGCAGAGCGATTTGGCCGTACATCTTCTTTTTCCGTACCTAAAATTGAATCAACAGGTTCAGGTGGTGGTTTAAAACTATTTTGTGCGGGTATCGGTGAAAATACACCAGATATCACAAATGCTTCTCGTAAAATTAAAGCTTCGGAAGTCGAGTTGTGTGCCAAAAATGGTGTTAAGGATATCGTTGAAATTAAAATTGGCTTTGACGGCATCGTGCTAGCGAACTCTAAAAAAGCTCAACAATTTGAATTGTCTCTACAAGACGTTTACAAAGGCGTAGCGAAAATGGTGCCAGACGCGAACGGCAATCTTGTAGAAAACCCATACAAAACATGGAAAGAAGTGAACCCAACACTTCCAAACATCAAGATCGAAGTACTTGGTCCTCCACCAACATCAGGAACACGTGACGCTTTTGCAGAGCTTGCTCTAGAAGGTGGCTGTAAAACTTTCCCGCAAATCAAAGCACTGAAAAAGACTGACAAAAAGAAATACAAAGCGGTATGTCACTCTGTACGTGAAGACGGTGCTTACATTGAAGCAGGCGAGAACGACAACCTAATCGTTCAGAAACTGGCTTCTAACCCGAATGCGTTGGGCGTTTTTGGTTACTCTTTCCTTGAAGAGAACGCAGACAAAGTTCAAGCGTCTATTGTAAATGGCGTAGAACCGACATTTGATGCGATTGGCTCTGGTGAATACCCAGTATCTCGTTCACTGTACTTCTACGTGAAAGAAGCGCACAAAGACACAATCCCAGGTCTAAAGGAGTACGTAGCGGCGTTTACTTCTGAACAAGCCATTGGTGATGAAGGCTACCTAGCTGACCGCGGTCTAATCCCTCTATCTGCAAGAGATTGGAAATTGGTTCGTGCAGCAGGTACTGAGCTAACACCAAACCTATAATTCTTGTCGAAATCACGGGGTGCCTAGCCAATAGGTTACCCCGTTTTCATTTTCAGAGGCCCTATGAATTCTTTGCTTGTGTTCTTGTTGTTCGGTATCTCAACGCTTGCCTATGTGGTAACTAAGAGTCGCTCCAGACAATTGGCTCATTCAAACGGTGGATTAAGATACCTTCACTCTAGACCCTCATACTATGCGACATTAGCGGCAATGATGTCAGCCATTCCTGCACTGATCATTTTCGCGGTTTGGAGTGCATTCTACCCAGCGATTGTTGAGTCTATGGTGATGTCAAACCTACCACGCAGTGTACTTACTGATGGTACAGAGCCATCTCTACTGTTTAGTCAGATAAAGCACGTTGCGGATGGTATTACAGATACTGACAAGAGGTGGTTAATTGAAGCGTCTCGTTACTACACCTACGTGATGGAGTCGGGTAACAATATTCGCTTTGCAACGCTGATTGCGATCGCTTTTGCAGGGTTAGTCCTAGGTCTAAAACTCGTTCGACCAAAAGTGAAAGCGCGTGTTTATGTTGAAAATATTCTTCAGCTGTTTCTGATTATTTGTTCGATCATCGCGATTCTTACCACTTTGGGCATCGTGCTGTCGGTATTGTTTGAGGCGATCCGTTTTTTCAATATCGTACCCGTGACCGATTTTATTTTTGGTTTGGAGTGGTCGCCACAAGTGGCCCTACGCGAAGACCAACAAGGTGCAAGTGGTGCTTTTGGCTTTATACCGCTGTTCGTCGGCACACTTATGATCTCCGCTATCGCCATGTGTATAGCGGCGCCTGTTGGCTTGATGAGTGCAATCTATCTTGCGGAATATGCTTCACCAAAAGTACGAAGCGTTGCTAAGCCTATTCTTGAAGTCCTAGCGGGCATTCCAACTGTTGTTTATGGCTTCTTTGCTGCTTTAGTCGTCGCGCCAATGATTCGCGATACGGCCCATGCTGTGGGTCTGACTTCGGCGTCGTCCGAGAGTGCATTAGCTGCAGGCTTAATTATGGGCATTATGATCATTCCGTTTGTCTCCTCTCTTTCTGATGACGTGATTACTGCCGTGCCCCAATCCCTGCGTGATGGTTCGTTAAGCCTTGGGGCAACAGAGTCTGAAACAATCAAAAATGTCGTTCTTCCAGCTGCGCTTCCGGGCATTGTAGGCGGCTTGTTGTTGGCCGTATCACGCGCCATTGGTGAAACCATGATTGTGGTGATGGCAGCTGGCCTGTCTGCCAACCTCACGGCAAATCCACTCGAATCAGTAACCACCATAACCGTTCAGATTGTTACCTTACTGGTTGGTGACCAAGAGTTTGACAGCCCGAAAACCTTAGCGGCATTTGCACTGGGACTGTCTCTGTTCGTGGTGACGCTTGTGCTGAACTTTGTTGCGCTACGCATCGTTAAGAAATATCGAGAACAATATGACTAGTGTCTTAAATGAAATATCAAAGACTAAGAAAGCCAAAGTCAAGGCAAGCTTAGCGAAAAGGAAATCGAGAGAAGGGCGCTTTCGTTGGTACGGTATTGTTTCTATCAGCTCCGCGATCATGTTCCTCGTAATCTTAATTGCGTCTATCACCTCTCAGGGTTACACCGCTTTCTACACCACGGAGATCAAGCTGCAGGTCAGTTTAGATCATGACACTCTGGGGCTTATCAATGAATCACCAGACGAAACGGAGCTGTTCAGCGCTAACTACATGAAAGCTCTGCGTAACGCGCTCAGAGAGGAAATTGAAGTCAACGGTCGAAAAGAGCGTAAAGCTTTGTATTCCTTCATTTCTAGAGGGGCAGAGTATGATCTGCGTGATCGGGTTGTAGAAAATCCCTCTTTGGTAGGTAGTGAAATTACCTACTGGGCATTGGCAGGCGATCTGTCGAATCAATACAACAAAGGCAATGTCGATTCCTCCATCCCAGAAGATTCGCGAAAGTTTAAAGACAACCAGATTGCTTGGTTTGAGCAACTTGAAAGCCAAGGCAAAGTTAGAACGGTTTTTAACAAGAACTTCTTCACTAACGGTGACAGTCGAGATGCCGAACTGGCGGGGATTTGGGGAGCCATGGTTGGGTCGTTTTATACCTTACTTGTTTGTTTCTGTATCAGTTTCCCAATTGGGGTTGCAGCCGCTACTTACTTAGAAGAGTTCGCACCTAAGAACAAAATCACTGACATGATCGAGATTAACATCAACAACCTAGCGGCGGTTCCGTCGATCGTGTTCGGTTTACTTGGCTTGGCGATTTTCTTGAATGTTGCGGAACTGCCTCGTTCGGCGCCAATTGTTGGTGGCTTAGTTCTGTCCTTGATGACATTGCCCACTATCATCATCTCTAGCCGTGCTGCCATTAAAGCGGTGCCTCCATCGATTAAGGACGCTGCGCTAGGAGTAGGGGCGTCGAAGATGCAATCGGTAACACATCATGTTTTGCCATTGGCGGTGCCTGGGATGCTGACGGGGACAATTATCGGTATGGCACAAGCTCTGGGTGAGACTGCACCTCTAATCATGATTGGTATGGTCGCCTTCATTGTCGATGTGCCACAAGGGCCGTTCGATGCCGCCAGCGCTTTGCCTGTACAAATTTATCTGTGGGCTGAAAACCCAGAAAAAGGCTTCGCGGAGAACACCTCCGGCGCAATCATGGTTTTACTTTTCTTCTTAGCCTTTATGAATTCATGCGCGGTACTGCTGCGTAAACGTTTAGAACGC
Organism: Vibrio sp. R11-SG3-ISO9; assembly: GCF_059834255.1. Lineage (NCBI taxonomy): Bacteria > Pseudomonadati > Pseudomonadota > Gammaproteobacteria > Vibrionales > Vibrionaceae > Vibrio > Vibrio sp. R11-SG3-ISO9. The sequence goes on from NZ_JCBDGU010000027.1 coordinate 44,015, forward strand.
CGTTGGTAGGAGTGCTTCTCAAATGACTGAAAATATTCAAACTTTATCTGGCCAACTGCAAGTTGAAGTCCAAGCGGCAAATTCGGTTCATCATCGTATCGATGAGTCGAGAGAGACGGTCGGTTTGCCTTTTATCGACCAAGCGCGTATGTCAGCGCGCAATGTTGATGTGTTTTACGACCATGGACAAAAGCAGGCGATCAAAAATGTCAGCTTAGACATTGGAGAGCGCGAAGTCTTATCTATGATTGGCCCGTCGGGCTGTGGCAAGTCGACCTTTCTTCGCTGTCTCAATCGCATGAATGATACCGTAGACGGTTGCGTGATTAACGGCAGTATCACTTTAGATAACCAAGATATCTACGGTAAAGAGCAAGAGATTGTAGAGCTTCGTTCTCAAGTGGGTATGGTGTTTCAAAGACCAAATCCATTCCCTAAATCCATCTACGACAACATTATCTACGGTCCTCGTTTACATGGTTTGGTCGAGAAGAAGTCTGATATGGACTTAGTGGTTGAAGAGTCGCTAACCAAAGCGGGTTTATGGGATGAAGTGAAAGACCGTCTCGACCACCCAGCGACGGGGCTTTCTGGCGGACAGCAACAACGCTTGTGTATTGCTCGTACGATAGCGATTAGTCCTGAAGTCATCTTAATGGATGAGCCGTGTTCGGCGCTTGACCCGATTGCGACAGAAGTCATTGAAGAGCTGATACATGATCTCAAAAAACAGTTCAGTATCGTGATTGTTACGCACTCTATGCAGCAGGCTTTGCGCGTTTCTGACCGCACCGCTTACTTCCACTTGGGTGACTTAATTGAAGTGAATGAGACCAAGGAAGTGTTTCATAATCCACAACACCGTTTGACTAGGGACTATATCAGTGGCCGCTTTGGGTAATACGATTGGACGAAGTAACAAACTGGATGGCAGAGCAAAACGCTCTGCCTTATCGGGCCGAACAACGGCACCTCTGAAACGTAAAAGAATCTTTGTGTTAGGGGATACCAGTAATGACCTTGCACTTTTTGCAGCTCAGCAGTTGGATATTAAGTGCTATGGACATTTTGATATTGTCTGTTATTCGATTCCAACCTCTGCCGTTGGAGAAAGGGCAAGCGTGCAGACTTTTGGGGGCCTTGAAAAAGTAGAGGGTGATTTTAGCGCTGGTCACTACGACCTATTAATCACAGTGAGCTTGAATGCCATCCAAATGGTTTCGCCGATGCCTACGTACGACAAACTGCTGTTTTGGGATGTAGAGAAAACAGAAGATGAGTACGATGCTGTTATTGAGAATGTGAACTTCTTTATGTCGCGCTACATGTACGGATAAGCTAAGGTTTTCTATGACTTAGCGCTGTTATCTTGTCACGCTGTGACTTTCCATTTGTAACAAATTGTAGAGCCGGATCATGTATATACATCGAATATACGATTCGCATTGGCTCTCTGCTCTTGTGTGTCTTAGAATCGAACTAATCAAATCGAGTATCTAGGGTGCGCAGTGATGGCCACTAAGAAGAACAAAGCGAACGCTAAAGATAGCCAGTTGATCATCAGAATTAACAGTGAGTTAAAAGATAATTTTATTTCACTGTGTGATGACATGGATACCTCTGCTGCACGCGAGATTAGGCAGTTCATCAAACGTTTTGTAGCGGAGCATGAGTCAGAAAACGAAAAACCACAGTAGTTTTCGCCGCTCACTCAGGTCAAGCGTGATGTTCAACCGCGGTTTATCTCAATCCCACTATCTAGGCGTTCCCCCTGATAAGTCAGAATCTAGATATTGACTCGCAACCTCTAAAACAAGCTTCCATAAACATTCTTTTCCCTTTAGGTACTCAGAGTTTGGCTATGCCATGGTGAAAAGCGTGGCGACGATCACTAGTGCAACGATACTGATACGCTCTAACAGACCAAATACGGGTTGTTCATGGCTTTTAGTCAACAGTTTTAATTGTTTCATACCTACCTCTTCACTATGTATTATTGATGTATATACATTGTAGTACATACGTATATCTGTGCGTAAAATTTAAGCGATAATTAGTGGCTTTTTCCTTTCATGGTTCGTAGTGCGGCTTTTACGTTCTACTCTTTATGTGTCTCTTTGAGTTTACATCTCAAACGTTAAACTGAATTTCGTTTCATATGTTGAAATCCTCTCTATATTTCAATGACTTAGTTTATGGCTATTGAATAAAAAGAATAAGGAAATTGAAATGTTGCTACCAAAACCTTTAAAGCGAGGCGATAAGATCGCGTTTTTTTCTCCGTCATCTCCAGCAACGGTGTTTGCACCGAAACGTTTTGAAAGAGCAAAACAGTTTCTTGAAAGCAAGGGATTTGAATTAGTGGCTGGTCAGCTCACGGGCAAGTCTGATGGGTATCGCTCTGGGTCGATCCAGGAGCGTGTAGAGGAGTTAAACGCGCTGATTCGAGATCCAAGTGTTCGCTGCATAATGTCTACCATTGGCGGCAACAACAGTAATGCACTGCTTCCTTATATCGATTATGAAGCGTTGAAAAATGATCCTAAGGTGATCATCGGTTACTCCGATGTCACTGCGCTACTGCTCGGGATTCATGCGAAAACAGGCATACCAACATTTTACGGCCCAGCTTTGGTGGCTTCCTTTGGTGAATTTGCGCCATTGGTTGAGGAAACCTTCGCATCGTTCCACGAAATTCTATGCCAAGACCTTGATCTGCATACTTATAAAATGCCGGCGGTCTGGACAGACTTTAGAGCGGAATGGGAAACCCAAGATAAAGTAAAACCTGTCTATCAGAACGAATGGCAGTTTTTAGGCTCAGGCGTTGTTGAAGGGCGCATTATCGGTGGCAACCTCAATACCATGGGGGCCATTTGGGGCAGTGAATATATGCCAGAGATTAAGCAGGGCGATATTTTGCTGGTTGAAGATTGCATGCTTGGAATTGAAACGGTGGAGCGCTCTTTCTCATTATTAAAGGCGTGTGGCATCTTTGACCGTGTATCTGCAATTGTACTCGGCAAGCATGAGCTCTTCAATGACAGAGGAACAGGCCGCACACCACTAGACGTATTGTTAGAGGTGTTAAATGTTCAAGCAGTGCCGATCTTATCTGGCTTCGATTGCTGTCATACTCATCCAATGTTCACTCTGCCATTAGGAGCGAACTGTACGATAGATTTCGAACAGCACTCTATTTCGATTTCAGGCGATTGGTTGAATCGCAATTAAGCCACTAGTTTTAACCCATCAACCCTTCCAATAAGCAAACCGTTATTGGTTTATCTTCAAATACTGCACGCACAAGTCATGAAAGGCTTGTGCTTGCGGAGAAATCGTCCTATCTGACAACCTGAAAATACCAATTTGGCGTTTTAACGGCGGATCGATTAACGGAATCCAAGTTAGACGAGTCTCGTTCGTTGGGAAAGCGAGTTTTGGCAGCGTTGTTACCCCAATCCCCAGCTCAAGCACCGAAAATAAGGATGTGATGTTCTCTACCGAATAGAGTGCTTGTTCACTGAGCGTTCGCGCCGGAGTAGGATCGAGTAGGGTACATGTGCCGTTTCTGATAAAGGGTTGTTGAAGCAAAGTCTGCCACTCTATCCCTTCTGGGTGACTGGCGATTGGATTGTCTTTCAAACAGACGACACCGATCGGGTCTGAGATCAATGGAGTAAAATCGATAGTATCTTCATCAAGGCTTGAGCTGTTGCCTAGCGCGACATCAACCTCTCCAGACAATAGTCTCGCTTCAACCCCGGCCGCATTATCATCAATTAAACTTACTTCTACATTCGGGTATTGCTCACAGAAGGCGCCTAGAACACTCGGGATTAATTTTGCGGCTACAGAGGGAACGCTTGCAATCCTTACTCTTCCTTGCTGACCCGCCGCCGCGGCACGTAAGTCATTATCTAGTGCTTTATAAACATTCAAAAACTGAATGATTTTAGGTAGACATATTTCGCCAAATGGCGTCAGCGTTGACTTGTTGCCTGTTTCAAACAGGGGTTGTCCGAGTATCTTCTCTAACTCTTTAATCGATGTTGATAGTGCTGCTTGAGAGCGGTTGGCACGGTTCGCTGCGGCTCTAAAACCCCCTTCCTCGACCACAAAAACGAAATGTTTTAACTGCTGCAGTTTGATACTCATCCGTTTGAATCCCTCTCAATCCCTTGTTTCACCTTACTTTGTGCATGGTGATAAGTTTTATTTATCAAATGCACGAAATTTACCGTTAGATTTATCAGGCGTCAAGGTGCAATATTTAACCATCTTGAAACAAAGTTGTTACAAAGTTGGATTGAAACGTGAACGCACAAACTAAAAAACAGCCAGTAAAAACGGAACTATTCGCCTCTAAAGCGCCACTAGAGTGGGCCATTGTTAACAACGGTACTCTTTATACCGCTCAAATCCCAATTGATGATACGGGTGCGGTCGTTGAAGGTGGTATTGAAGCTCAAACGCGACAAACTTTTAACAATCTAAAACACACACTGGAGTGCGCAGGAGAGTCATTGGACTCAGTGCTTCAGGTGCTGATCTACGTGACCGACCGTGAATATCTAAAAACAGTTAACGCAATCTATGCGGAGCATTTTGAAGCGCCATACCCAAACCGAGCAGCGATGGTTGTGGCAGGTCTCGCAAGAGAAGAGATGCTAGTGGAATTTGTCGTGTATGCGTCTGCTTCGCCACAAGCATAAGGCATAGCCCTGGGTAAATGAAACGAACACAACTTAATTATTGAATCAATACAGAGCGACCAGACTCAACAGTCGCTAAGACGTGACAAGGATAGAATGATGACTCAACTAAACAATGTTCAAGCAGAAAATGCACTCTATATTGGTGGTGAATGGCAAACAGGCGTCAGTACTGTTTCGAACATCAACCCTTCCGATATTTCAGAAAACCTTGGCGATTTCGCGCAAGCAAGCTCAGAACAAGTACAACAGGCTATCTCGGCAGCAAAACACGCTCAACCGGAATGGGAAAAAACGCCAATCGAGCGCAAGCAAGCTGTTCTACAGGCGATCGGTGATGAGCTGATTGCGCGCTGTGACGAGCTTGGAACGTTACTTTCTCGTGAAGAGGGTAAGCCGTTTGCTGAAGGCCGTGGCGAAATCTATCGTGCAGGTCAGTTCTTCCAGTACTTCGCTGCTGAAGTACTTCGTCAAATTGGTGATAACGCAGCTTCCGTCCGTCCAGGGGTCTCCGTTGAAGTGACTCGTGAAGCCGTTGGCGTTATCGCCATTATCTCTCCTTGGAATTTCCCGACTGCGACTGCAGCTTGGAAAATTGCGCCAGCACTGGCTTTTGGTAATAGCGTTATTTGGAAGCCAGCGAATTTAACGCCAGCGAGTGCGGTTGCATTAACTGAGATCATCCACCGCCAAGGCATTCCAGCGGGTACGTTCAACCTTGTATTGGGCAGCGGTTCAATAGTAGGCGACGCACTGATTCATTCGAAAGATGTAAACGGTGTGAGCTTCACCGGTTCAGTGGATACAGGCCGTAAAGTTGCTGCCGCGACAGCGCCAAACTTCGTCCGTTGCCAATTGGAAATGGGCTCAAAGAATGCGCTGGTTATTGCAGACGATGCCGATATCCAGACGGCGGTTGAAGCAACCATTGCTGGTTCATTCTCAGGTGTAGGTCAGAAATGTACAGCCTCTTCTCGTCTTGTGGTGATGGATAGTATCCACGATCAATACGTTGAAGCACTAATCAAGCGCATGAGCGAACTCAAAGTAGGCCATGCACTTCAGGATGGTATTTTCATGGGCCCTGTAGTTGATGGAAAACAACTTGAAGCGAACTTCGAGTGGATTGAAAAGGCACGTCAAAGTGGCGCGGAGTTGGCCTTCGGTGGAGAGCGCTTAAACCTAGAGCACGAAGGTTACTACATGTCGCCAACGCTTTTCTTGAACACGCAAAACAGCTGGGAGGTAAACCAAGAAGAGGTGTTTGCTCCGATGGCTAGCGTTATTCGCGTAGCAGATTTAGAAGAAGCGATCGCTACGACCAACGATACGCGCTTTGGCCTAACTGGCGGCATCATTACTCAAAGTCTACGTACTAGCGCGATGTTCAAAGAGCAGGCGCAAACCGGGTGTGTGATGGTGAACCTACCAACAGCCGGCACGGATTACCACGTGCCATTTGGCGGACGCAAAGAGTCTAGCTTTGGTCCTCGTGAGCAGGGTCAGTATGCGAAAGAGTTCTACACCGTGGTTAAAACTGCGTATCAGCGTCCTTACTAACGCCTTTGTCACTGAACAAGGACGAAGCCCGAGTGTGGCTCGGGCTGAGTCAAACGTTCGATTTTGAGTTATTCAACAGGAGTGGTTATGTATCAGCAACGAATAGTTATCGATGGATTACAGTACTGCAATTGGGATCGAGAATATTTTCAAACATTGAAAGCCAGCGGCATTACTGCAGTACACGCAACGATTGTCTATCACGAGAACGCGCGTGAAACTCTGACTCGTTTTGCTGAATGGAACCTAAGGTTTGAACAAAACGCTGACCTTATTATGCCAATCCACTCAATGGCGGATGTTGAAAAAGCCAAACAGCTAGGCAAGGTTGGCATCTTCATGGGCGCTCAGAACTGTTCACCAATCGACGATGAAATTGGCTTGATTGAAGTAATGCGCCAGCAAGGACTTTTAATCATGCAGCTCACTTACAACAACCAGAGTCTATTAGCGACTGGTTGTTATGAGCAGCACGATACCGGTGTTACTCGTTTTGGTAAGCAAGCGATTGAAGAGATGAACCGTGTCGGAATGATCATCGACATGTCACACAGCGCCGAGCGCTCAACGCTTGAAGCGATTGACCTTTCTTCGCGTCCCATCTGTATCAGCCATGCTAATCCAACGTTTGCTCACGATGCATTGCGAAACAAATCCAATGAGGTGATCAAAGCGCTAACCGCACGTGGCGGCTTGATTGGTTTTAGCTTATACCCATTCCACTTACCAAACGGCAGCCAATGTACGCTTGAAGATTTTTGCCAAATGGTCGCAAAAACAGCAGACATGGTGGGCGTTGAGCACTTAGGTATCGGTAGCGACTTGTGTTTGAACCAACCTCAATCGGTGCTGGAGTGGATGCGTAATGGTCGCTGGTCAAAGGCGATGGATTACGGAGAGGGCTCTGCTAGCAATTCTGGCTGGCCAGACGCACTGCCATGGTTCTGTGGAAGCACTGGCATGGAAAACATTTATAACGGTTTGATGAGTCACGGCTTTAGTGAAGCCGAGGCTGGAAAAATACTAGGTGAAAACTGGTTTAACTTCTTAAGTGACGGCTTAGAGCCGCTGGCTAAAGAGTAGGACGAAACAAAAGGAAACCTTATACCAGATAGGCCTAAACATGGACTAGCCTGCCCAAGACAACAATAACAGGGCAGGTGTTAAATACACCGCTTGCGGCCATCATTGTTATGACAGCTGCAAAGAAACCTCTGGAGTCAGAGTATGTCTGATTTAACCAATAGCGTGAAACCGAATGGTCTGGAAGCTGCGAGCATGAACGCCTCGTCGAAGAAAGACAAAAAGCAGTCAGATTCGAATACAGCGAACAATACTAAGGACGTAAACAACGACAAATTAGGGTTGAGTAACCCCGCTCTATGGTACAGCGGCGGCTTCATCGCACTGTTTGTTGCCCTAGCGCTTTATGATGGAGAACTCTTATCTAGCCTCGTAAACAGCGGCTTTGCATGGTCAGTGAAAGTCTTTGGCCCATATTGGCAGCTGCTTCTTCTGCTTACTTTTCTTATTGGTCTTGGCTTAGCGGCAGGGCGAACAGGCAAGGTAGTTCTTGGTGGAACAGATAAGCCTGAGATGGATGGCTTCCGCTGGATGGCAATCATCTTTTGTACACTGCTGGCTGGTGGTGGCGTGTTTTGGGCTGCAGCAGAGCCTATCGCGCACTATGTAAGCCCACCGCCTTTGTATGGCGCGCAAGAGAGTGCACAGCAAGGCGCGGTTAATGCACTATCGCAATCCTTTATGCACTGGGGCTTCTTGGCATGGGCGATTGTCGGTAGTTTAACCTCGATTGTGGTGATGCACCTTCATTACGATAAAGGTTTGCCACTGAAACCACGCATCCTACTTTATCCAGTATTGGGTGAGCGAGCACTAAAAGGGCATACTGGGGCACTGATTGACGCTTGTTGTATTGTTGCGGTTGCGGCGGGAACCATCGGTCCAATTGGCTTCTTAGGGTTACAAGTTAGCTACGCATTGAATGCTTTGTTCGAGATACCTGATGGCTTTACAACTCAATTGATCATCATCCTGTTTGCTATTGCTCTATATACGCTGTCTGCTTTGAGTGGCTTAAACCGTGGTATGCAATTGCTGAGTCGTTACAACGTGATTCTTGCGATGGCACTGATGGTCTACATCCTACTGTTTGGTCCAACGAACTTTATCTTCAATGGCTACATCCAAGGCGTTGGTAGCATGCTGGATAACTTCATTCCAATGGCGACCTATCGTGGTGATGAAGGCTGGTTGAGCTGGTGGACGGTGTTCTTCTGGGGCTGGTTCTTAGGCTATGGACCAATGATGGCAATCTTTATTGCCCGTATTTCACGCGGTAGAAACATCCGCCAGATTGTAACGACGATTAGTGTTGTTGCGCCATTGGTAACTTGCTTCTGGTTCACCATCGTAGGTGGCTCTGGTCTAGCGTTTGAAATTGCTGACCCAGGTAGTGTGAGTAAGGCATTCGAAGGATTTAATTTACCGGGCGCACTGCTGGCGGTAACGCAACAGCTACCAATGCCAATGTTGGTGTCAATCTTATTCCTAATTCTAACCACGATCTTCATCGTGACGACAGGTGACTCTATGACGTACACCATCAGTGTTGTGATCAGTGGTGAGACGGAGCCAAATGCCATCATTCGTACATTCTGGGGTGTGGCTATGGGTGTGACGGCATTGATCCTCATCTCATTAGGCTCTGGCGGAATATCTGCACTGCAATCTTTCATTGTCATTACTGCAGTACCAGTTTCGTTGATTCTTTTACCATCACTCTGGAATGCGCCACAAATCGCAATCAAGATGGCAAAAGAGCAAGGTCTATAAACAAAACAACAAGGGTTATAAGTAAAACAACAATTAGGGGCGAAAGGCTCGCCCCAATTCATTCAATAACGTGAAAACTAACCCTCGGCTGGGAACGGTTAGTGATACTAAATAACTATAAAGGTGGTGAGCAAAATGGATGCACATCGTTCAACCTACACTGAATCCGAACTACGTAACGCAGAGAGTGTTATGGCGCCAGAAAGGCTAGGCGCAATGCACCAAACTCGCATCAGCTTTGTAAGAACGCTGATTCGAAAAATGGCACAGCAGCAATGGCAAGTAACTAAGCATGATTGGCAACTGTGTCCGAGAGGCTTTGGTCATGTGATTTACAAATTAGCGACGCCAACGCATGTTTATCACTTGGTTGTCTTCTGTGATGAGATCGCAGATGAAGAGCGTAATGATCGAGTGATCGCTGAAAAGTGGGACGTGACGTTCGCTCTGGTTATTGGTGATGTCGACCAAGCACTTCTTGAACGCCTTCGAGCAAATGTTCCACTGCAGGAAGCGGGCCGTAACCCAAATAATGTTTTGGTTCTAGCGCGTGCCAACAAGAGTGTCCGAGTGTTCGAACATATTGTGAGCCATCTTGCTCAAGGCAAACAGCCAACACCAGCTGAGTTGGCAGAAGTGGGTTACATACTGAGAACCACAGCCGTATACGGCAACGGCAAGTTCGGTATTGCGGATTTCAAAGTCCTAGAAAACAACCCAGACTTTAATCAGTCGTTTAGCGCTCAAATGTGCGCGGTGTATTTATTGCGTGAGTTCAGCTTGGACTGGGTACATTACCTTGCACAGCAAACTGGTGGGGATGCGGCGGTGAAGCTCGACCGAGGCTTACAGAGATACCTTGGTGTTGGTAACGCAACTGGCTTAGGTATGGCTCCGTATCTGATCAATCACCCATGCATTGTTGATCAATGGATGACCACACGTGAATATGCGCTGGCTGATGTGTTGGCACAATCGGTATCACAAGAAAAACTGTATCTACTTGAGCAATTAATAAATAAGGCGATTTGCCATTTGGAGCAGGTGATCACCATCAATGATCATCAACAAGGGTTAAACCAACAGGCCGTCACTGACCTAAAAGAGTTTAACGCGTCGTTGAGTGTAAACCTGGCTAAATGCAGAACATGGCAGCAGCTCGTTGCTCAATCTCAAAGTATGAGTCTCGAAGCTCAAGAAATACTCATTTCCTGCTTGATGGAGCTCTATCCAGACTTAGTGGATGCCCATCAAGACGAGATGAACTGTAACGAGATGCTGTCACTTCCGAGCGGTAAAAAAGTTCAGGATATCTTGGTGCTTCTAGAGGCTAAATATCGCTGGGCGATTAATACAGATTTCACCAAAGCAGAAAACAACTACTGGTTCTGGTATCGCTCACAAGACAAAGAAGAGCCAAGACTCGGTGTACGTGGAGAAGAGCCGGGCGAGGAGCGTGAACTGCCGTTGGATATCGGTCGTCAAGCCTATCGTCTGTATCATGCTTTATTGCAATTCCCACCGGAGTTGTCACTGGCTGAGTTCTTAGTACAGAGCCCGCAATATCGAGCGATTTCAAGACGAGTTTGGTCACTAGGGCAGAGTGCGATGGGTGACATTCAAATGAACGTACTCCACAAATCGTCACTGCCGATGCACTTATTACGCTGTAAGTTAGCGATTTTTGGCGCGACTAAATTTGACCCTCGCTCAGACCGATGGGTTCGCGTGACCTTCTTCCAAGGTGCACCACTATTGGATGAAATACATGAAGATGAGTGGTTATTCCCACTGTTACCAGACCAAACATCTTCATCAATACCGCACAATACTAACGCCGCTAACCATACTGACTTTGAAGGGGATAAGTAATGATGATCGTTTCTCACAATGAACTTGTCGCGGCTGTGAACAAAGCTTTTCTTGGTATGCGTCGCTGTTGCGGTGAAGCGGATGTGGTTGCCAACATGGTGGCCGATTTGCAGATGGCAGGTTTAGACGGCGTGCGTCACTTCAACAACGCAAGCAACTACATTGGACTTGAGTCTGACACGCCAGTGGCTATTTCGGTGACCAGTGATAATACGGTAGAGGTTGACCTGCATAAAAGCAGCGTAGCATGCCATTTACCTGTGATCATGGATTACGCGATTGAAAAAATGGTCGGTAAAAAGGCGCTCAAAATTGAGCTTCTAAACTGTCACAATCGATGGTTGGCATATAGCGAGCTTGTAAAACTTGCTTCAAAGGGTATCGCTTGTACTGCGCGTTGGGCAAATGGATCGAATCCGAAGCGTACCTTATATGTTCTAAACCGAGGTTGTGTTGCACCTGAGCTGTTCCTGTCAGACGAAGTCTCACCTCATGCCGATGATTATCACAATATGACCATTGAGCTGTCGATTCATGACTTTGATGTGGATGAGTTATCTCAAGGGTTTGAGCAACACATAACGTCTTCTTCTCTCACAGAGAGTCAGAGTAATGCTTGGCAAAATGGTATTGAGGTTGGTGAAAAAGAGTGGGGCATATTGAAAGAAACAGCTACAGCGATATTGGTCGAAAACAGCCAACGATCTGTCCAAGGGGCTGGTGAGTTAGAACCGGAAACCATTTAAAACCGCAAGCGACTTCCATTGTTTTCTAGGGACCAATTGGAAATGCTGGTGACGGTGTCACTTATTTTGCCGTGATTAATAACCAAAGAGCTTAATGTCCCCTCTCAGCATTAGGCTCTTTTTCTTTTCTAACAGTATTAAACTTTTCAGCCAAACATTTTTCTGATGAATGTATTGAGGCGTTAACCCCTCCTTAACCCTGCTTACTCTATCTTAGCCGCATCTAAGTGGGAGATAGCACCAATGACGTTTCGATATTCAGTGCTTGCGATAATGTTATCCGGTCTTATGGGTTGTGCGACAACCAGTGAAGCCGACTTTTCAACGCAGGCTACAGAGCAACAAAATGAGTCCATTCAACAGTTACTTAATCGAGTAGAAATAGCTGGTGAAGAGCAGACACAACAAACAACGAACTTAATTACCGATCTCGTTAATGTACCTGAGCTAGAGCAGTATCTGACGACTGCGTTTAGCGCGAACCCAAGCCTTCAGCAGAGCATTGTGGCTCTCAAGATCGCCTATGCCCAAGAGGGGTTGAGTTTTGCTGACCAATTGCCAATGGTTAATGCCAATTTTTCAGGTGAGAAAACAGAAGGTAGTGACGAGAGTTACAACGCTGATGTCACTGTAAGTTGGGAACTAGATCTATGGCAGCGCCTTGCTGATGTGAGCGCGGCATCTAGAAAAGATGTTGCGGCATCTCAGGCTAGCCTCCAAAACGCGACCAACCTTCTTGCTGCAAACATTATGCGTGGTTGGCTAGAGATCAGTGTTAATCAACAGTTGCTGGATATTGAGCAGCGCCGTTTAGCGATTCTTGAAAACAACGAAACATTGGTATTAGACCGCTATCAAGTCGGCTTAGGGACACTTGAGGAGCTCGACAACGCCAAAACCAGCGCTGCTTCTACTCGCGCCACAGTGGCTCAGTATCAAGAAAACCTAGCACAGAGCAAACGAAGCCTGTTGCTGTTAACAGGTGAGTTGAATACTAAGGTTACTGGCGTCAAAATCGCGCAAGCGTTTCCTGATGTTCTCAATCCACTTGAAAATATGTCGGTGCAAAATCTAGCAGGTCGTCCAGATCTTCAACAAGCCTTCTTCAATATTGAAGCCGAGAGTTTGAGAACCGATGCTGCTTATAAAGCGATGCTGCCATCGTTCAGTCTTTCTGCGAGCTTAAAAGACATGGCTGAAACACCAAGTGAAGCTTTGTTTGCCAACCCTTTGTGGAGTGCGTTAGGGCAGGTATCTGCACCGCTATTCCAAGGTGGTCGTCTGAAAACCAATGCCGAGATTGCTGAACTTACAACAGAGCAAAGTTACTGGGCTTACCAAGAAACCTTGCTAACCGCTGTTAACGAGGTGGAAAACGCAATTGGGCAAGAAGGCTCATTGGCGGAGCAACAACAGCACCTCCAAGCGTCGCTATCGAGTGCTAAACGAAGTGTGGTGAGCTACGAAGAGAAATACCGTCAAGGGCTGGTGGATATCTTCGATTTATTGACTGTTCAGCAGCAAGCCTATGACGTCGAGTCTCAACTCACCAATACCACATACCAACGTCTACTTAACCGAATTGATTTAGGCTTAGCACTGGGCCTAGGTGTCGAAAATCTAGGAAACAAAGCATGAAAAACACATTAAAAAAGAATGCAATTACGTTCGCTATTACAGTCGCTGCTGCAGGCTCTATTTTTGCTGTGGTTGCGTACAACGGCAGCCAAATGGCTCAAGCTGCTCAAGCGCAGCCACAAACTAAACTCGATATCACTGGTGAACAACCGTTGGATGCACGTTCCCTTCCACAGATTGCGGTTCAGCTAACGGACGCAGCCAGCTATCGCGCTGAAGTGGTGGGTTATGGTGAAACAAAACCCCGCTACGAGCTTGCTTTTGCCAGTGAAGTGAGCGGTCGTGTTGAGTGGTTGTCTAGTAGTTTTGAAGCAGGCTCTACCGTGAAAGAAGGTGAGCTGCTGGCTAAGGTCGACACAACAACCTACCAACAAGCCCTGACTCAAGCGAAGTCAGATGTTGCAACTGCTACTCAGGAGTTATTAGAAGAGCAAAGGCAAGGCGAACAAGCTCGCTCTGAATGGGAGCGATCTGGTTTAACTGGAGAACCGAGCTCTCCACTTGTGCTTCGCGAACCACAGCTAGCGAGTGCGCAAGCTAAACTAGCGAATGCTAAGCAAGCCTTGGTCAAAGCGCAGCAAGACTTATCGAATACCGAAGTTCGAGCACCATTCGATAGCGTTGTCGTCAGCCGCGATATTCAGCCAGGCAGTTATTTAAATGCGGGCAGCAGCGTTGCGACGCTATACAGCACCGACCGCATTGAAATCGAAATTCCTTTATCAGAACAACAGTGGGCGAACTTGCCAAAAGCAGTGAAAGAAGGCAACCAACAAGGCAATGTCACTTGGAACGCGACCATTACCGACAGCACTGGCGCTTTTGAATGGCAAGCTGAGGTCGAGCGTAGCTATCAATATGTCGCTCAGAACACACGTCAGCGTTCTGTTGTATTGGTTGTCGATAAGCCGCTTGAACAAACTCAGCCACTTTTCCCAGGTACCTTTGTTACTGCGACCATTTCGGGTGCTGAAGTAGAGAACTTATGGCAACTGCCTGCCTCTGCTTTGTCGCAGCAAGGTGACATTTGGACTGTTGATTCACAAGGTATGCTAACTAAGTCACCAGCTGCCACGTTGTTTGAACGTAATGAACATATCTATGTTGAACCCGTTAACAGTGAAAACGCAGCGCAAGTGGTTATGCGTCCATTAAGCAACTTTAAAGTGGGTATGAAGGTCAATCCAACGCTTGCCGAAGAGAGCAATGACATTCAAATGGTTGAACGTAAGTTAGATTCAGCATCAGATCGCACGATGTCAGAGGAGGGCTAATATGAGTTCGTTTCCTTCAACCGACCAGCAATCAGCGTATAAACCTAAAGGCATCATCGCGTGGTTTGCTCAAAACTCAGTAGCGGCAAATCTACTGATGCTGGGCGTTATCATGGTTGGCTTATTCTCGGTTAATAGCTTACGTAAAGAGGCATTCCCAAGCTTAGAACCAGACATCGTCACGGTCTCTGTGACCTACGACAGTGGTGACCCCGTTCAAGCGGAAGAGGGGATAGCCATGAAGATCGAAGAGGCACTTGAGACGGTATCAGGCATTAAGCATATAACGTCGACTTCTGACTCCTCAGGCAGCCACGTTTCTATCGAGAAAGAGACTAACTACGATCTTGATACCTTGCTTGATGACGTGAAAACCAAGGTTGATGCGATCAATAACCTGCCAGCCGAAGCGGACAACCCAGTTATCGACAAAGCGCGAATGCAAGAACACGCGCTGTGGGTTCAACTCTATGGCGATACAGACCGCGCTACCTTGCAGGACCTTGCAGAGCAGCTAAAAGCGGATTTACTGAGTCAAAGTCAGATTCGTGATTTAGAGATTAAGGCTAAGATCGATCCAATGATCTCTGTCGAAGTTAATGAGGCAAAACTGCAAGCTTACAATCTAACGCTGACGGATGTCTCCAACGCAATCAATGCAGAGTCATCAACCAGCATAGCGACGAGCTTACGCAATGGCGATAAAACGGTTCGTCTTAAAGTGTCGGATCAGGCGTACGAACTGCAAGATTTTAGAGCAATCCCTATCTTGAACACCGCCAATGGTGGACAGATCGTACTTGGCGACATTGCTAAAGTCAGTGATGTGTTTGAAGAGGATACCTTCAGCCTGTCTCGTTACAACCAGCAGAACTCGATTGGCATCCAGATTGTAATGGATGAATACAGTGATGTTATCAGCATCGTTGAACAGGCCGAACAAGTCGTTGAAACGTGGAAGTCGAGTAACTTACTGCCAGAGAACGTTGAAATAGAGAGTTGGTACGACAAAAGCACGCTGATTAAAGAACGATTGTCTCTACTAGCGAAAAATGCTCTAACCGGTATCGCCTTAGTATTTATTGTCTTGGCTCTGTTTCTTAACATCCGAGTTGCGTTCTGGGTAGCGGCGAGCCTGCCATTTGTATTCTGTGGCACTCTGTTCTTTATGACCGATTCATTTATGGGTCTCACAATCAATGAGATGACCACATTCGGCTTCATCATGGCACTCGGGATTGTGGTCGATGATGCGGTAGTTGTCGGAGAAAGCATTTACTCGACGCGCAGAGCAGAAGGAGACTCATTAAAGAGCACGATTGTAGGTACACATAAAGTGGCAGCGCCAACCATATTTGGTGTGCTCACTACTGTGGTTGCGTTTGTTTCGATTGCTATGGTTGAAGGCAAAATGGGGCAAATCTATGCTCAGTTTGCGACCGTCGTTGCCATCTGTTTAATGCTCTCTTTGGTCGAATCTAAACTGATCTTGCCGTCTCACTTGGCCCATGTGAATACTCAACGTTCAGACAACAAAGGAATTTGGAATCGAATTCAACAAGGCGCTGATAACGGTTTAGAGTGGGTGAATAACAAGGTTTACAAGCGATTGATTAAACAAGCATTGAACTTCCGATATGCGGTTGTTCTGTGCTTTATTTCGTTATTCATTCTGGTTATTGGGATGCCATTTACCGGTAGCGTACGCGTTGCCTTCTTCCCGGATATTGCTGGTGATACTGTTACCGCTGAAATCAGCATGTATAACGACAGTAGCTTTGGTCAAACGCAAACCAACCTGCTGCAGTTAGAAGCGAATGCTTTGGAAGTGGATAGACAATTACGCGCCATTCATGGTGGTGAGTCGGGCATTTCAAGCGTACAGGTGATTGCAGAGGAAGATAAGTCGGGCAAAGTGACGATTGAATTGGACGGTGAAGCGACCTATGACTCTAACGAATTTGCTGACGTGTGGTTAGCAAACTCTGAAAATATGGAAGGCGTTAAAAAGCTCAAAGTCCTATCAATGATGGAGATGGTAGATGCATTCAAAGCCGAACTGAAAGCCAACGACGAAGAGTTATTGAAAGAAGCAGCGAATAAACTCAAAGCCGAGTTACAAACAGTGGCTGGAGTTAGCGGCATTGACGATAACTTGGACTTGGGTGAACCTCAGTATCGCTTTGAATTGACGGATCAAGGTCGAGCGTTAGGTATGGATACCGCAACGCTAGCACAACAAGTGTTGCAATCATTTGGTGGCGATATTGTTCAGCGTTTTCAGCGCGGCAAAGACGAAGTGAAAGTCCGTGTTCGTTATCCAGAGGAAGATCGTCAAACACTTGCGGATATTGGTGCGTCAAAAGTGAGAACGCCAGATGGTACGGTTGTTCCATTGACGACGGTTGCTAAGGTCTACTCGGACTACCAACAATCTGAAATTACCCGTATCGATAACCAGCGTGCGGTGTACATTACGGCAGTGGTCGATAAAGACCAGGTCGCATCAAATGAGCTTGTCGCTCAGCTGAAAAACAGCATAGTGAAAGAACTCAATGCAGACTATCCGACGGTGAAAATTGACTTTACTGGTGAAGCAGAGCAGCAACAAGAGTCGACTGATTCTATGCAATCGACCTTTGTTTTAGCGCTTATTATGATCTTTGCATTACTGGCTATTCCATTGAAGTCGTACGTGCAGCCATTGATCATCATGGTGGCGATTCCATTCGGTATTGTTGGTGCCATTTTAGGCCACTGGTTGAACGACCTGACGCTGAGTATCTTGTCGCTGAATGGTATCTTGGCATTGAGCGGTGTGGTGGTGAATGACAGCTTACTGTTGGTTTCACGATTCAATGAACTGATCAAAGATAAGTCATTGAGTGTCAAAGAAGCGATTCAACAGGCTTGCACAGGGCGTTTACGAGCGGTGTTGCTGACTTCGGTGACTACTTTCGCAGGTCTGGCGCCACTGTTGAGTGAAACTTCTATACAGGCACAGTTTCTAATTCCAGCAGCAGCGGCTCTTGGTTACGGTATTTTGTTTGCGACTGTTATCACTTTGGTTTTAACACCATCACTGCTGTTGATTCAAAATGATGCCAATACGCTGATTAGCAAGGTAAAACAAAAGCTCTTTAAGAGTGAAAATCAGCTAGAGTTGGCGTAGTACGTTACAATTACATGACGCATATCTAGCCCCACAAGTAAGCTTGTGGGGCTATTCTTAGAATGACGGAGGGATGGGTGAACAATTTGCAACTTCTATTGGTTGAAGATGATCTCGACTTGGCAAAGGCGGTCATCGATTACCTTGAACTTGAAGATATATCATGTGACCACGCAGCCAATGGTTTGTCCGGTTACAATCTCATCGAAACTAACCACTACGATGCGGTCATCCTTGACCTCAACCTGCCTAAACTCAATGGGCTAGAGGTGTGCGAAAAGATACGTTCTCAAGGTATAGATGTTCCAATTCTAATGCTAACCGCCCGTGACACACTCGACGATAAACTCACAGGATTTTCTAAAGGTGCAGACGACTACCTCGTAAAACCTTTTGCTATGGAAGAGTTAATCGTACGCACCCAAGTTTTATCTCGTCGTCGCAGTGGGCAAGTTAATAAGCTGCGCATCGAAGATGTTGAGTTGGATTTTCAAGATAAAAGCGCCACTCGCCAAGGAAAGGCGCTTAAAGTATCGCCAACCGGAATCAAACTTCTAGAATGCTTGATGCGAGAGAGTCCAAATGCTGTATCACGTGAAAAACTGATGCAAGCTGTTTGGGGAGATGAACAGCCAGACAGCAATAGTTTAAAGGTTCACATGTTTAATCTACGAAAAGCAGTTGATGGCAAAAGCGATACCAAGCTTATCCAAACCGTTCCTGGCTACGGTTTTGCGTTTAAGCTTAATGAGGAAGTTTAGATGAAGATCCGCCCGAGTATCAGGCTCTATTTTCTTGTCGCGATGCTATTTGTTGGCAGTGCTACCATTGGTGTGCTCACTATCACCGGCATTCACTACTTCTTTGCGGGTTTAGATACCGCTATGACGGAATTCATGCGTGCACAAGCTACAGAGCTTCCATTGGGTGAAAATGATGCACCAGTCCAGTTTGATGACGTGACGCTAGCGGCTAAGTGGGAAGACTTACCGATAGAGGTTCAGCAAAACCTGAATCCAGAAGAGTTGATCCCGAATGAACTTCTGAAACGGATAGATGGCGTACCCATCATATCTGAGCCTGAAGCCGGTTACTTCGCAATGAAAGTGGTCGTGGATGGAGAAACGCGTTATATCTCTTTGCTGCTCAAACAAATGGATATGAACGATAAGTTTGAAAATGAGCCGCCACCGTTTATCTACATTATTTTTATTGGGCTTGGTGCTATCGTCTTCTTTTTCATCGCATTGATTTTGGTTCAGCGAAAAATAGCCTCGCCAGTGGAAGAGTTAAAGGATTGGGCAAAAGCGCTGGATAAAGAGCAGCTCACTCAACCTGTCCCGAATTTTCACTACAGTGAGTTGAATGCACTCGGGGAGTTGATCAAATCTAGCTTGAGCTCGGTACAAGAGAGCTTGGAGCGAGAGCAACGTTTTCTTGGGTATGCCAGTCATGAGCTGCGAACACCGATTGCGGTTACGCGAACCAATTCTGAGCTGCTGCGCAAAATGATTACTAAGCAGCTTCCTGCAGAGAAACAACTCGAAGTGCTCGACCGGATCGAACGCGCGGGCTTTACCATGACTGACCTTACAGAAACACTACTCTGGTTGAATCGTCAGGAAGGGAAGTCTCTGCCTAGTTACCCAGTCTCGTTAGGAAAGAGTATCCAACAGATAGTCGGCGAGCTTGGTTATTTGCTACAAGGTAAATCAGTGGAAGTGACCACCACCGTTGACCAAACCACGTTGGAATTGCCCGAAGGTTTGTGTCGAATTGTCATTTCAAACCTGATTCGCAACGCTTTTCAGCACACAGAAAATGGCATTGTTGAGATTACCCAAGCAGGTGATACGTTATCTATTGTGAACCGCAATACGGAACCTAAAATTGGGCGAGATGATCTCGGCTTTGGTTTGGGGCTAGAACTGACGCAGCGACTTATCGCTCAATATGGGTGGACTTATCAAACCCAGCAATCGCCTGAAGGTTGGCGAGTTGATGTCACTTTCACTAGTTAACAGGCTGGCTGTAAAAGATTTTTACGAATATTGATGATTTACAGTTTCCTATAGGGTGACTTGCGAGTATCTTGAAGTCTTGAGCTAGGTTAGGCTCAAACTCAAATATAATGATAATTAATCGGTCACAGATAAAGGATACTTGCGTGCAGGCACAATTCATTGATGGAACGACGCTCTACCGTCAACATAACTTTCAGCTTCCACTCGACTACAAGAACCCACAAGGTCAACAAATTCAGGTGTTTGCGCGTGAATTGGTGGATCTCGCAAAAGACAATCAAGAACTACCTTGGCTTGTTTACTTTCAAGGCGGCCCGGGCTTTCCTTCCCCAAGAATGAGTGGCGAATCGGGCTGGGTAAAACGCGCTCTACAACAGTACCGCGTGCTCTTACTAGACCAGCGCGGCACGGGTAATAGCACGGTGATTAGCCATCAAACACTGGCTCACCTTAATCCAGAACAACAAGCTGATTACCTGTCACATTTCCGAGCTGACAACATTGTGCGTGACGCTGAGGCGATTCGTGAACAATTTGGTGTCAAACAGTGGGCGACAATCGGTCAGAGCTTTGGCGGCTTTTGCACGCTGACTTACCTTTCTCTGTTTCCTCAAAGCTTACTGCGTTGTTATGTTACGGGCGGTATTCCATCAATCGAGCGTGAGGCTGACGATGTTTATCGAGCGACTTACAAGCGCGTAGAAGATAAGAATAGAGCCTTCTTCGCTCAGTTCCCGCAAGCACAAACACTGTGTCGTGAGATTGCCGATCATCTTTTAACCAATGAGGTACGTTTGCCGAATGGTCAGATCTTCACAGTTGAGCAGTTCCAGCTAATTGGCATTAATCTCGGTGGTGGTGAGGCGAATCTGCCAATGTACTTCACATTGGAAAACGCCTTTGTTGATGTGGCTGGAGAGAAGCAACTTAGCTACAGCTTTTTAAATCAGATGCAACAAGAGCAGGCTTATCTCACTAATCCTATTTATGCGATTTTGCATGAGTCGATCTACTGCCAAGGCACGGCATCGCAATGGTCAGCGCACCGAGTTCGCGATGAATATCCGCACTTTAACTACCAAACAGGTGATGCGTTCTGGTTTACGGGCGAAATGGTTTACCCTTGGATGTTTGACCAATTAGAGACCCTAAAACCGTTAAAGCAAGCTGCTGAATTATTAGCTGACAAGTCAGACTGGGTTCGCTTATATGAACCGAAACAGCTTAGCGAAAACAGAGTGCCGATGGCGTGTGCAGTGTATGCCGATGATATGTACGTTGAGCTTGATTACAGCCGCGAAACTCTGGCTAAGATCCAAAATTCAAAAGCGTGGATCACCAATGAATACGAGCACAATGGGATCAGAGCAGACGGTGAACGCATTCTAGATAAGTTAATGACAATGGTTGAGTCGATAGAGAATCTACCAAAGTAACTTGCAGCTGTTTAATGGCTTGTTAGTTGCTTAAAGGTTTCTTCTCAGACAACGAAAAAACGCTGCTAAATTTAGCAGCGTTTTTTTAATTCCGTTAGGGGGAAAAGGGGGTTGGGGAAAGTCGGCGTTTGTTGTTCTTAATTTTAAATAGATTATTCGCCAAGTAGCTGACAAGCCGACTGTACAGCGTTGTCGATGTCAGTTAATTTTCCGGCACCAGCAGGGCCTAAAACACGAGTATAAAGTGCAGTTTGTTGTTCGAACGTCAGACCTAATTGGTTGTAAAGATCTTGACGAATTTGAGCGAATTCTTGCGGCTCTGCAT
Organism: Vibrio sp. R11-SG3-ISO9; assembly: GCF_059834255.1. Taxonomy (NCBI): domain Bacteria; kingdom Pseudomonadati; phylum Pseudomonadota; class Gammaproteobacteria; order Vibrionales; family Vibrionaceae; genus Vibrio; species Vibrio sp. R11-SG3-ISO9. The sequence continues at coordinate 65,633 of NZ_JCBDGU010000027.1, forward strand.
TCGATAGCCCTTCAAGGGTGTTGTAAATGAGAGTGGATTTATCCATAAACTGTCCTTAGTACATCTGTTAAAAATGAAAGCATTATGCACTCTGTGTAGTATTGTTTCTGGGATTCCGATCGCAATATGTGTTAATTAATCGTTATCTTTAGTGATTGATCTCTAATGAATAATGACTCAATAATGTAAAAAAGAGACCTTGAGCAGGTCTCTTTTGCCAGGGCGTGTTGATCTTTTGAGCTGGTTTAGGTGCTGACCTTGCTTTCCCTTCTTGATTGATTAACCTTA
>NZ_JCBDGU010000028.1:0-83996 GCF_059834255.1 Vibrio sp. R11-SG3-ISO9
ACATGCAAGATCTTAAGCATCAAAGAGATAAGTCCATGGTCACGGTTGTGGGTGTCGTGACAGGAAAACAGTCGCCGGGTACAGCGGCAGGCGTGACCTTTTTTACCCTAGAAGACAATACTGGCAATATTAATGTAGTGGTATGGAAGGCAACTGCTCGCTGCCAACAACAAGCCTATCTCACCGCAAAAATTTTAAAGGTGAAAGGAATCATTGAGAAAGAAGGTGAGGTACTTCATGTGATAGCAGGCCAGCTTATTGACCTAACGGATGAGTTAACAGGTTTAAAAACTCAGTCGCGGGAATTTCATTAATGTGGTGAGAGTCGAGAGGTAACTGTTTGTTTCAAAGCCATTATCATAGAAGTGACCAAACCAAAAAATAGAAAAGGGAGGCAATTAGCCTCCCTCAATTCTAATACGTTGAATTAAACTTCAACATCAGCTTCCGTACGTCTTTTCTTAAATTCCCTATATAGTAATAAGCTTAAAGTCATAACGACTTTAGACGTTAACCATATCATTAAGAGGGACTACCTTAGATTGTTCATGAAAAGTTACGTTAGTCATTAATACATACTCGATATGCTCAAATATGCACCACGAATATAGCAAACGTTGTCCATAAAATCATCTAAAAATAACCGTACGCTGACATTTATTATAAAATCTGGCGCATTCTTTCTTGAGTTACTTCCACCAGCAAGTCTGGTTGGAACTTAGAAATGAAGCGGTTACAGCCAACTTTCTCAACCATAGCCTCGTTAAAGCTGCCGCTGAGTGAAGTGTTCAGTGTAATGAACAGGTCTTGCATACGAGGGTCGCTACGTACTTCGTGGGTAAGCTTGTAACCATCCATCTCAGGCATCTCTGCATCGGTAATCATCAACAGAAGCTCTTCATAGATGTCTTTACCTGCATCACACCATGACTTAAGTAAATTCAAAGCCTCAAGACCATCACGACATTCAATAATGTTCAAACCAAGCTGAGACAAAGTACCTTTAATCTGGTTACGCGCTGTTGACGAGTCATCGACGATCAATACATTACGCCCAACCAATTGAGCGGCTAACTCTGCATCGAGTACGCCTTCAGAGATTGAAACATCGTAGTCGATAATCTCAGCAAGCACTTTTTCCACATCAATGATCTCAACGATCTTCTGCTGCTTGTCTTCTTCAATGTGTGTAATTGCTGTTAGGTAGTTAGCTCTGCCCGTCGTCTTCGGCGGCGGTTGAATTTCAGTCCACATCGTATTGACGATATTACGAACCTGACCAACTAAGAAGCCTTGAACGGTTCGGTTGTACTCGGTAATGATAAGGTTACTTTCTTGTGATTCTTGACGAGACGGTGGGAAACCAATCGCACTGCGTAAATCAATCACAGGTACTGACTCACCACGTAGGGAAGCAACACCAGTAATATTATGATGCGAACCCGGTAGTTTGGTTAACGCAGGTACTTTGAGCACCTCTTTTACTTTGAATACGTTAATCGCAAACAATTGGCGGCTATTCAAACTGAAAAGCAACAGCTCTAAACGGTTTTCACCGACTAACTTGGTTCTTTGATCAACCGAGTTCAAAACGCCAGACATACAACACCTTAGTGATAACAATAACTGCAGATACAATAGCCTAAATCAATAGGCTAACGCAAAACTACATAGGGAGGTTCTTAAACTAATGGCATCATTGTAAGCAATATGCCATTGAAGTAAATGGGCGGTGTTCAGATATGAGTCACGGCGAGGTTGATTTATAAATTAACCCTCGATCACCTTCATAAGTAATTGGCCATCGTACAGTGCTTGTTTGATCAGTGCAGCACCCGGCATGGTGGCTTGTTTATAGAAACGAGACTCCATCAATTCAAGGTCTTGGTGATAGACCTTTAAGCTCTGCTCTTCTATGCACTTTTGAATTGCTGGATAAAGGACGTTTTTCGCTTGGTTAACCACACCACCAATCAAGATCTTTTCAGGATTGAAAAGGTTAATCACGATAGCGATCGCCGAGCCTAAGTAATGGCCTAGCTGCTCAATGACTTCCACAGCCATAGGGTCACCTTCGGCTGCTGCTGCACAAATCTGCTCGATGGTAACGTCTTCGATACCCTCTAGAGACGAGCTTTCACCTTGAGCAATACGCTCTTTTACTTGCTCACGAATCGCTTGAGAGCTGGCAACAGTTTCCAAACAGCCTCGGTTACCGCAGTGACAAAGCTTGCCCTGTTTATCGATCTGAATATGACCGAGTTCACCGATGTTTCCGTGACGACCTTGTAAAACGCGACCATCAAGAATAATACCTGCCCCTAAACCGTGGTGGATAGAGATAAGTACAGAGTTGTCGTTGTCTTGCGAGTTACCAAACAGCTTCTCTGCCAATGCCCAAGCACGTGTGTCATTGGCAATAAAAACGGGAAGCCCAGTTTCTTTGTAGATCTCTGGCCCTAAAGCAAGGTTCTCTACATTGTAATGTGGCATCTGCAAAACGATGCCCTGCTCCGAGTTCACTAAACCCGGTAGTGTCACCGCAATGCTGGTTACCCTATCAAGCTGCTCAGCATACGTTTGAAAGAATTCGTCGATTTCATGGAGTAGACGCGCCAATACATCTTCTTGGTCGCGTTCGTGGATATCGATCTTAGTGTCGATAAGCACATCACCACCCAGCTCGTGCAAAGCGATAGTGAGATAACCACGCCCCAGTCGCATCGAAAGAAACTGCCAGCCTTCATTATTCGTTTGCAAACCAACAGCCGGACGCCCACGCGTGGTCGCTTCCTGAACCGTCGTTTCATGAATAAGGTGAGCTTCCATGAGTTCACGAGTAATTTTGGTAATACTCGCCGGAGCCAACTCACTTTGTTTGGACAGATCGATACGAGAAATGGGACCTTTAAGGTCTATTAGTTTATATACACGACCAGCATTGACCTGTTTGATATGATCAATATGGCCCGGTTGAGCCATGTACATTTTACGCTCCAGAAATCATCAACCGGGTAATTTTTTTACTTTGCGAAGTAATTGTGAAGTCCCTTGGTATATTGCCGTGACAAGCATCACGTATATACATGAATCTTTGTGTTTCGAGTCAAATACTTTAACAGAAATTCATACATCTCCCTCTACGACAAGACTTAATTTTCACCAGAAAACATCGCTCCTGCGTCTGATCATCAATTATTTTACGTAATTGGAGAAATATCTCGTTGGCTCCCAATAAATTATCAATTAATGCATATACTTAATTTTATCTTACACAGATTACTTGGTCTCACAGTAGGAGCATTCATGACAGCACAGGTAAGAAAAACAAAAATCGTTACCACACTGGGCCCATCCACAGACAAAGGCAACGTTCTCGAAGAGATCATCAAAGCCGGCGCTAACATTGTTCGCATGAACTTTTCTCATGGTAGTAGCGAAGATCACATCCAACGAGCGGCTAACGTTCGTGCTATTGCCAAAAAACTCGGTACCCAAATCGCCATTCTAGGAGACCTTCAAGGGCCGAAGATTCGAGTATCCACCTTTAGAGACGGAAAGATTCAACTCGCCGTCGGCGACAAATTTACACTCGATAGCAGCCTAGGACTGGGAGAAGGTAATCAAGAATCGGTTGGACTGGACTACAAAGAGCTACCCAATGATGTAGATGCTGGCGATGTCCTGCTACTCGATGATGGCCGTGTTCAACTAAAAGTTACTTCAGTAGAAGGCTGTCGAGTGCATACCGAAGTCATCATCGGCGGTCCTTTGTCGAACAACAAGGGGATCAATAAGAAAGGCGGCGGCCTCTCAGCTGAAGCTCTGACAGAGAAAGACAAGCGTGACATCATTACCGCCGCAGAGATCCAAGTTGATTACCTTGCTGTTTCATTCCCTCGTAACGGGGAAGACATGAGCTACGCCAGACAACTCGCTCGAGACGCTGGCTTGGAGGCGCACCTAGTCGCCAAAGTTGAACGAGCCGAGACGGTTTCTAGTATTGAGAATATGGATGACATCATCATGGCGTCAGATGTGGTCATGGTAGCCCGTGGAGACCTCGGAGTTGAGATTGGTGACCCAGAGCTCGTTGGTGTACAAAAACAGCTTATACGCCGCGCTAGAGCACTTAACCGTACGATTATCACCGCAACCCAGATGATGGAATCGATGATCTCAGCACCCATGCCAACACGTGCTGAGGTGATGGATGTCGCCAACGCCGTTCTTGATGGTACCGATGCGGTAATGCTATCTGGGGAAACGGCAGCTGGTGCCTACCCCGTGGAGACCGTTAAGTCGATGGCTGAAGTGTGTATCGGTGCAGAGAAGATGGCTGGAGTGAACCAATCTAACTACCGCATCGACCGCACGTTTGTAACGGCAGAAGAAACCATCTCAATGGCGACCATCTACTCGGCAAACCATATGGAAGGTATTAAAGGCGTTGTCACTCTCACTGAGTCTGGTCGCACAGCATTAATGATGTCTCGCCTCAGTGCCGACATGCCAATCTTCGCTTTATCACGCAACGAAGGTACTCTAAATCGCTGTACCCTATACCGAGGCGTTACGCCTATCTATTTTGAGACGGACAAAGAAGACAGCTTTGATATCGCGCTCTCTACGCTGACTTGTTTGAAAGAGAAAGGGATGCTCAAGTTTGGCGATCTCGTGATTATCACGCAAGGTGACATCATGGATGTCGCAGGCTCAACAAACTGCATGCGTGTGCTTCCTGTTACCTAGGGCGTGTTGATCTTTCGAGCTGGTTTTTGCAGCGAGTTGCTGGGTATTTATACAAGGCAGAGACTTTGATGTGTAGCTAGCCTACATGATAAGTCGATAACGCAGTAGAAATGACCAGCAAACGCTGCCCGAAGGGTTCGGCTAAAAGCGTTTTACTCTTTGTTGAGGGAGATTTGCTTAGAATGACTAGGCTACTTCTCCCTCGCCGCGATTAAAACGCTTTTATCTCGAACAAAATTTAACCACGAAAGGTCAACACGCCCTAGTCATCTGATATTACGGCATTCATACTTATGGCTGTGGAGCTAAACTTCACAGCCATTTTTGTGCTTAACACTCGATATCCGCAAGTTGAGAGGCATAAAAAGCAGAGATGTTAGATGCAGAAACGCTAGATGCTATGCGAACTGGATAACGTGAGATGCTTTGGCGTTTTGTATAGAACAATACAACTCAACAAATTTAAATCCAGCTTCCATCCCAAGCTGATAATCATGTAAGAGATCTTCTTTATCACTCATCAATGAGTTTGATTTGAGAGGCTCACTCGGCGCAATTTGAATCACGAAAGTATCGTCCGGAGGAGAGTGTAAGAAATCTTCAGTTAATGAGTAGGTTTGGTAGTGAACCATTAACATATCCGCCAAGCCGGAATCGAACTTATCGCCAACCAAGTGACTAAGACGATAGATATCATCAGCACCAAACAGCCAACGCCCGCCATTAAGCAAGTCTAAATGCCGCCTGTCACGTTTCTGTTGCTTAGAGCGAGTGATCTGTTGCTGGAAGAACGAACTCCAATCAGTCTTCCATTGCTCGACTTTCTGTTGCCAATGATCTTGCACGCTGCTGAAAGAACTACGAAACCACTCCAGCTCTTCCGCTGAGATAGGTTTCGGTGGCTTAGGTCCTTGCGCCAACTCATTCTCTGGACGCCATTCAGAAGCCGGCTCAGTGCGTATAACAATTATTGAGCGCGCTTGCCTTCTCCAAGCCTCTTGAACCGGAATTGAAGCCGATACCCCACCATCTACATAATTCTCCCCAGCGATCTCAACCTCTCCATTGTAAAGCCGAGGAATGGCACAGGTAGCGAGCATAACCTTGTACCAATCTTCACTAAATAATGGGAAATAGTGATCTTTAAGATCTTTTACATCCGTTACTGCCGCGTAGATGTTACGTCCACCTAAAGCTTGCTGCCCTAAATCAAGGTCGAGCTTATACGGATAGGCTAGGATTTTTTCGAGCGCCCATTCCATTCCCAAGCCTTTACGGTGGCGAATATAAGAGAATAGATTAAAGAACTCAGGATCCGTGGTCAGATCCATAATAAAAGACTTACCCAGACCTTTGTCTCGACAAGCAAAAGCACAAAGATTCAGAGCACCAGCAGAGGTACCAAAGAAATCATCGAATGGGTCAAAATTGGAGAGGAGAAAGGCGTCTAATACGCCAGATGTAAATATCCCTCTTTGGCCACCACCTTGAGCAACCAAAGCTGTTTTACCCGCAATAAACTTGTCATAGTAAGCCAAGTCTATTGCGATATCGGTATTAGTAATTACGCCACTGTTCATTGCTACTTAAAGCGAACTGTGCAACTTCGCTTTCCTGCTGTAATTAGTTGGTTATTGCAATAAAACCGAACGTTAGCAGCACGATGAAGATAAAAGCGGTAATTTGTAGAGCGTTTTTCAGATCATGTTCCATAGACACCTCTGGTTATTATAAATTTATTTAGCCTCATTTAAGTGATATCAGGTGTGTGAAGTATGTTCAAGATTCGTCGAAATTAGTCGCACAATATTGACGTAAGCATCACAATTAGTGGGTGTATGGATAAGGATAGGCCCATGAATAACAAAGCAAATACTCTCGCGCTTTTCGCACTCCTGAGCTATTCAGGGGCTTCTCTGTCTGCAGAGATTCAAATCACACCTATGATTGGTTTCACTGGCGGTGGTGCTGTCGAGGATGAAGATGGCAACACCTACGATATGGAAAATTCGGCAAGCTACTCTCTTGCTATTGAAACGCCACTCGAAAAAGGTCGAGTTGGACTATTCTACTCAAATCAAAAATCTGAACTAGAATCTCTAAAACTAGACTCTTCAATTCAATATTTACACTTCCAGAGCAGTATCTACTACCCTGCAACGAACCAGTTTTCTGGTTACCTAGGTTTGGGGCTAGGCGCTTCCTATGTCGATGTCGACTGGGCCAAAGATAAGTATGGATTCTCAGCATCCATATTTGGTGGTGTAGAATACAAGTTGTCTGACAGCCTCGCACTAACTTCTCAATTACGCTGGCTAGGTACAGTGGTTGATAACGATACCAGTGGAGCTTGTACCGTCCCTTCTACAGGGCAAAACTGCGTGATCCGTTTCGACACTGACTGGATGAACCAGTTTCAAGCGAATATCGGTCTAACATTTACTTTCTAGAGATACAACGTCAGATACTTAAGAGCGATCTGCATTAATGTTATCTAATAAAAAAACAGGTGCGAATAAAATCGCACCTGTTTATCTATCTAACTTCTGAGTTTAAAACTTGTAAGTCACACCCACTGCACCACCAAGTTGTAACTCGGCTCCCGCGTACAGATCCAACTCAGGATGAACTTGGGCGTAAGCGTTCCACCCGTCATAGAAATTCACTTTTACACCTAGTGGAACTCGTACACCAAAGTCATCCTCCCACTCAGCCCATGCACCAACGCCTACATACCAGTCTAAAGGTGTTTCTGAATCAAACTTGCCACGTTTAAGCATGTAATCGAAGGCGGCGCCATCATTACCCACGGTTACACGGTAAGTGTTATCAATTTCAATAACGGCGCTTAAATCTTGGTCTAAAGCTAACCCCACTTCAAGGTCTGCGTTGTCTGCGGCTTGTGAAGTGAAAGTAACACTCGCCATGAGTAAACCTAATAACCCATACTGTTTCATAATCAATCCCTATAAATACATATGCGGAGAAGCATAAATACCTATAGAAGATAAATGTCATCTTAGGGTTAGAGAATGGTGGATGTTAAGTCAACTTAACGAGAGTAGTGAGAAATATGCAAAAACGAAAAAAGGAGGCTTAAAGCCTCCTTCTATTCTGTTGAATCAGTGATTAACCGTTGTTACGGATCCACTCATCCATGTCTGTTTTCAGGTTGTCAGACTTAGTACCGAAGATAGCTTGAACGCCACCAGCTACTACTACTACACCAGCAGCACCCAGTTTCTTCAGTTTGTCTTGGTCAACAACTTCAGTATCAGCAACCGCTACACGTAGACGAGTGATACAAGCGTCAAGACCAGTGATGTTAGCTTTACCGCCAAATGCAGCAACTAGTTCGCCAGCTAGCTCAGAGCCAGTCGCTACAGCTTGGTCTTCAGACTCGTCTTCACGACCAGGAGTCTTAAGGTCTAGAGCTTTGATTACTGTGCGGAATACAAAGTAGTAAAGCGCTGCGTAACCTAGGCCACAAACAATCATTAGACCCATCTTAGACGCGTTGCCAGATAGAACTAGGAAGTCGATTAGACCGTGAGAGAAAGATGTACCGTGTACAAAACCTAGAGTGTTCGCTAGAACGTATGCAGAACCTGCTAGTAGAGCGTGGATTGCGTACAGTACTGGAGCAACGAATAGGAATGAGAATTCGATTGGCTCAGTAATACCTGTTAGGAATGAAGTCAGAGCAGCTGATGCCATGATACCCATTACTTTAACGCGGTTTTCAGGTTTAGCAGAGTGTGCAATTGCGATTGCAGCAGCTGGTAGACCGAACATCTTGAACATGTAACCACCTGCTAGCTGACCGAAGCCGTTGCCTGCAGCACGAGATGCTTCATCAGCAACTAGGTAACAAGTAAGAACACCGTTTTGAGTTTCGCCAGCAGCGTTTACACAAGTACCAGCTTCGAAGAAGAAAGGTACGTTCCAAACGTGGTGAAGACCGAATGGGATCAAAGAACGCTCGATGATGCCGTAGATACCAAACGCAACTTGTGGGTTTTGGTGTGCAGCCCAATCAGAGAATGCAGCGATTGCGCCGCCAACTGGTGGCCATACGATAGATAGTAGGATTGCAAGACCGATCGCAGAGAAACCAGTGATGATTGGCACAGCACGCTTACCAGCGAAGAAGCCTAGGTACTCTGGAAGTTGGATACGGAAGAAACGGTTGAATGCCCAAGCAGCAACACCACCGACTAGGATACCACCTAGTACACCAGTATCGATTTTCTCAACGCCCATAACACCAGCCATTACGCCAAGTGTTGCAGTCATGATACCGTAACCAACGATTGCAGCTAGACCAGCTACACCGTCATTGTTTGTAAAGCCAAGTGCAACACCTACAGCAAATAGCAGAGCCATTTGACCGAATACTGAACCACCCGCTTGTTCCATTAGATTAGAAACAATCTCTGGAATGAAAGGAAGGTCCGCTGCACCAACACCAAGCAAAATACCCGCAACTGGTAAAACTGATACTGGTAGCATCAGAGACTTACCAACTTTTTGCAGGCTAGCAAAAAGGTTCTTAAACATGTTTATGCTCCTGATAAAGATAAAATAATTATATGGGTTCTAACGGCACACCCCCGTAGCCTAAATGTTAGCACCCAGTGAAAATGTAACCATGTATTGCATTATATTTTCTGCCGCTAAATATATATTGATGGGTAACAAACTTTCTAGTGACTTACGAAATTTAGTTTCAAAACACGTCTTGGATCACATGTCAAATCCAAAAATGCAATGGTTTACAAATCTATAAATCTTTGTTTTTAATGGATTTTTTATTTAAAGATTATTATTTCACGGGGTAAATAAAATAAGGGCTAATGTTATTTTTAGTAACAAATTTACAGATGTTATATTTTATGCTCTCAAGTTCAACATAATTCGTAAACATTAAAAAAGTTGAGCGTTTTGGTGATCTAATACGCAAAAAAGGGAGCTTACGCTCCCTTTTGTTTATCGATTTCATTTTTCATCGCAAAAAAAGTTTTCGGTAATTTTCCGTTGTTTTTTGTGCAACTTCTTTCATTGAAATTCCCTTTAGCTGAGCGATGTACGCGGCCACTTCAACCACATATGCAGGCTGATTCTGTTTACCACGATATGGGACCGGAGCGAGATATGGAGAGTCTGTTTCAATCAGTAGCCTATCAAGTGGGATATTTTTAACCACTTCTTTTAACTCTGTCGCTTGCCTAAAAGTCACGATGCCAGAAATTGATATGTAAAAACCCAACTCCATCGCAGCATCAGCGAACGCCTGATCCTCAGTAAAACAGTGAATAACACCACCGCATTTCTCAGCGCCACCATCACGCAAAATAGCGAGAGTATCTTCGCGTGCATTGCGTGTATGAATGATCAAAGGCTTGTTAAGCTCAACTGCAAGTTCAACATGCTGCTTAAAGCGTTCTTGTTGCAGCTCTGCTGTCTCTGGTTGGTAGTGGTAATCCAACCCGGTCTCACCAATAGCAACAACCTTATCGTCGCTTGCGTAACGACGCATACGTTCAAAATCGAAGTCACTCTCAACATCAAGTGGATGAACACCACACGATGCATGAACATTATCGAAAGGCGAGATCATTTCGAGCATATTTTCGAAAGAATCTAATGTCACACCAACGGAAAGTAGCTGTTCAACGTTAGCTTCTTTGGCCTTATTGATGACATCTTCTACGCCAGTATGTAAATCTTGATAGTCCAATTTGTCTAAATGACAGTGGGAATCTACGAACATGTTTCCTCGCAAGTGGCAATAAGCCAATTCATTATCAGAAGCTCTGTGTTAAGCCCTGGATGTTGCTTTAATTGTTCAAGAAGAACCAATAGCTGACTCGATGATTTATGAGCCGCTTGATACGAAAGAGTGCTAGATAACGCTTGTGCGCTCGGCAGAATAGATTGGCTTTGAATACCAAAATGTACCTTCTGCACGTCTGAGAGTAGGTGCCATAACCAGCTTAACTGAACAATTGAATCTTTCGCTATTTCAGATGCCAATTGCATCAAATTGAAGTCACTGCGCTGAATAATCTTCAGAAAGCGGTCAAACAGTTGTTGAGAGTTCTCTAACCCCCCCTCTTCTACCATTACCTTTGCCAGTAGCGGAGCATTGTCATTCAGAGCTAGCACGTAGTCTGGCACATCTTTTCCTAGCTCTTGCTTCAACCATTGAGCACCGACCTCTAAGCTCGGCGCTGCAACACTAAATTGCTGACAGCGACTCACAATCGTCGGCATTAAACGATGGCTATTCTGGCTAACTAGAATAAAAACACACTCACTAGAGGGTTCTTCTAAGGTCTTTAGTAGTGCATTCGAAGCCGATTCATTCATCGCCTCGGCTGGACTAACCACGATGACACGCAAGCCATTCAATTGGGATGACTCTTGCGCCCAGCGATTACTCGATCGTATCTGATCGACCGTGATCGCTTTGCCCTCTTTCTCTGGAGAGATGACATGAAAATCGGGGTGACTGCCTGATTTCATCAGCTCACAGCTATGACAAAAACCGCAAGCCTCACTTTCGTAGTTGATACACATCAACGACGCGGTGAGTTGATCCACGGCTTTTTCTACACCCAAACCTAGCGGTGCATTCACAATCGATGAATTAGGGAATCGCCCTGCATCTAGACTCTTTTTCCACTCGTTCCAAAGTGGTGATAGCCAAGGGTATAACTCGGTCATGTTTAACCTACTGTTGCTCTAACCAAGTTGTTAGTGCTCGTTTGATATCTGCCGCTACTTGCTCGATCTCTTGCTCTGCATTAATGACCAATACCGATTCATCTTGCTCAGCGATCTCTAAGTAACGTGCACGTGTACGATCGAAGAATGAGATATCCATCTTTTCAATACGATCTAACTCACCGCGACCACGCGCACGCTCAAGGCCAACACGTGGGTCCAAATCTAAATATAGAGTTAAATCGGGCTTGAAGTCGCCCAAAGTAGTCTCTTTCAATGACGTCATGGTCTTGCGGTCAATCTGACGACCACCGCCTTGATAGGCTTGTGACGACATATCATGACGATCACCCAGTACCCATTTACCTTCAGCAAGCGCTGGCTTAATTACATTCTCTACCAGTTGAACACGCGCTGCATACATCAACAACAGCTCGGTCATATCTTGCAGCTTCTCACCTTCATGCTCTTCTTTGACTAAAGAGCGCATCTTTTCGGCAAGGACAGTACCACCAGGCTCACGAGTATTCACGACCTCAGCGACGCCTGATTCTTTGAGTGTCGCTAAGATTGCGTTAATCGCAGTGCTTTTACCTGCACCTTCTAGGCCTTCTACCGTAATAAACTTCGACTGATTCATAGCTTTGTTCTTTATTTGTTCTTTCTTAATTGTTTTAAGTAAGCTCGTACTGCACGGTTGTGCTCAGCCAAACTCTTTGAAAATACGTGACCACCTGTGCCGCTTGCCACAAAGTAAAGATAGTTACTCTGTTCTGGGTTCAAAGCCGCATTAATCGATGCTCTGCCAGCCATCGCAATCGGCGTAGGCGGTAGACCATTGATAGTGTATGTGTTGTATGGTGTTGGTGTTCTTAAATCTTTCTTACGAATGTTGCCATCATAGCTATCACCCATTCCGTAGATAACGGTTGGGTCGGTTTGCAGACGCATACGCTTGTTTAGGCGATTCACGAATACCGATGAAACACGCTCACGCTCAGAAGCAACGGCGGTCTCTTTTTCGATAATAGACGCTAGGATAAGCGCTTCGTAAGGTGATTTTAGAGGCAGTTTTTCAGCGCGAGCACCCCACTCTTGGTTAACCACATCCATGAGATCTTTGTGAGCACGCTTCAACAAATCTAAGTCGCTGGTGCCATAGGTGTAGTGATAAGTCTCAGCGAGGAATAAACCTTCTAACTTCTTGTGTTCAATACCCAGCAGCTCTGCGATCTCTTCTTCTGAGACGCCTTGTAGCGTCTGCTCAATAAATTCGTTCTGTTCTAACTGCTGACGCCACTCATCAAAGCGGCTACCTTCAACAAATGTGATCGTAAACTGGTGCTCTTTACCTTCAACCAGTACTTGCAGTGCTTGGTTAAGCGTTAGTTCTGGCTCAAGCAAGAAAGTACCCGCTTTCACATCAACCAATTCTGGGTGAAGCTTACGAATAAGCTTGCTGTATGGCGACGCCGTAAACAAACCTTCATCAACCAGTTGATTCAATACACGATGGAAACTCGCACCAGGAGCGACAGTGATCACCTGCGGCTCTTCGAGCTGAATCACTTGCTTTAGGTGCGCTTCAGCTTGATTGTAAACATAGAATGCTGCTGATGCTGCAATCACTAAGCATAAGACGACAAAAATAGATAACTTCTTAATCACGAGTTTAATAGTCCTTGAAGGGTACGTGTGACATGTCCAATTTCGAATTGTGTTTCTTTAATCTTGGTAACAGGCGCAACACCGAGGATCGAGTTAGTCATAAAGACCTCTTCGCCAGAAAGCAGGTGTTCTAGGTCAAAGCGACCGACCACAACCTCTGTTTGCTTACCTAGCTCAAGCAACACCTGTTTACGCATTACCCCAGCAACGCCACTGGCGTTAAGTTCAGGAGTGAAGAGCTTAGAACCCTTACGCCAAAACAGGTTTGCCATCGTGGTTTCGACCACCTGCTCATTGATATCTAATGCAATACCATCAACCAAGCCTAATTCATCTAGCTCAGCCTTCATGAGAATCTGCTCAAGACGATTGTTATGCTTGTGGCCGGCTAACAATGGGGATAGCCCTAATTTTTGCTGACAAACACCGAGTTCGACGCCAGATTGCAGCCATTGACTGTAATGTTCTGGATAAGCAAACGTACTAATGGTCACGACAGATGAAAACGCCCCTGATGGGCTGTAACCTCGGCCACCAGAACCACGACTCACATGCAGCTTAACGCCTCCTAACCCTTTTTCAGGTACAGAGCAAAGCGCTTTACCCAACCATAAGCTGACTTGCTCCCAATCGAGAGGAGCAATGCGCAAAGCAACGAGACAAGCATCAACTCGCTGTTGGTGATCATTGTAATATTGAATTTCACCATCGAGTGTCAGCATCGTGGTAAAACAACCATCGCCATACTGAAACGAGCGATCGGTCAAGGCGACTGTTTGTTGGCTTTCTCCATCAACCCAAAACATGCTTTTCTCCAAAAAAGAAACGGCTCAATGCTAAGCATCAAGCCGTTTAAAAACAAGTCTAATTAGTGACTATCTACGATGTTTGAGTCTTTTATAAGATGATTAAATCTTTTTGAAGATCAAACAGCCGTTTGTACCACCAAAGCCGAATGAGTTACACGCCGCATATTCCATGCCGCTAACTTCACGAGCTGTGTGTGGAACTAGGTCAATGTCTAAACCCTCTTCAGGATCGTCTAGGTTAATAGTTGGTGGAACAACTTGGTCAACCAGAGACATTGCAGTGATGATAGCTTCTGCAGAACCTGCAGCACCTAGTAAGTGACCAGTCATCGACTTAGTCGAAGAAACGAGTACTTGCTTGTAACCTGCTTCGCCAAGAGCACGCTTGATGCCTTTGATCTCTGCTACGTCACCTGCTGGAGTCGATGTACCGTGTGCATTTACATAACCGATTTGTTCACCAGTAATGCCAGCATCACGCATCGCCGCTTCCATCGCTAGTGCACCACCTGAACCATCTTCACTTGGAGAAGTCATGTGATAAGCGTCACCAGACATACCGAAGCCTACAAGCTCACAGTAGATCTTAGCGCCACGAGCTTTAGCGTGTTCGTACTCTTCTAGTACCATCATGCCTGCGCCATCGCCAAGAACAAAACCGTCACGGCCTTTATCCCATGGACGAGAAGCTTTTTGCGGCTCATCGTTACGTGTTGATAGTGCTTTAGCTGCACCGAAACCACCCATACCTAGAGGCGTAGATGCTTTCTCAGCACCACCCGCTAGCATTGCGTCAGCATCGCCGTATGCAATCATACGAGCTGCGTGACCAATGTTGTGCAGGCCAGTTGTACATGCAGTAGAAATAGCGATGTTAGGACCGCGTAGACCACGCATGATAGACATGTGACCCGCGATCATGTTTACGATGGTTGACGGTACAAAGAATGGGCTGATTTTACGAGGGCCTTTTTCAGTCAGAGCTTGGTGACCAGCTTCGATCAAACCTAAGCCGCCGATACCAGAACCGATAGCCACACCAATACGTGGTGCGTTCTCATCAGTAACGGTTAGACCAGAATCATCAAGTGCCTGAACACCTGCTGCGACGCCGTACTGGATGAATAGATCCATTTTACGAGCATCTTTTTTAGACATGTACTCTTCGCAGTTAAAGTCTTTAACTAGACCTGCAAAACGAGTTGAGAAATTGGTTGCATCAAAGTGCTCGATATTCACGATACCACTTTGACCAGCTAGCAGGGCTTTCCAAGAAGATTCTACAGTGTTGCCTACCGGTGACAACATACCCATGCCAGTGACAACTACACGACGCTTGGACACGATTTTACACTCCGGGGATTGAAATGATTTAGGATGAGGATAGATGAGTTAGATAAAACACAGGCGGTCGAGGTGACCGCCTGGGAGAGATTATTACTGAGCGCTAGTTACGTAATCGATAGCAGCTTGAACAGTAGTAATTTTCTCAGCTTCTTCATCTGGGATTTCAGTGTCGAATTCTTCTTCTAGAGCCATTACTAGCTCAACAGTGTCTAGAGAATCAGCACCTAGGTCATCAACGAAAGAAGCTTCGTTTTTAACTTCTGCTTCGTCTACACCTAGTTGTTCAACAATGATTTTCTTTACGCGTTCTTCGAGGTTGCTCATTTTTTCTTTTCCTTTACAGAGTTCGCTTTATGCGATGTTTTCCGTAGTTTATTCAATCTATTAAAAGTTGCAAGGCCAACTTTTCTGGTCAAACCACAATTTTAGCGATTTTAACCGAAATTACGTATGATTTTGACTTAAATCATGCACAAATGTTGCACACAATTTACACCATGTACATACCGCCATTGACGTGAAGTGTTTCACCTGTGATATAAGCTGCCGCAGGCGACGCCAAAAATACCACAGCTTCAGCGATTTCGCGAGGGTCACCTAGACGACCTGCTGGTACATTCGCCAAAGTTGCTGCACGTTGGTCATCATTTAGCGCTTTTGTCATGTCTGTTTCAATAAAACCAGGTGCAACTGTGTTCACTGTCACACCACGAGAAGCTACTTCACGTGCCATAGACTTAGTGAAACCGATAACACCTGCTTTAGCTGCAGCATAGTTTGCTTGGCCAGCGTTGCCCATAGTACCAACAACAGAACCTACGTTGATGATACGGCCTTCACGCTTCTTCATCATGCCACGCAGTACAGCTTTAGACATGCGGTAGATAGGCGTTAGGTTAGTATCGATGATATCGTTCCACTCGTCGTCTTTCATGCGCATAAGTAGGTTATCGCGTGTGATACCAGCATTGTTCACTAGGATATCAATCGCACCAAACTCATCGTTGATGGTTTTTAGTGTTGCAGCGATAGAATCAACATCTGTTACGTTCAGAGCAAGACCTTTACCGTTCTCACCAAGATACTCGCTGATCGCAGCAGCACCGTTTTCTGACGTTGCAGTACCGATAACTTTAGCACCGCGCTCAACTAAAAGTTCAGCGATAGCACGACCGATACCACGGCTTGCACCTGTAACTAGTGCAACTTTGCCTTCTAAATTCATCATAACTTCTCTTTATGTCGTTATTTAGCAGCTTCTAGTGATGCAGCATCATTTACTGCAGCAGCTGTCATTGTTTTAACAATACGCTTAGTTAGACCTGTTAGTACTTTACCTGGGCCTAATTCTAGTAGTTTTTCTACGCCTTGCTCGTTCATTGCTTGAACACCTTCAGTCCAACGTACTGGGCTGTAAAGTTGACGAACAAGTGCATCTTTAATCTTCGCAGGGTCTGTTTCAGCAGCCACATCAACGTTGTTGATTACAGGCAGTGCAGGTGCGTTGAACTCTAGTGCTTCTAGAGCAACTGCTAGCTTCTCAGCAGCTGGCTTCATTAGTGCACAGTGAGACGGTACAGATACTGGTAGAGGAAGTGCACGCTTAGCGCCCGCTTCTTTACATAGTGCACCAGCACGCTCTACAGCCGCTTTGTTACCAGCGATAACAACTTGGCCTGGAGAGTTGAAGTTAACTGGAGAAACCACTTCATCTTGTGCAGCTTCTTCACAAGCTTTAGCGATTGATTCGTCATCTAGACCAATGATTGCGTACATTGCACCAACGCCTGCTGGTACCGCTTCTTGCATCAATTGACCACGAAGTTCAACCAGCTTGATCGCTTCTTTGAAGTCGATAACGCCTGCACATACTAATGCAGAGTACTCACCCAGGCTGTGGCCTGCTAGGTTTGCAGGTTGCTCGAGGCCAAGCTCTTGCCATACACGCCAGATAGCAACAGATGCTGCAAGTAGAGCTGGTTGAGTACGGAAAGTTTCGTTTAGGTTTTCTACTGGACCTTCTTGAACTAGAGCCCATAGGTCGTAACCAAGAGCTTCAGAAGCTTCAGCGAATGTTTGTTTTACAACATCATACTGCTCGCCTAGTTCAGCAAGCATACCAACAGCTTGAGAGCCTTGGCCTGGGAATACGATAGCAAACTTGCTCATTGTAATTATCCTTTAAGCAATGCAAAAAATTGAATAAGGCACATAATCTATGTGCCTTGATTGTTCTGTCGACTTAGGGGTTAGAACTTAACCAGAGCTGAGCCCCAAGTGAAACCGCCGCCAAACGCTTCAAGAAGAAGAGTCTGACCACGCTTAATTCGTCCATCGCGAACCGCTTCATCTAACGCAGTCGGAACCGTCGCTGCCGACGTGTTGCCGTGCTTATCAAGTGTAATCACCACCTGATCAAGTGACATAGTTAGCTTTTTAGCTGTTGCAGAGATAATGCGGTAGTTAGCTTGGTGTGGCACCAGCCAATCAAGTTCCGACTTATCCATGTTGTTAGCTGCCAGTGTGTCTTTTACTAGCTTAGAAAGCTGAGTCACTGCCACCTTGAAAACTTCGTTGCCTGCCATGTGAAGCCATTTGTCAGCATCACCGCCGCGCTCAGGAACTTCAAGGCTTAGTAGCTCACCGTATTTACCATCAGAGTAAATGTGAGTAGACAAAATACCTGGCTCTTCACTCGCACCCACAACAACTGCACCTGCGCCATCACCAAATAGGATGATAGTAGAACGATCAGTTGGGTCACAAGTTTTAGACAATGCATCTGCACCGATAACCAAAACGTTCTTACACATGCCTGATTTGATGTGTTGGTCAGCCACTGATAATGCGTAAACAAAACCAGAACATGCCGCCGCTAAGTCAAACGCTGGGCAGCCTTTAATACCAAGCTTACCTTGCACCTGACATGCAGAAGAAGGGAACGTATGGCTGCTGCTGGTCGTTGCAACAATGATCAAGTCGATATCATTTTTATCGATACCCGCCATATCAATTGCGTTTTCAGCAGCGTAGAACGCCATATCCGCTACAGTTTCATTTTCTGCAGCAATACGACGCTCTTTAATACCTGTTCTAGCAACAATCCACTCATCGCTAGTCTCTACCATTTTCTCTAGATCTGCGTTTGTACGCACCTGAGATGGCAAGTAGCTGCCAGTACCTAATATTTTGCTATACATGAAGACTAATAATGCCTCTCGAGTAAAACCGCTTCCAAACGATCGCTAATGCGGCTAGGGACTTGTCGTTTGACCTCGTGTACTGCCTCGCCAATTGCGTTGACGACCGCAGATACATCAGCACTTCCATGACTTTTAATGACAATGCCGCGCAATCCTAACAAACTTGCGCCGTTATACTGGTCGGGGTTCAAGGTTTTTAATTCAGTAAATAGCTCAGAAAACAATATTCTGGCGATCCAACCCTTTATCGTTGACGCCATGATGCGCGTTTTTAGCTTATCAATAAAGAGTTGTGCAGTGCCTTCACACGTTTTTAGGCACACATTGCCCACAAAACCATCACAAACAACCACATCTGCTGCATCTTGCAGCAGTTGATTTCCTTCAATATAGCCGATGAAGTTCACAGACTGGGTGTTAGACAACATTTCCGCGCATCGTTTTACAAGGTCATTGCCTTTTATTTCTTCTGCGCCGATATTCAAAATCGCGACACGTGGTGGGCGGTTTAAATGTTGTTCTGCAAGTGCGCTTCCCATAACAGCAAATTGAAAAAGAGAGTCTGCGTCACTGGATACGTTGGCACCTAGATCCAGCATCCACGTTCTACCACCGGATGCAGTTGGTAACGCGGAGACAAGTGCTGGTCTATCAATGCCGGGAAGGAGTTTCAAACGAAAACGAGACAAAGCCATTAATGCACCGGTATTACCACCGCTGACACATGCGTCTGCTTGAGATTCCGCAACCAGATCGATTGCTTCACGCATAGAGCTGCCCTGACTGTTTCGTAAGGCAAGAGAAGGCTTTTCTGAGTTTGAAATAACTCGGTCACAGTGCTGGATGCTCAAACGAGAATCAGGCTGCCGACCTAATGAGGATAATTGAGATGTGATCGCATTTCGATCACCTATGAGAATGACTTTTAGCTCTGGGAAATACGACAGTGCCTGCACGGCGGCAGGCACTGTTACACGAGGACCGAAATCCCCGCCCATTGCATCAAGCGCAACGGTTATATTTTGCAAAAGGTCAACCTTACTTGTTGATAACCTTTTTGCCGCGGTAGTAACCTTCCGCAGTCACGTTGTGACGTAGGTGAGTTTCACCTGAAGTTGCGTCTACAGAAAGTGCAGCTGTAGTTAGCGCATCGTGTGAACGACGCATGCCACGCATTGAACGTGATTTCTTGCTCTTTTGTACGGCCATTGACCCTACTCCTATGTAAATTCTTAAAGAAGCAGTTACTTCTTTAAGCTTTTTAAAACATCAAATGGATTCGGCTTCTTTTCTTCCTCAATTTCTTCAGGAAGTTCACCAAACACCAAGTTATTTGAGTTAACGCTACAGTCCGCTTCGTCGTGCATTGCTACTTGAGGCAATCCAAGGATGAACTCGTCTTCAACTAGTTGAATCAGGTCTAACTCACCGTACTCGTTCAGATCTACCAAATCGTACTCTTCCGGTGCTTCTTCTTCACTTTTCTCATTGTAGTAAGGAGTATAAGTGAATTCGACATCGCACTCATGTGCGAAAACCTCATTACAACGTTGACACTCTAAATCGACTTCGACGTTAGCTTTACCAGAGATAACGACTAATCGTTGTTCATCAAGCCCAAATGACAATGAGACTTGCGCGTCACGTTTTACGCCTTCAGTTGCTTCGCTTAAGCGCTTGAAAAGACTAGTTTGGATGATGCCATCTAAATCAAGTCGTTTTTGAGCGGTTCTAGCCGGATCAACTGTACGCGGTATTTTTACCTTTTGCATAGGGCGCGAATATTATCTTCCAAATCGAGTTTAGTCAAAGGAAATGGCAAAAAAAGTACACTTTTTTCCCTTTCCCATACAGAGCATTATGAATATCAAGATAAGTTACTATATCCTGCATTAAATGCTTCTACGAATTGTAAATTAAAATGAAAAATTACCAACTAGTTTTGGCCTCTACTTCGCCATTTAGGCAAGAGATCCTCAAAAAGCTCCATTTAGACTTTGTGACTGCTAAGCCAGACTGCGACGAAACACCAATTGCCGGAGAATCACCGCAACAATTAGTTATGCGTTTAGCAGAAGAAAAAGCCAAGTCTTGTCAGGTCACTTCGCCAAGCCTGATCATAGGTTCAGACCAGGTGTGTGTGATCGATGGAGAAATCATTGGTAAACCACACAACCGCGAAAAGGCCATTGAACAGCTATCACGTCAAAGCGGCAAAAGCATCACCTTTTACACCGGCCTCTCTGTTTGGAATTCCGTTACTCAAAAAGCTGACACACGTCTCGACACCTTTGTGGTTCATTTTCGCGACTTAACGACTACGCAAATCGAAAGCTACGTCGACAAAGAGCAGCCTTTCTATTGTGCGGGCAGTTTTAAGAGTGAAGGACTGGGTATTGCTCTCTTTGAACGTCTTGAAGGTAAAGACCCAAATACATTAATTGGACTACCGCTCATCGACCTGATTGATATGTTGGAAGCGCAAGGGTTGAATGTGCTTTAGGTTGGTCTCGAGCACCTTATAGAGATTCCCTACTCCTTCCTTCATCAGCCTTGGGAAGGACTAGATTTGTCACTCACTCTAGAACAACACGATTCGACCAACATAACCGGGTTGCTTTATCACTAAAAACCAAAGTTCGTCATCCCCAAGAGTGAGGGACGAGCGAGTTGGGGATCTCTGATAACGAGCACAAACAAAAAAGGTTGATGATATTCGTCAACCTTTCTTACTTAAGATACTAAAGTACAAATTGGGAGAACACTCTTTCCCTTCGTATCTCGTATCTCGTATCTCGTATCTTAAAGAATTAAAGCTTACGCAGACCTGCGATTGCCTTCTCTAACTTAGCTTCCATTGGAGCCGAGATATCCATCTTCTCTTCACTGCTTGGGTGTGTGAACTTAATATTCGCGGCATGTAGGAACAGACGGTCTAAACCGACTTTGCCCGTATAAGCGTCAAAGCGGCGATCACCGTAGCGATCATCCCATGCAATCGGGTGACCTGTGTACTGTGTGTGAACACGAATTTGGTGAGTACGACCAGTAATCGGGCTTGCTTGAATCAAAGTCGCGTCTTTGAACTTCTCTAACACCTTAAAGCGGGTTTCAGAAGCTTTACCATTTGGGTTTACACGAACAATGCTGTTGACTTCATTTTTAAGAAGCGGTGCATTCACCACCTTACAACTGTTCTTCCACTCGCCCATGACCAATGCAAAGTAGTACTTCTGGACCGTCTTTTCACGGAACTGAGCTTGCAGATGGCGCAGCGCCGAACGCTTTTTCGCCACCAAGAGGATGCCCGAAGTATCTCTGTCAATTCGATGCACCAATTCAAGGAAGCGGGCTTCTGGTCGCAATGCGCGTAAAGCTTCGATCGCTCCGAATTTAAGGCCACTGCCACCGTGCACCGCTGTACCTGAAGGTTTGTTCAAGATAAGCATGTGGTCATCTTCATAAATGATGCAATGCTCTAGCTCGGACACTTTATTAAGCTTAGTGCTTGGCACGTTCTCTTCGACTTTCTCTTCCACAGTCACTGGTGGAATGCGAACAAGATCACCGGCTTTCAGTTTGTATTCAGCTTTGATGCGCTTTTTGTTAACACGCACTTCGCCCTTACGTACGATTCGATAAATCATACTTTTAGGGATATTTTTTAATTGGTTACGTAAGAAGTTATCAATACGTTGACCAGCCATATCTTCATCGATGTCGACAAATTGGACTTTGGTTCTAATTTCGCTCATGCGGTTAGTGTATCACTGTCAAATTTGATAATTGAGAGTTAATTGCATTTTTCGGCGCGATTATACCCAAAAGGAGGCGTGAAACTTCTATATTTGTTTGATTCTTCGAACAAAAAACAATCAAGACTGCCGCAAAATTAAATATCATTTGATAAATTATTGATAGACAGTGAGTTAGAGCTATCAAAACCCAAACAAAAACCGTTTTTTTTCGCGCATTCTGATAAAGCAGATTGCTGTGATTAGCGACCACTGCTATAGTTCACAGCTGCTATCTATGGTTTGACTACTATTTAAACAGCCAACCATTCACAAGCAAGTAAATGAGTAGATGACTCAGTCAAAACCGTGCTGCATTGGCGTAAGACACCGTTAACTGAGTTCCTTGTCGCTCTACTCACGTACGCTCATGTTGAGTATTCACCGCCACATCGCGGATCATAGTTCACTATCTATGATGACTGACGTGCCCCAAGAGCATCCCTTCCAGCCGGGAGGCTGCACCGATAAAGCCATGGGATCAGGCACCATGAGAAACGAAATCAAGCGACAAGAACAATGATGAAAATAAGAAAAGACAATGAGTATTTCTAAATGAAAAGAATGTTAATTAACGCAACTCAAAAAGAAGAGTTGCGTGTCGCTTTGGTTGATGGCCAGCGACTTTTCGATCTTGATATCGAAAGTCCAGGTCACGAATCAAAAAAAGCGAATATCTACAAAGGACGTATCACTCGTATTGAACCAAGCCTAGAAGCGGCATTTGTTGACTACGGCGCAGAACGTCACGGTTTCCTCCCTCTTAAAGAAATTGCCCGCGAATACTTCCCTGAAGGTTACACATACCAAGGTCGTCCAAGCATCAAAGAAGTGCTAAAGGAAGGCCAGGAAGTTATCGTACAAGTTGAGAAAGAAGAACGTGGTAGCAAAGGTGCTGCACTGACTACTTTCATCTCTTTAGCGGGTAGCTACTTAGTTCTTATGCCAAACAACCCTCGTGCAGGCGGTATCTCTCGCCGTATCGAAGGTGACGAGCGTACTCAACTAAAAGCAGCTTTAAGCACGCTTGAGCTTCCTCAAGGCATGGGTTTAATCGTTCGTACTGCTGGCGTTGGCAAAAGCGCAGAAGAGCTTGAGTGGGACTTAAATGTACTACTTAATCACTGGGCTGCTATCAAGCAGGCTTCGGATTCAAACGCAGCACCTTTCCTTATCCACCAAGAAAGTAACGTAATTGTTCGTGCAATTCGTGACTACTTGCGTCGTGATATTGGTGAAATTCTTATCGATAGCAACACTATTTTTGAGCGTGCACAAGCACACATTCAACTAGTGCGCCCAGACTTTATCAGTCGCGTTAAGAAGTACGACGGTGAAGTTCCTCTATTTAGCCACTACCAGATCGAAAGCCAAATCGAATCTGCTTTCCAACGTGAAGTTCGCCTTCCGTCGGGTGGTTCAATCGTTATCGACCCAACAGAAGCTCTAACTTCTATCGATATCAACTCTGCTCGTGCAACGAAAGGCGGTGATATTGAAGAAACAGCTCTGAACACAAACCTAGAAGCCGCAGATGAAATTGCTCGTCAACTTCGTCTACGTGACCTAGGTGGTCTAGTAGTTATCGACTTCATCGATATGACGCCTGTTCGTCATCAACGCGAAGTAGAAAGCCGTCTACGTGATGCAGTTCGTCTAGATCGTGCACGTGTTCAAATCGGTCGTATTTCTCGATTCGGTCTTCTTGAGATGTCTCGTCAGCGTCTAAGCCCTTCTCTAGCAGAAGCAAGCCACCACATCTGTCCTCGCTGTACAGGTACTGGTGTTGTACGTGACAATGAATCTCTAGCACTTTCAGTTCTTCGTCTAATCGAAGAGGAAGCGCTAAAAGACAACACAGCACAAGTGCTTGCAGTTGTACCTGTGCCAATCGCTTCTTACCTATTGAACGAGAAGCGTCGCTCTGTAAACCACATTGAGCGTACTCAAGAAGTTAAGATCACTGTTGTACCTAACTCTGATATGGAAACTCCGCACTTCGAAGTTATCCGTGTTCGTGAAGGTGAAGAGTTCGATCTACTTTCTTACCTACTTCCTAAGAAGCTAGACGCTCTGAAAGAAGCAGAAAGCAAAGAACCAGCAGAACAGACGATTCGTCCTAAGAAGATCGAAGAACCTGCACTGAAAGGTTTTGCTGCTCCTGCGCAATCTGCGCCAGCTCCAGCGCCAAAAGCAGCAGCTGCAAAAGTAGAAGAGAAGAAAGAAGAGCCTAAGGCACAAGAATCAGGCCTAATCAGCCGCTTCTTCAAAGCTATTGGCAGCTTCCTATTCGGTGGCTCTTCATCTCAAGAAGAGAAACAAGAAGAGAAGCAAGAAGAGAAACCTAAGAACAATCGCAACAATGGCAACCGTCAACGTCGCGATCGCAATGACAATCGTCGTCGCAACCAGCGTGGTGATCGTAACGAGAACCGTGACAACAAGCGCCGTCGTAAGCCAGCTCGCGATGAGAAGCCTGAAGAGCAAAAAGAAAATGCAACTCAGCAACCTCGTCAAAACCGTAAGCCGAAGCAAGACCGCCGCAATAAGCAGCGTGACGAGCAGAAGCAACAACGCGAAGAGCAAGTACCATCTAAGGTTGCAGAACAAGGTCAACAGCTAGCAGCTGATGCTCAAGCGTCTAAACCTGAAGGTCAAAAACAGAAGTCTGAAGCGAAAGCTGCAAAGGTTAAAGAGCGTCGTCAACGTCGTAAACTGAACAAGCAGATCCGCGTTAAAGACCAGCAAGCTCAAGCAGAAAACAACTCTGCGAAAGAGCAGGTTGCAGCTAAAGATAAATCTGTTGCTCAAGAGCAAAAGGTAGCGGAACAAGTAGAAGCTAACCAAGCGAACGCTGAACAAACAGAACAGGAAGAGCCGAAGCAACGTCGTAACCGTCGTTCTCCACGTCACCTACGTGCAAGTGGTCAACGTCGTCGTCGCGGTCGTGACCGTCGCCCTAACCCATTCCGCCTACGTAAAGGTGGTGTAGCCTCTCCTGAGATGGCGATGGGTAAAGTGATGCCTCGTTTCGTGCCTAAACCGCACCACAAACAAGCAAAACCTGAAGCTGCTAAAGCAGAAGCGCAAGTACAACAGTCAACTGAACTAGAAGCTGTTCAAAACAATGTTGTGATTGCTGGTGGTTTTGCATGTCCTGAAATGGCAATGGGTAAAGTGATTATCCGCCGTGAAGAGCCTGTTGTTGAAGCGAAAGCTGAAGAAGTGGTAGCACAGCCTGCAGTTGAAGCACCTGTTGTTGAGACACCTGTAGCTGAAGCGCCTGTAGCAGCACCAGTTGTTGAAGAGGCTCCAGTAGTAGATGCACCTGTTGTTGAAGAATCAGTTAAAGCTGAAGAAACGGTTGAAGCAAAAGCTGAAGAGACTGTAGCTGAAGCTCCAGTTGTTGAAGTACCAATCACTGAGGCTAAACCAGTTAAAGCAGCACCTGTGACTGAAGAGAAACCTTCAGTAGAAGCGAAGAAACAAGCTAGCTCGCCAATGACGAAAGCTCCTGGTCCACAAGAGATCAAAGAGGTTGAAATTGTTGCAGCACCATTCCGTAGCGAACGTTACGTATCGAAGGGTGCAGGCAGTCAGGTTGCTTCGAACCAAGCGGGTTCTGGTATGACTAAGCCAAACTACTAAGCATTTACTGTTGTAAATTCTTAAGTACATAGAATCAAAGGCTGCTTATTATAAGCAGCCTTTTTCACATGCGTTATCGGAATAACGATTAATAGATATATTACTCAAAGTTAGGTTCAACCTTGAACTTAATCACATTTTTGGGTAGGATTCGCGCACTTATCTTTTTCGACACTTAGCTATTGCCGCTCTTTTATACACCTGTTTAGCTCCGCAATATGTTCGTGTCGGTAAATCCATTTAAAGCATAGCTGAGCACACATGTTCGAATTCCCACAATTTTCAAAGCACTCTGTAAAGAATGACGTTCTTTCAGGTCTTACTGTAGCACTTGCTCTAGTACCTGAAGCCGTTGCATTCGCCTTTGTTGCTGGTGTTGACCCAATGGTTGGTCTATACGCAGCATTCATCGTCGGTCTTATCACTTCTATCTTCGGCGGTCGTCCTGGCATGATCTCTGGTGCAACAGGCGCAATGGCCGTTGTAATGGTTAGCCTAGTTGCGACTCACGGTGTTCAATACCTCTTTGCCGCTATCATGCTGGCGGGTCTTCTACAGATAGCTGCGGGTCTATTCAAGCTCGGTAAATTTATTCGTATCGTTCCACACCCAGTAATGATCGGTTTTGTGAACGGTTTGGCGATTGTTATCTTCCTTGCTCAACTTGGCCAGTTTAAAGCACCAGACATCACTGGCGCGCTAACTTGGCTTCCAACAGACCAAATGACACTTATGCTTGGTCTGGTAGCTCTAACTATGGCTATCATCCACTTCTTGCCTAAGTTTACGACTGCAGTGCCTTCTTCACTGGTTGCTATCGTGACTGTGACAGCGCTAGTGGTTGGTTTAGATCTAGAAACACGTACAGTAGTTGACTTCCTACGTACTATGTCTGGTGACGATGCTGCAACGCTTGCAGGCTCTCTACCAACATTCTCGATTCCAGCAGTACCATTTAACCTAGAAACGATTTACATCATCTTGCCTTACGCAGTAATTCTGGCGGCAATTGGTCTAATTGAATCGCTACTGACTCTGACAGTGCTTGATGAAATGACAAACACTCGTGGCCAATCAAACCGTGAGTGTGTTGGTCAAGGCATGGCTAACGTAACGTGTTCAGTATTTGGCGCGATGGGTGGTTGTGCGATGATTGGTCAATCGATGATCAACGTAAACTCTGGTGGTCGTGGTCGTCTATCAGGTATCGTTGCTGCAGTTGCACTACTGATGTTCATCCTATTCGCATCGTCGCTAATTGAAATGATTCCTCTAGCAGCACTTGTGGGCGTAATGTTCATGGTTGTTATCGGTACATTCGAATGGGCAACGTTCAAGCTTGCGCGCCGCGTACCAAAACAAGACTTCTTTGTTATCGTTCTAGTAACGGTTGTTACTGTAATGACTGACCTTGCAGTTGCTGTATTTGTTGGTGTTATCGCTTCTGCGCTAATGTTCGCTTGGCAGCACGCTAAGCACATCTACGCAGATACTTGCATCAACGAAGAAGGCTCAAAAGAGTACAAAGTGAACGGCCCGATCTTCTTCGGTTCTACAGCGAACTTCCTAGAGCTATTTAACGCTCAAGAAGATCCTCAAGACGTTATCGTAGACTTCGCAAACTCTCGTGTAACTGACCACTCAGCGATCGAAGCGATCGATACTATTGCTGAGCGTTACGCAGCACAGGGTAAAACACTGCATCTACGTCACCTAAGCCAAGACTGTGTTGCTATGCTGCACAAAGCAGGTAGCTTGGTTGAAGCAAACGTTGCAGAAGACCCTATCTACAAGGTTATGTCTAAGTAACAGCTGATGGCTTTACATAGATAAGAATAAAAAATGCCGACGATAAACGTCGGCATTTTTGTATCGGTTTAATAAAACGGAACCTCCACTTCTTAAAGGGATCTCAGTACCGCTTCACTCGACTCTTCAATTAGATCGAGAACCAACTCAAAGCCATCCCCCTCTCCATAGTAAGGATCAGGAATTTCCTCATAACTCGATTCACCAAAGCTTAGAAACAGAGCCAATTTATACTGTAAGTGAGCCGGGCATTGAGATTCTAAGTCTGTTAAGTTCGCTCTATCTGCAGCTAAAATTAGGTCGAACGTATCAAAATCTTGTGCCACTACTTTGCGAGAGCGAATTCCTTTAAAGCTATAACCCCTAGCCTCACCAGCCGCTTTGGAACGTGGATCTGGTGGGTTTCCTTGGTGGAAACCGATTGTACCAGCGGAGTCTACCTCAACCTCGATCCCCATAGACTTGGCTTTAGCACGCAATATCGCTTCGCCTGTTGGTGAGCGACAGATATTCCCCATACAGACTACCAGTATCTTTTTCATCCCTAATCACCTGTTCTTTCGATGGTTTTTGATAGTGTTAACTTAAGCTATGATAGTGCTAATCACAAATTATAAGGAAGAGTTATGTCGACTGAAGACAACAAAGAACAGCGCCATAAGGCCCGCCAACAGAAAGTTAAAGAACAAGTTGATGCTCGTGTTGCCGCTGCTCAGGAAGTTAAAGGCCTACTGCTTGTTATTACGGGCAATGGTAAAGGCAAGTCAACTTCAGGCTTTGGTACCATTACTCGTGCTGTTGGTCACGGTAAAAAATGTGCTGTTGCTCAATTCGTTAAAGGAACATGGGACAACGGCGAAAAAAACGTACTTGAGAAGCTCGATGTTGAATTTCAGGTGATGGGTACTGGCTTCACTTGGGAAACGCAAAACAAAGCCAAAGATATTGAAGCTGCACAACGCGTTTGGACAGAGTGTAAGCGTATGCTTGCTGACGAGTCATTGGATGTGATTCTGTTTGATGAGCTAACGTACATGGTTAGTTACGGTTACATTGAACTCGATGAGGTTGTTGAAGCACTAAATAACCGACCGAAGATGCAATCAGTGATCATTACAGGTCGTGGCGCTCACCGCACACTGACGGAGATGGCAGATACGGTTTCAGAGGTACGTAATGTCAAACATGCTTTTGAATCAGGGGTTAAAGCTCTGCAAGGCGTTGACTGGTAATAACCTTCGAACTGAGATCCTCGACTCGGGAAGATGACGACTTTGTCCGTGTTACTTTCTATAACAAAGGCCGATGTCTTAGAAAACCTCCGTTTTAGACGTTTAAATTAAAAAGCGCCACTCCTAATTAAAGAGTGGCGCTTCGTTTATATCAGACTAAAAACGGATTAGTTAAACAGACCTTTTAGGAGTCCATCTACTGCTTCCTTGGTTTTCTCATCTTTGATCTTATCCGTGAGTTTCTCAACACCACGGTCGATCTCTTTCTGAGCTTTCTGTTTCAATACGTCGTCGAACACTAAGCTAAACTTAGGATCTGTCCAAGCACCTGTAACCTTAATTGGAATCGTCACATCTTTAAGGTCATCAATGCTCTTGCCCCCCTGACCTTCCAGTGAGCCTACAATAGAGGTGCGCACTAGGAAATCAACGGTCTCCTTGATGAAGTTAGCCTTACCTGAACCAGTTACACGCAGCAGAGGTGATTGCGCTGAAAGGTCGTTAGTTGATACCCAACCTTTGTCGACTTTTAGTGTCGCCTTCATCGCACTGAAATCGGTCTTTTGAACACCTTCGCTCTCGTCGTACTTCTCACCCTTGATCTTCGCATAGTTCTCACGAATCAGCTGTGCTACGTTGATACCGTTCACGGCACCATCGGCAAAGTTGATAGCAATAGTACCCACTAGATTCTGCTTGATACCGGTTGGAGTTAGGCTCTTACCAGAAACATTCACGTCAATGTTACCAGTACCTTCGAGCATATCGTTATCCGCAACATCCACCAGCAATGGTTGAACCTTAACGCCCTTGATTGCTTTCTTAGCCGTGTATGACGCTGGTGACTTACGAGCATCCAGAGTCGCTGTCGCAGAAATAGAGCCTTCATAAAGGTTAGACGTGAATGACTCTAGTTTTGCCACACCACGATTAACCGAGAATGCCGCTTTTACATTCTGCATACGAGCGTTATTAGCTTTGAATTTATCAATTGTAATATCGCCTTTAACATCAAGCGTTTTCAAGGCTGTTAAGTCCGGTTCTACTTCTTTCGCAGGTGCTGAAGATTCAGCTTCTTTAGCTGGCTGTGAGGCTGCTGACGAATCAGAAGCGCTACCCAAACCTAAGAACTCGTCCAAATCAATATTCGGACTATGAAGAGAGAAGCGTACCTTAGGAATCTCGGAGAGCGTCACATCTGCTTTACCGTCAAGTGCGATGCTGTTCGCTTGAAGCTTCTCTAATACAAAGCTCAAGTGACTCTTAGTTAGATCAAAACTCAGATCAGATAGCATATCGACTTTCATTGGTGATTGAGGAAGTGCATCACCTTTAAACGTAGAGTCTAGAGTTAGCTTGTTAAGCACAACTTTTGAAATCGCGCTATCAACTGACAGTTCACCAGCGCCTTTCAGATCCAGTTCCATACCCGCAGCATTACCCACAACGCTATATGTTAAGTTATTCACTTTGTCGAACTCGAACGTATTAAGACCAATCTTAGCCGACTCAATTTGAGTACTTGGATCGCTAAAGGTCGCATTCAAGTCTATATTACGCAGCGCATAGCTCGCGAAGCCTTTTGCCAGCTTCAAGTCTGCACTGCCTTGCGCTGAGAACTTCTGCTGATTGTTCTCACCAGATGCGGAGAAAGTCGCTGTAGTCCACGTATCAGCCGCGAATTCAGATAGGTTAAACGCCACATCATATAGCTTGATAAATGAACCAGCTTGTTTGTCATCCATCTCGAACAATGCATTCGATACAGTCACACCGGCGAGGTTAATCGTCCAGTTTGAGGCTGCACTTTCTTGTGGCGCAGTGGGCGCTTCTTCTGGTTGAGTTGTTGTTTCTTCTGCAGGAGTAGCAGCGGTTTGAGCCTGTGTTAGCGCGTCAATGTTCTTACTGCCATCTTTTAGAGTTTCTAAATAGAATTCTGCGCCATCCAGCGTAACGTTACCGATCTCAAGTTGATTGCTAAAGAGAGGTGTAACAGAGATATCAACGCCGACGGTATCAACTTTGAATAAGTTAGGTTGAGTAAAGCCCTGCGGATTACGCAGTTCTGTCTTTCCTAGTTCAAAACCAATCGATGGGAAAAATTGCCAGCTGATGTCACCTTCAATCACAAGCTCTAAACCGGTGTGTTTTTGGGCTTGTTCGACAATCAGTGGTTTAAATTGGTTGGGATTCACTAACAGCACTAGCGCCAGAATCGCCGCGATAACGACAACAACTGGGATAGCTATGAAAATGAGTAGTTTCTTCATCCGCATATTCCTTGCTTAGATTCCAAAAGAAAGTGGCACTATAAAAGTGCCACTTATTCGATAAAAAATAAAGCTAAGTTAAGAACTTATAACTAAATTCTTACTTTTGTCAGATGGTACCGACTACGCCTTTAATAGCTTAGCAATGTGAGCTTTCAAAACGTCGATTGCGATACGGTTTTTACCACCACGAGGGACGATAATATCGGCATGCTGCTTTGATGGCTCAATGAACTGCATAAACATAGGACGTACTGTCTCTTGATATTGCTTCAGTACAGAGTCCATCGTACGACCACGCTCTTCAACATCACGCTTAACACGACGCAGTAGACAGATGTCTAGTGGTGTATCCATGAAAACACTCGCGTGCATCAGTTCACGTAGACGTGGGTCTGTTAGCAGTAGGATACCTTCTAAAATGATCACTTTCTTTGGAGTAAGTGTAGTCGTTTCAGAAGTACGTGTGTGCTCAGAGTAGCTGTATTCTGGAACTTCAACCGCGTTGCCGTTCATTAGCTCTTTAAGATGCTCACACAGTAGATCGTGATCTAATGCATTTGGGTGGTCGTAGTTTGTTTTAACACGCTCTTCCATACTCAAGTGGCTTTGGTCGCTGTAGTAGCAATCTTCCGTGATAACACCAATTTGATGGTCGCCTACTTTTTCGCGCAACTCATTATAAATAGTACTAGCAATCAGACTTTTTCCTGAAGCTGAAGCGCCAGCGATACCTACGATGACACATTGATTATTATCAGACATTATTTTGCACCCGATATGGTTTTGGTGATGGGAATAGATAAACCGCCTGATTATAGGGGCTAAGCTCTATAGATTCTAGTCGCCATTTCAGCAAAATACCGTCAAATTGATGATCCAAATGGATTAAATCAAAATAAACGTTTGCTTAATGACCAGTGCCCATCAACCACTTGCACACTCTGTATAAATTATAAACTACTCAACCATTGAGAAGTTAATCGCTTCTGGTTTCACTTTGCCCGTCCAGTACATCTTACAGGCTACATTTTCGGCCAAATCGAGGTAATGACGTGTATGCTCGCTGTCAGGTCGACGCACTACAGTTGGCATTCCCGCATCAATATCTTCACGGACATCGATGTGCAGAGGGATCTGAGCAAGAATATCAAGGCTAAATTCAACAGCCATAGCTTCAGCGCCACCAGAACCAAAGATATGCTCTTTTTCACCACAGTGGCTACAGATATGGTAGCTCATATTCTCTACAAGGCCCGCAACCGGCACGCCTACTTTGTCAAACATCGCGACACCTTTACGAGCATCCGCTAAAGCAAGGTCTTGCGGTGTAGTCACAACAATCGCCCCTGTCACCGGGATTTGCTGAGACAGAGTCAGTTGAATGTCACCTGTACCCGGCGGCATATCGATCACCAGATAATCCAGATCCGGCCATACCGTTTCATTCATGATCTGGCCAAGAGCTTTCGCAGCCATTGGACCACGCCAGATAGCGGCATCGTCTTTTGATACCAAGTAACCAATTGAGTGAGTGAAGATCCCATGAGCTTCAATAGGAATCATCCATTTATTGTCACGCACTTCTGGTTTCGCTTGCATTTGGCCAAGCATCATAGGCACAGAAGGACCGTAAATATCTGCATCCAATAGACCAACTTTAGCGCCTGACTTTGAGAGTGCTAACGCTAAGTTCACTGAGGTTGTTGATTTACCAACGCCCCCTTTAGCAGACGTCACCGCAATGATATTTTTCACGCCTTTCACAGGGCTTGATACGGTTGTTTCAAGTGCAGCAGGCTTAATTCGAACTTCAAAGTCGAACCCAGCGACTTTCTGGTCAGCGATTTGATGTGATATCCAGTGTGATAGCTCTTCTACCAAGCTATTGGCCGCAAATGGAAGCGTAATGATAAATGAACCCTTTGGGTCTACCGTCACCATATTCGGTTGCGATGCCCATTCTGGGATTAGAAGTACAGATTCAAACTCATTCAGCCAAGAACAAAAATCTTGCTTTGATGTGAAGTTACGCATTGGGGCTCCTTTTTTTGATTTATGCTATCACCCGCTGACGAAAGACTGAACCCTTAAAAAACTAAGGGATTCGTCAATTTGATACCTTGGCGTGACACCTGTTATAAAGTAGTATTACACATCAAATTTATACCCATCAAAAAGAAGCGAAATTTAAGTATGGCAAACGATCCAAGAACTCTTGATTCAAGGAAACTACTGGTCACTTGTGCCCTTCCGTATGCTAATGGTTCGATTCACCTAGGTCACATGCTTGAGCACATTCAAGCTGACATTTGGGTGCGCTACCAACGCCTACGCGGCAACACTGTAAACTTCATCTGTGCTGACGATGCTCACGGCACGCCAATCATGCTAAAAGCACAACAGATGGGTATTACACCAGAAGAGATGATCGCTGCTGTAAGTGAAGAGCACCAGAAAGACTTCGCTGGCTTCGATATTAGCTTTGATAACTACCACAGCACACACTCAGAAGAGAACCGTGAGCTGGCTTCACACATCTACCTAGAGCTTAAAAAGAACGGCTTTATCTCTAGCCGCACTATCTCTCAGCTATTCGACCCTGAGAAAGAGATGTTCCTACCGGATCGTTTCGTAAAAGGTACATGTCCTAAATGTAAGTCAGAAGATCAATACGGCGACAACTGTGATAACTGTGGCGAAACTTACAGCCCAACAGAGCTGATCGATCCTAAGTCTGCAGTATCTGGCGCAACACCAGAGATGAAAGACTCTGAGCACTTCTTCTTCGACCTACCTCAGTTCGAAAGCATGCTACAAGAGTGGACTCGCTCTGGTTCACTTCAAGCTGAAACTGCGAACAAGATGCAAGAGTGGTTTGAGTCTGGTCTACAACAGTGGGATATCTCACGTGACGCGCCATACTTCGGCTTCGAAATCCCAGGCGAGAAAGACAAATTCTTCTACGTATGGCTAGACGCACCTGTTGGCTACATGGCTTCATTCAAGAACCTATGTAACAAGACTGAAGGTCTAGACTTCGACGAATACTGGAAGAAAGACAGCACAACTGAACTTTACCACTTCATCGGTAAAGACATCGTGTACTTCCACTCTCTATTCTGGCCTGCAATGCTAGAAGGTTCTGGTTTCCGTAAGCCAAATAACGTATTCGTACACGGCTACGTGACGGTAAACGGCGCTAAGATGTCTAAGTCTAAAGGTACGTTCATCAAAGCAGCGACTTACCTAGATCACCTAGATCCAGAATGTCTACGCTACTACTACGCAGCTAAGCTAAACAGCCGCATTGATGACCTAGATCTAAACCTTGAAGACTTCACTCAACGTGTAAACGCTGACGTAGTAAACAAGATTGTTAACCTTGCATCGCGTAACGCAGGTTTCATCACTAAGCGTTTTGAAGGCAAGCTATCTGACAACTTCGCAGAGCCAGAACTGTACAACGAATTTGTTGCAGCTGCTGATCGTATTGCTGAGCTTTACGAAACTCGCGAATTTGGTCGTGCAATCCGCGAAATCACGGCACTAGCAGACAAAGCAAACCAATACGTTGACGAAAAAGCACCGTGGGTTGTCGCGAAAGAAGAAGGTAAAGACCAAGAACTGCAAGACATCTGTTCTGTTGGTATTAACCTATTCCGCGTTCTGATCACGTACCTGAAACCGGTAATGCCTGAGCTAGCAGCACGTACTGAAGCATTCCTGAACCAAGAACTGACTTGGGAAGGCATGGCTGCACCACTGACAGGCCACGAGATCACTAAGTTCAAAGCACTGTTCAGCCGTATCGACCCTAAGAAGGTTGAAGCGATGATTGAAGCTTCTAAAGAAGACGCCGCAGCAGAAGTTGCAGCGAAAGAGAAAGCCGAAGCGGAAAAGAACAAGGCGAGCCAAACTGAGCTAGACAAAGATCCAATCGCAGAAGAGATTGAATTTGATGCATTCGCAGCAGTAGATATGCGTATCGCTCGCATCATCTCATGTGAAGAAGTGCCAAAAGCAAACAAACTGCTTAAGTTCCAACTAGACATCGGCGGTGAAACTCGTCAGGTATTCTCTGGCATTAAGTCAGCGTACAAACCTGAAGAGCTAGAAGGCAAGCTAACTGTAATGGTGGCAAACCTTAAACCTCGTAAGATGAAGTTTGGTATGTCTGAAGGCATGATCCTAGCAGCCGGCCCTGGTGGCAGCGACCTATGGATCCTTGAGCCGCACGAAGGTGCACAGCCAGGTATGCGTGTAATGTAACGCCAACCACTGAATTAAAAATCCCCATCGCAGCAATGCATGGGGATTTTTAATTTCTGTTGATATCCCACATTCTCTGATACATTCCCCCCCTCAACTTTTCAGTCGAAAATACGCTTAATGTACAAGTACGAAACTCGCTATTCTCGACTCACTGCCGAATTAGGATTCCTGTGACTAACAATGAAATCTTGCGCCGCATCAAACACGCGCTAAACCTGAAGAACGCTCAAATCATCAAAGCTTTTGAACAAGCAGATACGACCGTTGCGCACGACCAAGTGAACAACTGGCTCAAAGCCGAAGGTGAAAAGTCATTCTCAAAAATGAAAGATAAAGAGCTGGCAATCTTCCTAAATGGTTTCATCAATCTTAAGCGTGGTAAGAAAGAAGGCGAACAACCGAAACCAGAAGTATCACTGACTAACAACATGATTTTCATGAAACTGCGTATTGCATTAAACATGAAGGCTGAAGATGTACTGGATGCATTAGAAGTGATGGGAATTAGCCTCAGCAAGTACGAAATCGGCGCCTACTTCCGTAAGCCGAACAACAAGAACTACAAGACGTGTGAAGACCAACTATTGTGCAACTTCTTAAGCGGTGTTCAGTTCTCTCAGCGTCCTGATTCAGAAGAGTTTACTGGGTAAGTCTATCCCTGTTAGCAAAACGGTAAACGAGAATAAAAACGGCGAGCTATCAGATAGCTCGCCGTTTTTGTTTGTTCGCAGCACTTAGACTATTGGCTGTATTTATTAGCTATCGTCTTCAGTAAAGTTCGTTGGCAGTGTCGTTTTCATTTCGTTCCAAATCTGTCCACTTGCAACACCGTAGTTACGAATCACTAGAGGCAAGTTTTCACGTTCACCGCTCTCACAGATTACTAGTAGCTCTTTATAGAAATCCATCGCTAGGCGACGCGCTTCTGGGTTAGAGAAGTAGTAGCTACCGATACGATCGTAAAGCTTACGAACGCCATTAAAAATCAAACCGTAGATTTGGTTACCTGAATGGAACGCAAGGCGTTGGAACAACATGTAATCGTAGAAGTTGAACGTTTTAGCGATAAGAATCGCTTGGCGTTTCTCTTCGTCTTTTTCGTTGTCTTCTTTTACTGCATGCTTAATTTTTTCTGCGTATGGAGAAGACTCTACAAACTCATCCCATGTTTTAGACGCAAGTAGTGCTTCACATGATTCAATCACATTGATGATCGTACGTTCAGAGTTTTCTTTGTTCGCCTTAAATGCATAACGCATAAAGATAGGGCTGATATTTGTACGTGCTGCAAGCAAGTCTTCTACGATGTTAGTCGCATTATCAACGTCTAGCGTCATTAGCGTGTCTAGAATATGCAGACCCGACGTTTCCATGAACTGGTTCACCTTAGTTGGCTTACCATGTTGAATCGTCAACCAACCGTCACGGGCTAGACGCTGCAATACTTCACGTAGTGTGGTACGGGTAACACCTATTAATTCAGACAGCTCACGTTCCGCTGGTAGGATTGAGCCAGGGGGAAAACGGCCATTCCAAATACTTTCAATAATATACTTCTCTGCAAATCCTGCCGGGCTCTTCGCCTTAATGACCATCTACACTTCAATCCAATTTAATTATTTTGCTTTAATTGACTCATCATACCACTAGTTAGCGCCTCGCGGAAACACCTCGAAAAGTTTACTGACATCAAACTCACAATAGAGCTAAAACTCTAAATTGCAGCACACGTTTGCACCTTTAGTCTAATATCGCTGCAAGGTATAACATCAAATTAAACAAAAATTTAACACAACATTTTATCAATTAAATCAGAGATATAGCTCATATTTTTAGATCTATTAAAATGCAATATTAAGTTGTAATAATCGAACATAAGGTGAGATTATTATGTAAATTTCAATCATTTCACGCAAATATTGATTCTAGTCGGTTTTTCTCACAATTTTAGTGTTATGCTTGCGCTACTTTGATCGCGTTTTTCAACAAAAAAGAGGTATTTTTAGGCCAACAGAGCATTTCCTGTTGACTAAATGTTATCTAAGAGTAGAGTTGCGCTCAAAAATGAGCAGTGCACGAGTTTCTAAGGGAGTGACTTGGCAAGGCCACAGAACATTACATGGAATGTAGTTTTTCTAAGTCACTGTTAGTTATAGTTTTTAACAAATTTCTATAGCTCGAATGTTGTATTGCTTGTCAATTCATAATCAACATAAAAGAGTATTAACATGCCGATGTCTCTCGGAAACGCTTTCATCAAGAACTTTCTTGGTAAGGCTCCTGATTGGTATAAAGTTGCCATCATTTCGTTTTTAATCATCAACCCATTTGTTTTTTTCCTCGTTGATCCATTTGTTGCGGGTTGGCTATTAGTCGTAGAATTTATTTTTACGCTGGCAATGGCGCTCAAGTGTTACCCTCTTCAACCGGGTGGTCTGTTGGCTATTCAAGCTATCGCAATTGGCATGACCAAACCTGAAATGGTTTACCACGAAATCCAAGCCAACCTACCAGTATTACTCTTACTCGTCTTCATGGTTGCCGGTATCTACTTCATGAAAGAGCTCTTGCTCTTTATCTTCACAAAGATACTGCTTGGCATCCGTTCTAAGATTCTACTTTCTGTTGCATTCTGTATTGCAGCTGCATTCTTGTCAGCGTTCCTAGATGCACTAACGGTTATCGCAGTAGTAATCAGTGTGGCTGTAGGCTTCTACTCTATCTACCACAAAGTGGCTTCAGGCAAAGGCTCTAACTCAGCACACGACCACACTCATGATGAAGAGATTTCAGAACTGACTCGTGAAGACCTTGAAGACTACCGTGCGTTCCTTCGTTCACTGCTTATGCACGCAGGTGTTGGTACAGCCTTAGGTGGTGTAATGACTATGGTAGGCGAACCTCAAAACTTGGTTATCGCTAAACAAGCGGGTTGGGAATTCGGCGAATTCATCATCCGTATGTTGCCGGTAACTCTGCCAGTATTCATCTGCGGTATCATCACGTGTGCGCTAGTTGAGAAGCTAAAAATCTTTGGCTACGGTGCAAAACTGCCTGCTAACGTTCGTCAAATCCTTGTTGAGTTTGATAACACGCAGAAAGCAAGCCGCACTAAGCAAGACATCGCGAAGCTTTGGGTTCAAGGCGCAATTGCAGTATGGCTAATCGTAGGTCTTGCTCTACACGTAGCTGAAGTAGGCCTGATTGGTCTATCTGTTATCATCCTAGCAACTGCGTTCACAGGTGTAATCGAAGAGCACTCTATGGGTAAAGCGTTTGAAGAGGCACTGCCATTTACCGCTCTACTTGCTGTATTCTTCTCAATCGTTGCTGTAATCATCGACCAAGGTCTATTTAAGCCTGTTATCGATGCGGTACTTCACGTAGAAGACAAAGGGGCACAGCTTGCCCTGTTCTATGTAGCGAATGGTATCTTATCTATGGTATCGGATAACGTATTCGTTGGTACGGTTTACATCAACGAAGTGAAAACTGCGCTAGTTGAAGGCATCATCAGCCGCGACCAGTTCGACCTACTAGCAGTAGCAATCAACACAGGTACTAACCTACCTTCAGTTGCAACACCAAATGGTCAAGCAGCCTTCCTATTCCTGCTGACTTCTGCTCTAGCACCACTTATCCGCCTATCTTACGGCCGTATGGTAATCATGGCATTGCCTTACACTATCGTACTGGCTCTAGTTGGTCTTGCAGGTATCGTGTTCTTTGTTGAGCCAATGACAGCTTGGTTCTACGATGCAGGTTGGATTGTGCAACACACTGGTGAAGTGACCTCTGTGATTTCAAACGGCCACTAATCGCCATAACGTGTCGTAAAGCTAATAAGTGAATCTAAGTAATGAAAAATAATCATTGATTAGGAAACTTATCCAAGATAAAAAGCTCTGAGTAATCAGGGCTTTTTTAATTTTATTGAAGGACTAAATTCGTGAACTTTCTTGTAATGCTCAAAGATTTCTCTAAAGGCCGACTTTCTTGGCTATTGTTACTTGGCTTCGTAATCTTCTTTGAAGCATGTGCGTTGTTCTTCCAACACGTTATGATGCTTGGCCCATGCGTTATGTGCATCTATGAGCGAATTGCTATGCTCGCCATTGGTGTTGCTGCAATGATTGGCGCTATCGCACCTAACAACCCTATAGTACGTTGGCTGGGCTTGGCTGGATGGGGATTCGGAGCCTACAAAGGTTTAATGTTATCGCTCGAGCACGTCGACTATCAGTTCAACCCATCTCCTTTCGCAACCTGTGATCTATTCGTGACTTTCCCAAGCTGGGCACCATTGAATGAATGGGCACCTTGGATGTTTGAGGCTTACGGCGACTGCGCTAAAGTTGTATGGCAGTTTGTTGGTTTATCAATGCCACAATGGTTGGTGGTGATTTTCGCAGGTAACCTGATTGCACTGGGTTTCATCGTGATCTCTCAATTCGCTAAATCGAAATAGGCGAAATTTGAAATACCAATAAAAAAGTCGACCGATAAGGTCGACTTTTTTGTTTTTCTGTTTAGCGAGCCGTTAGTTTAAAACTAAGCTTGTACTCGACCGCAGCACTGCTTGAACTTCTTGCCGCTTTCACATGGGCAAGGATCATTTCGGCCAATATTTTTAAACGGGTTTACGCTTTGAGCTTTGTTACCTAACATGGCTTCATCTGCAGCCAATGCTACTTCGTTAACCATTAAATCAACTTGACCAACTAAATCTACAAGCGCAGGTGGATTTTCCAGTCCTGCGGCTACCATTTGCTGCTGAGTCTGTTCTTCATCGATTGCTAACATCAGTGTCGTCAGAAGGGCTTGAAGCATTCTCAGTGTACCGTCAGCCATATTCGCTTGTTGCCACTGCTCTTCCACAGTCGGCCAAACCATCATAAAACCTTCAGCGAAATCCGCAAATTGCTCATTGAAATCACCTTCAGCAAGAACCTCTGTCAGTAAGTATTCACTGCGCTGAATTAGATTATGTTGACGGTTAATCTGTTCAGTCACCAAACCGATGAAGCTCTCTTCTGCTTCTGGCGAGATCACAGCCAGCCACTCTTTCGGGTCTAGTGGCTTAGTAGCAAGGTTAGATGCCAAGATTGCACCTTCAACAAACTGAGGCGTACACTCTTGCGGCAAGCCATCTTGTTTTAATAGTTGATATGTCATTAATACTTCATCGTTCATATGAGATTTGCGCTAAGTATACTCGTTATCGTCCATCTGCACAGTTTACCTTTGTCTGAATTTACCAAGATGAGGTAAATTTCCTGAAAACGCACCAATAGTGACAATCAGCAAGGGACACCGTACAATCACGCCTCTTTATTTTCAGGACAGAGATGTTTCGGTAGTTCGATATGCGAGTAATACTAGGCCCGATGGAGGGTGTGTTAGACCACCTAATGCGAGAGATCCTCACAGAAATCAACGACTACGATCTTTGTGTGACGGAATTCGTTCGCGTCACCGATCAGCTGCTACCACCGCACGTCTTTCATCGTCTATGTCCAGAGCTGCACCAAGGCTCTCAGACTATGGCTGGTGTCCCTGTTCACGTACAACTGCTTGGTCAACATCCAGAATGGATGGCACAAAATGCTGTTCAGGCAGCAAACCTTGGTGCTAAAGGTATTGACCTTAACTTCGGCTGTCCGGCTAAGGCGGTTAATAAGAGTAATGGTGGTGCGTCTCTACTCAAAGAGCCCGACCTCATCTACAAGGTCGTGAAAGCATGTCGCGAGGCAGTGCCTGAACATATCCCTGTATCAGCTAAAATTCGCCTTGGTTGGGAAGATCCTGAAGAGTGTTTTGAGATTGTCGATGCCATTGAGCAAGCGAAAGCTGATGAGTTAACAGTCCACGCCCGCACTAAAACTGGAGGTTACAAAGCCTCTGAGATTAAGTGGGATTACATCAACCAGATCCGTCAGAAGACGACGCTACCACTCATTGCCAATGGTGAGATTTGGAACTACCAAGATGGTCAGAACTGTATTAAAGCGACAGGTATAGACTCCCTAATGGTGTGCCGTGGCGCGTTTAATGTTCCAAATTTAGGTAACGTTGTAAAACACAACCACCAGCCTATGCCTTGGAAAGAGGTATTAGCATTGCTGTTGCGCTATTCTGAGTTTGAAATTGAGGGCGACAAAGGGCTTTACTACCCTAACCGTGTGAAACAGTGGTTTGTTTATCTTCGTAAAGAGTACCCAGAAGCGGAAGAGATCTTCCGTGAAATCCGTACCTTTAAAAAGGCAGCACCAATCGTAGAACACATTCAGCGCTACCAAGATAAACTGTTAGCAGCTCCGATAACCTAGCCCCTCAAAACAATGTATTCGTCGATAGAGCGACATTCAACGTCGCTCTGAACACTAGAATACAATCTTGTTCTTACCTGTCGTTTTCGCAAGATACAGCTTCTCATCCGCACACTTAAACACTTCGTCAAAGTTCAAGTGAGTGCTTTCAGACTCAACAATGCAAGCACCACCGGAAACCGTGAAGCCTCCTTCGATAACATGGGTCGACTGTTCACAAATTGCAGTCTTCACACGGTGGAGGATATTCTTCAACGTCTGGCGCTCTTCTCCCCTTAGGTAGACCACGAACTCCTCTCCACCAAACCGAGCGCCAACATCACTACTACGAATCCCATTGTGGATCTGACGCGCCATATAACGAATCACTTCATCGCCTTTATCGTGACCGAAGGTATCGTTAATGCTTTTAAAGTTATCGATGTCAAACACCACCAGCACGAACAGCTCGTCATGTTGAACATTACGCCAGAATGCCTCTAACCCACGTCGATTGAGCAAACCTGTCATCGGATCTTTGGCCGCAAGTTCTTTAAAGTAGCCCTTTTCAATTGTGCTGTTGATGTAGAAAAAGATCATTACCATGAACAGATACACAGTGAGCGCGACAAAGACACTATCGGTTTCCGTCTTAACAAAACCTTTCAGCTCTTTCATCACGTCAAGTTGATAAAAGATCATATGATGTGCAGCAACACCATTTAATTCCAAAGGCTGAATCCACACTGCGTCGTCAGGCGGCAATACATGAGTCAAGTCAACAATATTTATCTGGCCGGCAAGTAGATGGCTCTGTGACGTCAGTAGCTTACCCGAATCAATATCCACAGAGAGCATGCCTTGATGACGGCCTTTGTAAAATACCGGTATCGTCATGCTAATCACTCTATCCAACGTATCAGTTCGATAAGTAGGGCCTGCTAGGGTTAACAGATCTGGATTGTTGGCTGTTCTCTGCCAATATGGGCGGCTCTTAATTGTCGACAAGAGCTCTTTCCCTAAGCCTTTGGCGAAATCCTCAGGTGAAGAGATCACATACCCCTTAGCATCAATAAAGTGAACGCCAAAGTAGTAATCATCTAATTGCGCTAAGAAAGAGAGAATGGGGGCGAGCGCCACTTTCTCACTGGCACTTCGATAGGCATCACTCAATTCAGAACACAGCGACTCATTGCCAACCAACATATAGTTAATATCAACGGAAGGGATATCTGCGGTTTTACCGTCGGCAAGCAACAAGCCATCAATCGGCCATATACGGCACACGCCATCTACCACGGTCTTATTGTGGTCTAAGAAGAGAGGGTTACTGGATTTGTAGTAATTAGAGAAGCTGTAGTCGAGAGCAGTAACAACCGTTGTCGTTCGTTCAAACGCATCAATGATTCTTTGATATTCATACGTAACTTCTTTCTCTACCGCATCGAGGTGATTTTTAGCGATAAGCGCAAGCAACATGCTGATAATAATGGCGGGAAAGCCAAAAACAAAGGTTAGGCTAAAGTGCCTATTAACTTTCATAAACTGTATGCTCTTCTGCTTATCTATTTCCCATTAATATTATTACATCAGTAACGACATTCAACCCGATAAAATTATGTAATTTGTTATTTCACAAATAGATATGACTCGAAAACTTAGCCCCTTGTCGCTGATGAGGCAAACAAGGGGCTACTTTCATGGTAATTAGTGAGTGAGCAATAGGGATTAGTTAACAAGCACTAGCGAAGAGACCGATTGTATTGTTAATTGTAACTGTCCATCATCAACGCTCAACACAGAGTTTTCATCGAATAGCGAGCTCAGTTCACCAGATTCAAACCCTAGCTTCCAAACTGGAAGCGTAACCTCAGAGACTGATGAACCAAGGTTTATGGCAACTAACGTGTGTTCTTGGTCCAAGCTTCGGGCATAAACCAACACGTTGTCGTCACAGTAAAGCTCTTGGTAAGTGCCTGTTTGCAAACTTTGACGATCATGTCTCAACCGAATGAGTCTCTGAGTAAAGGCAAACCAGTTCGACGTCTGTTCTTCTCCCCACGGGAAACAACGTCGGTTATCCGGGTCTTGACCACCTTCTAGTCCCACTTCAGTACCGTAGTAAAGGCAAGGCGTTCCGACGTAGGTCATCAGTAACGTCAGAGCAATAGCCTGTTTCTGTGCATCACCGTCAAGCAATGAGATAAAACGCGCAGTATCATGGCTGTCTAGTTGATTCAATTGAGACAGTTGATTCTGCCAAGGCACTTTTGCACGAGCTTCAGCTAACCAATCAGAGAAATCTCGCATACTGATATCAATTGGCTCATAAGCGATGTCTTGCTTAGCTAAAAGAGCGCGAACGGGATGA
Source organism: Vibrio sp. R11-SG3-ISO9 (assembly GCF_059834255.1). NCBI lineage: Bacteria > Pseudomonadati > Pseudomonadota > Gammaproteobacteria > Vibrionales > Vibrionaceae > Vibrio > Vibrio sp. R11-SG3-ISO9. The sequence goes on from NZ_JCBDGU010000028.1 coordinate 44,216, forward strand.
GCAAACCCGTAGTAGTTCATGGAGCCATCTTCTTGGTCTCCCTGCAGCCACGAAGTCGCTTCAAAGAAATGCTCTCCGAGTATGTAGGCATCTGAGTTTTGGCTTTTAGCCGCGTTACGAAACTCTCTCACGTAGTGGGCGTTGTTATAAGCACCCTCGCCTTCGCCAAGCATATGGATCACATCAAAACGCCACCCATCAATGCCATAGGGTGCTTTAAGCCAGTGTTTGATCACCGAATCTTCTGATTGATAGATGTAATCTCTAACCGAGTCATTGGAGAAGTTCAATACGGGCAGAGAGTTAATACCTTTCCAACCTACGTAACTTTTCGCGTCATCTTCATTGAAAAAGTAGTAGTCATGGTACTCAGAGTCAGGCTGACCAAAAGCCCCAGTGCCACTTGTGCCTAACTTATCAAACCATGGATGCTCAACCGACGTGTGGTTAAACACCGCATCTAAGACCACTTTCATACCTCTTGAATGCAAATCAGCTGACAGCGCAGCAAACTCTTGATTGGTACCAAAGTGAGGATCGACATTGTAATAGTCGGTGGTGTCGTATTTATGATTGCTTGGCGATTCGAAGATTGGATTTAAGTACAGTGCCGTAATACCCAAGTCTTGCAAGTAATTGAGTTTGCTATGTATGCCCGCTAAGTCACCACCAAAGAACTCCGCAGCTCCAGTGCCATGATGGCCTTCAACCTCAGTCCCCCACTCTTTTACCACGACATCAAGAGTGCCCTCTTTTAATCGGTACTCGCCAGGCTGAACACTAATCTCTGGGTTCCCGTTACAAAAACGTTCTGGGAAAATTTGGTAAAACACTTGTTCGGCAACCCAACTTGGCGGTTGATGATCAGCATTGTACTTAAAGTGATGCGCACGGCTTGGAATACGCAAATGAACGCCTTGTGAGTCCAACCAGAATTGGCCAGTGTTACTCAATAGTTTAAAAGTATAGTGGGTAATGGATTGATCGGAGTTAAGTGGAATCTGCGCTTCCCAGACAAAAAGTCGCCCTTGCTTTCCGATCAACGACATGTCCACCAGATACTCTTCATTGTCTGGTTCATGGCGAATTTGTACCTTGGTCCAGTCACCACGATCTGTATGGAGCTTTAAAGTAAGTACTCTTTGATCAAGTTGAACGTAATCGCAGGTTTGAGCATGGAATAGATATGGACGCATAACGAATCTCGAACGTTGATTGATTCGCTAAAGATATGAAAAATCCTATTCGTAACAATGTGAAAACTATCAACAATTAAAGTGGATCACGCTTTGTAGCCCTACATTGTTCAAATAAAGTTCACTGGTTAGTGTTTTGTAGGGCTATGGTTTACTGCACGCTTGTCGCTTGATCTAAAATAGAAGTTGGCAATGTGATTCGAAACTTCTTTAGTGCCTCAAGATTTATCTTGAGAGTTGAGCTTTTAGGCGTTCTTACATTTAACTTCCCCGGCTTTTCACCCTCTAAAATCGCAGCCACATACTCTGCCGTTTCTAAACCAATTTGGTAGTAATCAAGGCCAGCTCCAATAACCGCACCATTTTTGACATACGCGGTGGTCCCCGCAACGACAGGTGTGTTCTGGCTATCGGCGGCTTGAATCAGATCATCGATGGCACTTGCCACTGTATTATCGGTCATCGCATACACCACATCAGATTTGGCAGCCACCAGACGAGTTTTCTCTTCCACCTCATCAACAGTGAACACTGGCTCGATATGCAATGTTAAGTCGTATTGTTTCGCTGTGTCTTTCAACATTGACGTTAGAGCGACCGCGTTCGACTCCCCTGGGTTATAGACAACACCGATAGAATCTACATCGGGCATCAACTGTTTAATAAGCTCGACGTGTTGATGTACTGGTGAGAGATCAGACAACCCCGTTACATTGCGACCCGGCTTTTCCAAACGTCTTACCAGGCGCGCTCCAACTGGGTCCGTCACTGCTGTAAACACAATAGGAATGGTGCGCGTTGCTGAAACCAACGCCTGAGACGATGGAGTCGCTATTCCGACCAATACATGCGGATTTTTGCTCACCAACTCTCTGGCAATCCTAGCGGCTTGAGCTGGCTTACCGTCTGCGACTTGTGATGTCAGCTCTAAATTCTTACCATTTTCATAGCCACGAGATTTTAAGCCATCAATCAGCCCTTTGTGCGCTGCGTTTAAGTCGGGGTGATCGATAATCTGGGAGATAGAAACTTTTGCACTGCTTGCTATAGAGACACCAGAATAAAAGAGCGCCACCACACTCATCAACATGGCACTCGACCAATTCAACCTTATTTTCATCAGCACTCCCTGTGATGTACTCTCCTGCCTGCTTCCATATAACCACTGTTGCATAAATGGAATGGCGTATTATTACATTACTGATAGTATTACCAGTAAGAGTAAAGTAACGAAAGCTAAAAATAACAAAAGTGCAATAAGTGTCGAATTTATGAGCTAGCTTCAAAAGTTAGAGTGAAAGGTCTGAAATGGAAAATTGAAAAGGCGACTAAGCGCACAAAAGAAAAGCAGGAGCAGGAGAGATCAAAAACGCCCCAAAGGAATCTCTAGGGCGCAGTGATTTATGGTGTTGTTTGAATCTTGGTTTAACTTAGAACCAACGTTCCATTGATGACTTATCAAGTTGTCGGAAGGCTCGATTCAAAATGATCGCTAGCTCTTTATAGCGTGGGCGAGACTTCATTGGCTCTAAAGCAAAGCCCGTTTCAGTAATCTTTTCATGCAGTTCACGATACCAAGATACCAATGCTGGTGGCAGTTGCGTATTGGAGCGGTTGCCCAACCACCACATACCTTGCAGTGGTAAGCTAATCGCAAACAAGGCCATAACCACAGCTTGCGGCATCGCTTGATAATTGTTGAATACCATCTGCGTTAAAATGCTGATCGCGGCGATCGCTGGCATAACCTTAATACCAAAGCGAGTAGCCTTAATAATGCGTTGCTCGGGAAAGATCGCATTTAACTCTTTTCTGACAGGCCAGAGATCCATGTACTTTTGGCCATCTTTTAAACTACTGGCTAACCCAACTCTATTGCTCATATGAGTCTCCCGTTAAAAAAAAGTTGAAATCATCAACTAAAAACGCAAAAAATTGACGAAAAATAATATTCTTTCAAATTTTTTTGTTATATTTGCACAATATCGCTATTATTTGCAGACCTCAATCTCATTGTTGCCCTTATTTACAATTTAAGCAACTTTGTGACGACCTCTGCAAGGATTGCACCTGTCCCTTTTATGACGAAAGGCGACATTCACTTATACGGAAATTAATGTTTTTTTGACCAAGATTAGTACGCAAGCTTGTGTGCTTCGTCTATTCTTGTGATTGATTTTCACCCTTAACTGATTTTATCAGACAAATTTACAGGTAGTCATTCATGTCTAAGCTAGTTTTAGTTTTAAACTGCGGTAGTTCTTCTCTTAAATTCGCTGTTGTTGACGCAGAAAACGGTGACGAGCATCTAACAGGTCTTGCAGAGTGTCTGCACCTTCCTGAAGCTCGCATCAAGTGGAAACTTGACGGCAAACACGAAGCTCAGCTAGGTAATGGCGCGGCTCACGAAGAAGCGCTAGCGTTTATGGTAGAAACTATTCTTGCTTCTAAGCCAGAACTTGCTGAAAACCTAGCAGCAGTTGGTCACCGTGTTGTACACGGCGGCGAGAAGTTCACTCAGTCTGCACTAATCACTGACGACGTACTAAAAGGTATCGAAGACTGTGCTGCTCTAGCGCCACTTCACAACCCAGCTGCGATCATCGGTATCAAGGCGGCTCAAAAGTCATTCCCTGGCCTACCAATGTCTGCTGTATTTGATACTGCATTCCACCAAACAATGCCTCAAGAGTCTTACCTATACGCTCTACCGTACAACCTATACGAAGAGCACGGCATCCGTCGTTACGGCATGCACGGTACTTCTCACCTGTTCATCGCTCGCGAAGTAGCTGAGCAACTAGGCAAGCCAGCTGATGAAGTAAACATCATCAACTGTCACCTAGGTAACGGTGCATCTGTTTGTGCAATCAAGAACGGTAAATCTGTAGACACTTCTATGGGTCTTACTCCTCTTGAAGGTCTAGTAATGGGTACTCGTTGTGGTGACATCGATCCTGCGATCATCTTCCACCTACACGATTCTCTAGGTTACTCTGTTGAAGAAATCAACAACATGCTAACTAAAGAGTCTGGCCTAGCTGGTCTAACTGCAGTTTCTCCAGACTGTCGTTTCGTTGAAGACAACTACGGTAAAGAAGAAGCAGCAACTCGCGCGATGGACGTAATGTGCCACCGCCTAGCGAAATACATCGCTGGCTACACTGCAACTCTTGACGGTCGTCTAGACGCTATCGTATTCACTGGTGGTATCGGTGAGAACGGCGCTCCAATCCGTGAACTAGTACTTAACCGCCTAGGCATCTTCGGTATCGAAGTTGACGGCGAAGCTAACCTGAAAGCTCGCTTCGGTGGTGAAGGTGTTATCACTACTGCTGACAGCCGCATCCCTGCGATGGTTATCTCTACTAACGAAGAGCTAGTAATCGCTGAAGACACTGCACGTCTAGCAGGTCTTTAATCAAGATTTATACCGCTAGCTCATCCGGGCTAGCGGTATTTTGATACAAAAATGGGGCTCAGCTTCTATTCCTATTCCTACCCTCCAATAGGAATATGAAGTTGAGCTTTTTTAATCCAATAGCTAAAGGTACTTATACGAATGTCTCGTACTATTATGCTTATCCCTACAAGTGCTGGTGTTGGTCTAACTAGCGCAAGCATGGGTGTTCTTCGCGCAATGGAGCGCAAAGGCGTTAAGGTTTCTTTCTACAAACCAATCTCTCAACCACGCTCTGGTGGTGACCAACCTGATCTAACTTCAACTATCGTTGGCGTAAACAGCGATGTTAAGATCGGTCAACCTCTAGCGATGTCTGTTGCTGAAAGCCTAATCGGTAACGACAACATGGACGAGCTACTAGAAACTGTTGTTGAGCGTTACAACCAGATCAACAAAGATGCTGACGTAACACTTATCGAAGGTCTAGTGCCAACTCGTAAGCACCCATTCGCTAACCAAGTAAACGCAGAAATTGCTGCGACTCTAGGTGCTGAGATTGTACTTGTTGCAACTCCGGGTACAGACAACCCAGCTCAACTTAAAGAGCGCATCGAAGTAGCATGTTCTAACTTCGGCGGCACTAAGAACAAAAACATCTCTGGTGTTATCATCAACAAGCTTAACGCTCCAGTTGATGAAGCAGGCCGTACTCGCCCTGACCTATCTGAAATCTTTGACGACTCAGACAGCGCTCAGCAAAGCGAACTAAAAGTGATGGAGATCTTCAACACTTCTCCAATCCGTGTACTTGGTTGTGTGCCTTGGAGCATTGAGCTAATCGCGACTCGTGCTGCAGACATGGCTTCTCACCTAAACGCTGAAATCATCAACGAAGGTGAACTGAACACTCGTCGTATCAAGAGCATCACGTTCTGTGCGCGTTCACTACCTCACATGATTGAGCACTTCAAGCCAGGTTCACTACTAGTAACTTCGGCTGACCGTCCTGACGTAATCGTTGCAGCAGCACTAGCAGCAATGAACGGCGTTGAAATCGGTGCAGTTCTTCTGACTGGCGGCTACGATATCCCTGCGGAAATCGAAGAGCTAATTAAACCAGCTCTAGAAAGCGGTCTACCAATCTTCAAAGCGCAAGGTAACACTTGGCAGACATCTCTAAACCTACAGAGCTTCAGCCTAGAAGTTCCAGCTGACGATAAAGAGCGTATCGAGTTCATCAACGAACACGTTGCAGGCCACATCGACGGCAACTGGATCGAGTCTATGACGGAAGGTACTCAGAAGTCTCGTCGTCTAAGCCCACCAGCATTCCGTTACCAGCTAACTGAATTCGCTCGTAAAGCAGCTAAGCGTATCGTTCTTCCTGAAGGTGACGAGCCACGTACAGTTAAAGCTGCAGCTATCTGTGCTGAGCGCGGTATCGCGGAATGTGTACTTCTAGGTAACCCTGAAGAGATCAAACGTGTTGCTGCACAGCAAGGCGTTGAGCTAGGTGCTGGCGTTAAGATCATCAACTCTGACGAAGTACGTGAAAACTACGTTGCTCGCCTAGTTGAGCTACGTGGCGCGAAAGGCATGACTGAAGTTGTTGCTCGTGAGAAGCTACAAGATTCAGTATTCCTAGGCACAATGATGCTTGAGAATGACGAAGTTGACGGCCTAGTTTCTGGTGCTGTTCACACGACGGCGAACACTATCGTTCCTCCGTTCCAAATCATCAAGACTGCACCTGATGCGTCTATCGTATCTTCTGTATTCTTCATGCTGCTACCTGACCAAGTACTGGTTTACGGTGACTGTGCGATCAACCCAGATCCAACAGCTGAACAGCTTGCTGAAATCGCTATCCAATCCGCTGATTCTGCAGCAGCATTCGGTATCGAACCACGCGTTGCTATGATCTCTTACTCTACTGGTGAATCTGGTAAGGGTGCAGACGTAGATAAAGTACGTGAAGCAACGAAACTTGCTCAAGAGAAGCGTCCAGATCTAGTCATCGACGGTCCTCTACAGTACGACGCAGCTATCATGGAAAACGTTGCAGCTTCTAAAGCTCCGAACTCTCCAGTAGCAGGTAAAGCGACTGTATTCGTATTCCCAGACCTAAACACTGGTAACACGACTTACAAAGCGGTACAACGTTCAGCTGACCTAGTATCTATCGGTCCAATGCTTCAAGGTATGCGCAAGCCAGTAAATGACTTGTCTCGTGGCGCTCTAGTAGACGACATCGTTTACACAGTAGCTCTAACGGCTATCCAAGCAGACCAAGCTGCACAAGCTGAAGAAAAAGTAGTTAACTAATTTAACTCAGCTATATAAATGCAACTATCTATAAGCCCATGTTGATGCATGGGCTTTTTTTATGTCAGAATATAGAACGAAGTACCAATTAGAACATTTAGCAGGATATAGACATATGACCATGCAGTTTGCCAAGGTTTCAGCAATCAGAGACCATGTACTTAGAAATGTCAGTATCTTACTCGCTATCTTTGTTTTAGTTGTCGCATCAACCAACTTGTTCCTCACCAACAACCATATTCTCGGCTTAATAGAGATACTGATTTCGTTAACTTTTGTTCAGATCTACTATAAGGTACGGAAACAGCAAGAACTAACATGGCAGCCCTTTCTTGTCGCATTCTTTATCACGGCAGGGCTACTTTATGGCTTTTATCACACTAGACCTAACTCAGCGATTGTGATGTGGGTATATGTGCTTCCTGCCCTCTATCAGCTGTTATTCAATCGAGTCATCGGCTCCATTGCAACCTTTGCCATGTTTACCGCGACATCACTGATTTACTTCCCGAACCTTTTCAATGAAGACGTCTACCCTTTTGCTTTTGTGAATTTCGCCATCCCTTACACCATGATATGGGTTATCGCCTACAACCATGAAACAGTTAGAATTGGTGTTCAGAAACGGTTAGAAGAACTAGCAAGAACCGATACGCTCACTGGCGCACTAAACCGTTTAGCTCTTCAGCAAGATACCGCTTCGACGCTGGATTATCATTCTATCAATCACCTACTTCATTTTGATTTGGATTGGTTTAAACAGGTAAACGACACATATGGCCACAGTGCCGGAGACAAAGTGCTAAAAACTCTGGTGGAGCAAGTACAGACGCTACTACCAAATGGTCAGGTTTATAGAATTGGTGGAGAAGAGTTTTGCGTTATCTTCTGTGCTAAAGACTTAGCTCAAGCCAAAGATACAAGTGAAAACATTAGAAAGAGTATTGAAGAACTAGTAATCAAGAGTCGTGAATCTGAGATTCGTGTTACGATTAGCGGCGGCTTAGTAGCATTACCCACTCAATGCATGAGTGAAGAGTTAGACTTGGCTCTACAAAGGACAGATAAAGCGCTTTATAGAGCCAAGACTTCCGGCAGGAACACAATCTGTATTGCTTAGATATCACGCCCATGAGGTGACTCTAAGTCCAGCTCAGGACCTTTTGGTACCACTTGTGTTGGGTTGATGCTTGTATGGCTGTAGTAATAGTGACGTTTGATGTGGTAGAAATCCGTCGTCTCTTTAACACCCTTAACTTGGTAAAGCTCTTTCATATAGCCATTCAGATGTGGGTAATCAGCAATACGTTTTTTATTACATTTGAAGTGCCCTACATACACAGCATCAAAACGAATCAGAGTCGTGAACAAACGCCAATCCGCTTCGGTAATGGTATCTCCAGCTAAGTAACGACTTTTTGCTAGGTGCGCATCGACTTTATCTAGAGCACCAAATAATCCCTCATATGCTTCTTCGTAAGCCTCTTGGGTAGTCGCAAAGCCACAACGGTAAACACCATTGTTGATATTCGGATAAATAAAATCATTCCATTCATCGATCGCGTGGCGAAGTGCAGGTGGGTAGTAATCATCGTCATTACCCGTTAGGTCGTTAAACGCAGAGTTGAACATGCGAATGATCTCTGATGACTCATTACTCACGATAGTGTTGGTTTTCTTATCCCACAGAACTGGCACCGTAACGCGCCCCGTATAATCCGGCTTAGCTTGTGTGTAAATTTGATGTAGACGGGTATGACCAAACAATGGTTCAGGCAACCCCATCTGCCAGCCTTCACTCATCATGTCAGGGCATACAACGGTGACATCGATATGTTCAGTTAGGCCTTTAAGCTCGCGGAAAATGAGTGTTCTATGTGCCCAAGGGCAAGCCAGTGAAACATACAGGTGATAACGTCCACTTTCAGGTTGAAACGGTGCGTCTGCACGATTTTCTACCCAGCTACGAAAACCGGCATCTTCACGAACGAACTTTCCATTGCTTGCCTTTGTGTCGTACCAGACATCATGCCACTCACCTTGTATTAACTTACCCATTTTGAACCTCTTCAAAGCCAAAGTTTTTATTCCAGTCAAAACTAGTATAAAAAAAGCCAACTTTTTCAAAACTAGAAGAAGTTGGCTTAGTTGTTCGAATTATTTGAATAAGCGCTACAGACAAAAAAAGCGTGACCGTTTGACCAGCCACGCTTAAGCCTGTCACAGGCTGAATTACGTTCGATTAAACCTGAACATGAAGACAAGATACCGCGTGAACGTCGTTACCTTGAATTCTAGGTTTTGTCTCAGCACACGCTTCTGTCGCTTGAGGGCAACGAGTACGGAATACACAGCCTGATGGTGGATTGATTGGCGATGGTAGATCACCTTCCAACATCTGAATTGTCTTGCTGCGCTCAATACGAGGATCCGGGATTGGAACCGCAGACATCAGTGCCTTGGTGTATGGGTGTTTAGGATCAGAGAACAGTGCATCTGATTCACCTAGCTCAACAGCATTACCTAGGTACATTACCAATACACGGTCAGAGATGTGCTTAACCACTGACAAATCGTGCGCGATGAATACCAGTGAAAGACCTAGCTCTTTTTGCAGCTCTTTCAGAAGGTTAACAACTTGCGCTTGGATAGATACGTCAAGTGCCGAAACCGGTTCGTCACAGATGATCATCTTAGGCTTCAAGATAAGTGCACGTGCGATACCGATACGCTGACACTGACCACCTGAGAACTCGTGTGGGTAACGGTTGATTACGTTTGGTAGTAGACCTACCTTCGCCATCATCTCTTTAACTCGGTCTTTCACTTCCTGCTTAGAAAGTTCTGGATAGAATGTCTCTAGCGGCTCAGCAATGATGTCACCTACTGACATACGCGGGTTAAGCGATGCAAGTGGGTCTTGGAAAATCATCTGAATCTCTTTACGAGTTTCACGACGTTGAATCTCTTCCATTTTCGTTAGGTCTTGACCTAACCACATTACTTCACCGTCTGTTGCTTCAACCAATCCGATGATTGCACGAGCAAATGTTGACTTACCACAGCCTGACTCACCTACTACGCCCAGCGTCTCACCTTCGTAAAGGTGGATATCAACGCCATCAACCGCTTTAAGGTTAGAAGGCTTAGCCCAAGGCCATGCCGATTTAGCAGCAATGCTAAAGTGAACCTTAAGGTCTTTAATGTCTAATAGTAATTGCTTATCTACACTCATTTTTTCCAAGCCTCCCAATCAGAAAAACATGCACGTTGACGGTCATTTCCGAATGGCGTCAGAATCGGTGCTTCTTGCTTACAACGGTCCATTACACGATGACAGCGGTCTTGGTAAGGACAGCCTGGTGGTAGACGAAGTAAGTTTGGCGGGTTGCCTGGGATAGTTGGAAGAATCTCACCTTCAGTATCTAGACGAGGGATCGCTTTCAACAGACCTTCCGCATATGGGTGGCTTGGGTTGTAGAAGATTTCATCTACGGTGCCGTATTCCATGGTACGACCTGCGTACATAACAAGTACTTTGTCACAAGAACCCGCAACAACACCCAAATCGTGGGTAATCATGATGATTGCTGTGTTGAACTCATCTTTCAGTTCGTTCAGCAACTCCATGATTTGCGCCTGAATGGTTACGTCCAGTGCTGTTGTCGGCTCATCGGCAATAAGCAGCTTAGGACGACAAAGTAGCGCCATTGCAATCATTACACGCTGACGCATACCGCCAGAGAATTCGTGTGGGTACATGGTAATACGCTTACGCGCTTCTGGAATCTTAACGGCTTCAAGCATACGTACAGATTCTTCGAATGCTTCTGCTTTGCCCATGCCTTTATGAAGCATTAGAACTTCCATCAATTGATCGCTTACCTTCATGTAAGGGTTAAGCGAAGTCATTGGATCTTGGAAGATCATCGCGATCTGTTCAGCACGAACTTTATTTAGCTCTTTTTCTGGAAGGTTAAGAATCTCTTTACCTTCAAATTTTGCACTACCAGAGATGATGCCATTTTTTGCCAGCAACCCCATGATAGAGAATACAGTCTGTGATTTACCTGAACCTGACTCACCTACGATACCTAGCGTTTCGCCTTGGTTAAGTGAGAAGTTCAAGTCATTTACTGCGGTTACGATACCATCTTGAGTGGTGAATTCGACGCGCAGGTCTTTGACATCTAATAAGCTCATCATTGCTTCCTTAATCTTTTATAGCTTTTATATTTTTATTTGCTATTTAGTTTTTATCTGTCTTTTGGATCAAGCGCGTCGCGCAGGCCATCACCTACATAGTTAAAGCAGAACAGCGTAACTACCATGAATGCTGCAGGGAATGCCAGTTGCCAAATAGCAACTTCCATCGTCTGCGAACCTTCTTGAAGCAGTGCGCCCCAGCTTGTCATAGGCTCTTGAACACCAAGACCAAGGAAAGATAGGAATGATTCCGTCAGGATCATGCTTGGGATAAGTAGAGTTGAGTAAACCGCTACGATACCAAGTACGTTTGGAACGATGTGACGTGTAATGATCTTCCATTTGCTTACACCACATACGTGAGCAGCTTCAATGAACTCTTTACTACGTAGGCTCAACGTTTGACCACGTACAATACGCGCCATATCAAGCCAAGCAATCGCACCGATCGCAACGAAGATAAGTACAATATTACGGCCAAAGAAGGTTACTAGTACGATAACTAGGAACATAAATGGAACCGCGTACAAGATCTCAAGGATACGCATCATCACTCGGTCAGTACGACCGCCAATGAAGCCTGAAGCTGCACCGTAAAGCGTACCAATCAATACCGCTACGAAGGCACCCATCACACCAACCATCAACGAGATACGTCCGCCAATGAGAGTACGTACGTAAAGGTCACGACCTAAGCTATCAGTACCAAACCAGTGGTCAGCGTTTGGACCAACGTGCATTGCATACCAGTCAGTATCGTCATAAGTGTATTGAGCCAGCATTGGTAGGAAGATAACCGCCAATACCATCAGTGTCAGAATAAACAGACTCACCATCGCAGCTTTGTTACGCATAAAACGAATACGCGCATCTTGCCACAAACTACGACCTTCAATTTCTAAGTTCTCAGAGAACTTTTCGATCGCTTCTAAATTTTCTTTTTTCTTCAACATAACCATGCGTCCCTGTTAGTAGCGAATTTTCGGGTCAATAACCGCTAGCAAAATATCAACAATTGCGTTGAATAAGATGAATAGGAAACCAATCAAGATGGTTACACCCATTACTAACGAGTAGTCACGGTTAAACGCAGCGTTCACGAACAGCTTACCGATACCTGGTAGGCCGAAGATGGTTTCAACAACCACCGAACCTGTGATGATACCTACGAATGCCGGGCCCATGTACGAAACAACAGGCAGCATCGCTGGCTTAAGCGCATGTTTAAGAATGATGTAACGGTAACTTAGACCCTTAGCACGAGCTGTACGGATAAAGTTACTGTTAAGAGTTTCGATCATGCTACCACGAGTAATACGAGCGAACGTTGCAACGTATAGAAGCGACATTGCGATTACAGGCAGAACGAGGTAAATAAAGGTACCACCATGCCAGCCACCTGCTGGGAAGATGTTCCAGTGAAGCGAGAATAGGTAAATCAGAGCGGGTGCCAATACAAAGGATGGCATTACAACCCCGAGCATGGCTGTCGACATTATGGTGTAGTCGATCCAGGTATTATGCTTCAAGGCGGCAATGGTTCCGACCGATACCCCCATAATCAGCGTAAAGATGAAGGCAACGAAACCAACCTTAGCAGAAACAGGTAATGCTACTGCGATCAGCTCATTTACTGTGTAATCCTGATACTTAAACGAAGGACCGAAGTCGCCTTGCAGAATGTTCGTTAAGTATGTTGTGTATTGCTCAAATACTGGTTTGTCTAAACCGTATTTAGCTTCGATGTTCGCCATAACTTCTGGCGGTAAAGGACGCTCGCTTGAAAACGGGTTACCCGGTGCGAAACGCATAAGAAAGAAAGATATAGTGATCAACACCAACATTGTTGGGATCGCTTCAAATATCCTTTTCATAATGAATTTAAGCATAAACTCACTCTTTCAGTCTGTGACAATTAAAATTAGAAAGACGCTACATGCGCGCCCTGCGCATGTAGTGTCTGTATCGTTATATTTTTATATTAACTTTCTAGAATCGAAGCGCAGATTACTGAGCTTTGATGTAGAGGTCTTTAGAGAAGATTTTCTCTTCCGCGTTTTCAGCTGGGAAACCACCAACTTGCGGAGAAAGTAGACGTGAACGCACGTATTGGTAAATCGGTGCGATTGGCATATCGTCAGCCATCATCTTCTCTGCTTCTAAGTAGATAGCTTTACGCTCTTCTTCAGAAGTAGATTTCAGTGCTTTTTCGATAAGAGCATCGTATTCTGCGTTGCCCCAGTGCTGACCACCTGTTGTGTTCGCACTTACCATTAGAGTTAGGAATGAAGATGCTTCGTTGTAGTCACCACACCAACCAGCACGTGCAACTTCGAAGTCACCTTGATCTTTAGAATCTAGGTATGTTTTCCACTCTTGGTTCTCAAGAGTTACTTTAAGACCTAGGGTCTTCTTCCACATAGAACCAAGTGCTACCGCAATCTTCTTGTGGTTTTCGTTAGTGTTGTATAGAAGAGTGAATTCTAGAGGGTTGCTCTTGCCGTAACCTGCTTCTTCAAGAAGACGTGCAGCTTCTGCATTACGCTCTTTCTGAGATAGCTCACCGTATGCAGCCATTTCTGGATCGAAGTTAGCTGTGATTTCAGGTGTTAGGAAGTAAGCTGGTTTTTGGCCTTGGCCAAGGATAGCACCCGATACGATGTCACGGTCGATAGCGTAAGAGATCGCTTTACGAACACGTACGTCGTTGAATGGTTCTTTCTTCGTGTTGAAAGAGTAGTAGTAAGTACACAGGCTACCTTCAACAGATACAGAATCTGCATGCTCTTTCTTCAGACGCTTGAAGTGCTCAGTTGGCAGCGTTGAAGTGAAGTGGATCTCACCAGATAGGAAACGGTTCATTTCCGCTACTTGGTTTTCGATCGGTAGGAAAGTAACTTTGTTTAGGACAGTTTTGTCGTTGTCCCAGTAGTTTGTGTTACGAACCATTTCTAGACGCTCGTTCACAACCCAGTTGTTTACTTTGAACGCGCCGTTACCAACGAAGTTTTCTGGTTTAGTCCATTGATCACCAAACTTCTCAACCGTTGCTTGGTGTACTGGCTTCATTGTTGTGTGGCCAGTCATCATTACGAAGTATGGTACTGCTGTTTCTAGCTCAACAACAAGAGTCTTATCGTCTAGTGCTTTAACGCCTAGTTCGCTCTTGTCTTTCTTACCAGCAATGATGTCTTTCGCGTTCACCATCTTCGTGTACTCCATGTACCAAGAGTATGGTGATGCTGTTGCTGGATCTACCGCACGCTGGAAGCTGTAAACGAAATCGCCAGCAGTTACTGGGTCGCCGTTAGACCATTTTGCGTCGTCGCGTAGGTGGAAAGTGAAAGTTTTGTTGTCAGATGTTTCCCAGCTTTTTGCTACGCCAGGAATAGTGTTGCCGTCCGCGTCTTGATTCACTAGACCTTCTAGTAGGTCACGAATTACGTGAGACTCTGGTACACCTTGAGATTTGTGTGGGTCGATTGTTGCAACTTCAGTACCGTTACCACGAACGAGTTCCTGAACCTTTGCCAATTTTGTACCCGCTGGAACGTCCGCAGCGATTGATGTAGTAGAAGTGGCAGCCACTGCCAGACCAGCACCTAGAAGCAGGGCCTGAGTGATTTTATTCTTGTACATGCATAAACTCCAAGTTTTTGTATTGCATCCATGACTTCTTTGCTTGGTTCACTGAACGGTTAGTGATTTAGATTTATTTAGCTCAATTTTTGAGCATAAAAACCTAAAACCTTACAAAGATTGCGGCACACACTATCAATCATTGAATTAATTTGCCATAAAGAACTAGCAAAAAATCGGATAATTCTCCGAAATACTCAATGATTCAGCGATAAACTCTAATAAAAACGTAATTTATAGCTATTTAAATACGATGTATTATTAAAAGTCAGCCGTAAATGTTGATATATCTGTTTTGATACTTATTTTTAGCATCTTATGCTAGAACAACCCTGACAAATTAACATTATTGCCACATGAAAGCTAATCGGGCATCACATATCACCTAAGTTGCTTACGTTAATTGTGAGGATTATCACTCTATAAAAAGCAGAACAAATAGCTGCTTAGTGAATTATATTGGTGTAACAAATTGTTTTAATCAGTTTATATGCGTATTTATTCACACAAACCTACTGCATCTTTTGGTTAATTATTCTTCAGGCAAAAAAAAACCGACTCAAAGAGTCGGTTTTCGAACATCAAAATAGGTGTTTATTTCTGCCAACGTTCAGCGGCTTTCGCGTCTGAATCTCGAGATTCTACCCAACGGGTTGCCTCGGTTGTACGCTCTTTTTTCCAGAACGGTGCCTTAGTTTTCAGGTAATCCATGACAAATTCGCACGCTTCAAACGCGGCACCTCGGTGAGCACTAGACACACCAACATATACAATCTGATCGCCAATATCGAGGTCACCCACTCGGTGGATAACACGCATTTTTTGAATTGGCCAACGGGCTTCTGCTTGATCACAAATTTCGCTTAAAGACTTTTCAGTCATACCTGGGTAGTGCTCTAGAGATAAACCAATAACGTTATCACCTAAGTTCATGTCACGAACCTTACCCACGAAAGTTACCACAGCCCCCGCTGAGGTGCCTTGAGCCAGAAAGTCGTATTCGTCAGCAACTGAAAAGTCTTCAGCTGTCACTAATACTCTTGAGTCCATCGCTAGCCTCCGGTTACTGGTGGAAAGAATGCGACTTCGTCACCATCTTTCACTTCAGTACTTAGTGGAACAATCGACTGATTCAGAGCCGCCAAAAGCTTGCCCTCTTCCAAAGCGATGTCCCACTTCCCCTCTTGCTGAACAAGGTGGCTGCGAATCGCTTCGATAGTGTTAAAGCTTGCGTCAACCTCTACGCTGTCTACACCAACCAATTCGCGAGTTTGTGCAAAGAAAAGAACTGTAATCATCATTCCGCCTTAAAGTGGCCTGATTTGCCACCCGTTTTTTCTAGCAAGCGTACCTGATCGATCACCATGTCTTTTTGTACCGCTTTACACATGTCGTAAATGGTTAAAGCCGCTACAGAAGCTGCAGTCAGAGCTTCCATCTCAACGCCGGTTTTACCCGCCAGTTTACAAACAGACTCGATGCGTACCTTGTTTTCTTCAACAACTGGTTCAAGTTGAACTTCAACCTTTGATAGTAGCAACGGATGACAAAGTGGAATCAAGTCCCAAGTTTTCTTTGCTGCTTGAATACCAGCAATACGCGCTGTCGCAAACACATCACCTTTATGGTGGCTGCCCGACATAATCAACTCAAGCGTCTCAGGCGCCATATGAACAAAAGCTTCTGCACGTGCTTCACGCACTGTTTCTGCTTTTGCCGACACATCGACCATGTTTGCTTCGCCCGAAGCGTTAATGTGAGTAAATTGACTCATGAGCACCTGCCTTATACAGAAAGGTGTGGCATGAAGTTACATGGGCGGTGGCTAGCATCAAGTTGTTGTTTGATGATTTTTGTCCAGCCTGTGCGACATGCACCTGTTGAACCAGGCATTGCAAAGATCACTGTGTGATTAGCAAAACCCGCAATCGCACGTGATTGAATTGTAGATGTGCCGATCTCTTCGTAAGAAACCTGACGGAATAGCTCACCAAAACCTTCGACTTCTTTATCGAAAAGCGGTTTCAGTGCTTCTGGAGTGCTATCACGAGAAGTAAAACCAGTACCACCGGTGATCATGATTGCTTGTACTGTTTCATCGGCAATCCACTTAGAAACGATTGCACGGATCTTGTACATGTCATCAATCACGATCTGCTTGTCGACAACGTTATGACCCGCTTCTTGAGCGTTTTCTGCCAAGTAACGACCTGATGTATCGTTCTCTTCTGTACGAGTGTCTGAAACGGTTAGTACTGCGATATTTGCAGGTTGGAATTTACTCTCTGCGTGACCCATTTGTTCACCTATTCTATCTATTTCAATGATTATACTGACTCACCCAGCTTATCTAAGCTAGGTGATTAAATGTTGTTGATATGGGAGCTTAGCCGCCAATGGAGGCAAGGTGCGGTGTCATGCCGCTGTTGCCATCATGGAGAAAGTGACTCACTGACTTGGTCTGTAGCTCGGCCTGAATGCGTGCGATGAGCGCGTCTTCTTGTTCATCCTCTTGGAGAAGATCACGCAACTCAACACCATGGTCTCCAAAGAGACACAGGTGAAGCTTGCCGGTCGCAGACACGCGCAAGCGGTTACAGCTTTCGCAGAAGTCTTTCTCATAAGGCATGATCAAACCAATCTCACCCTTGTAATCTGGGTGGACAAATACCTGTGCAGGTCCGTCATTCACGGCTTTGACTTTCAAAAGCCAACCGTTGGCGATCAGATGGTTTCTAATGGCAACGCCTGATACATGGTGTTTATCAAACAGATCGTCCATTTCGCCGGTTTGCATCAGCTCAATAAACCGCAGTTGGATAGGTTTGTCTTTAATCCAATTAAGGAATGAAGGCAGCTCTTGGCTATTAAGATCTTTCATCAACACTACGTTGACTTTGATCTGCTCATAACCGACTTCGAACGCTTTATCGATACCACGCATCACCTCGGTGAACTTATTCTCACCTGTGATTTGGTGAAACATGCGCGAATCTAAACTATCAACGCTGACGTTAATGTTCGTTAGACCAGCTTCACGCCACTGCGCTACCTGTTTCTCCATACGATAACCGTTGGTGGTGGTTGCCACTTTTTGGATACCCGGAGTGCTGGCTACTGTATCAATAATTTCAGTGAAATCTTTACGTAGGCTTGGCTCGCCACCAGTAATACGAATCTTGGAGGTACCACAATCAGCAAACGCTCTTACGATACGTTTGATCTCGGGAACACTGAGAAAAGACGAGTTTTTTTGACCCGAAGGCTTGTAGCCATCAGGTAAGCAATACGTACATTTAAAGTTACATACGTCTGTAACCGACAAGCGCAAGTAATAAAACTTGCGATGGAATCTATCTTCGAATTGTTGCGCCACGGAACACCTTTCCAAACACGGGAGGCATAATCATTTCCAATTAAGCCCTTGTGACAACATGTCACTGGCTCCCAACGCTTATCAATACAGCAAAATACCACTGTGCGACTTAGCATGTAAGAGCTCGGAGTTATGGCAACTACGGTACACTGAGGCACGCGTAGCAGCTGCGTATAAAATACTTAATAATTGTGTGTGAATCTAGTTCTGTTGCCAAAAAAACGAACCTTAACAGCAAAAAAACCGCACCAGACCCTCAAAATAACTCTTGTTGAGTATCTGCCTATAAGCATTTACCCTAAATTATAGTTGGTAATAATCTAATAAGAACTAAAAAATGAATTTGTACTCTTCAAAGAAAGTCGTCGCAGTCGGCGGCGGCCACGGCTTAGGTCGCATGTTGGCGGCACTTAAACAGTTTGGCAGTAATGCGACGGGAATTGTCGCCACTACTGATAATGGCGGCTCAACAGGCCGAATTCGAGACTGCCAAGGTGGTATCGCATGGGGTGACACTCGAAACTGTATCAACCAGTTGATTACCGAGCCTTCCATCAGTTCGATGATGTTTGAGTATCGTTTCCGAGGTCAAGGTGAACTGGATGGCCACAACCTAGGTAACCTAATGCTCACGGCTTTGGATAACCTCTCTGTTAGACCATTAGAAGCAATTAATCTTATCCGCAGTATGCTCAAAGTCGATGTCAACATTGTCCCAATGACCGAGCACCCTTCTGATCTAACTGCACTTTCGATGGAAGGCCGCTGGGTTACAGGTGAAACCAATGTCGATGACATGGACGAGCGTCTGCGCCGCCTCGATCTTTCTCCAGAGGTACCGGCAACCAAAGAAGCGGTACAAGCAATCGCAGAAGCTGATTGTATCGTGTTAGGGCCAGGCAGTTTCTTAACCAGCATTATGCCTCCATTGCTATTACCAGAAATTGGTAAGGCGATTGCTGACAATACCAAAGCTAAGGTGATTTTGGTCGAAAACCTCTCGCCTGAGGCGGGCCCTGCAGGGATGATGACACTAAGAGAGAAAATCGAATGGTGTGAACGCGCATGTAAAGCGCGCAAAATTGACGTGATTATTGGCGATACAGCTCACCCGGAACTCGATGGCCTATGGCATTGCGTTACGACTGAACTTGCCTCACCTAATCGAGATTGGCGCCACGACAGGGTCAAACTTCAGCAAGCGATTGAAGCTCAATTGGCTTAAACAGTTTACTTATCTAAGTCATACAAAGAAGGAGCATTACGCTCCTTTTTATTAATTCATCAACTGTTGGTACTCAGTGTACGTTGTGACCAATAGGACCTTCATATCTTGATAGTCTTCGTCTGTAATAGATTTGGCTTGTTTTACCTTAGCATCCAAACCAATCGCAAAGTTACACAATGAATCTGCCCCAAAGCTTGCTGCGCTGCTCTTAAGTGCGTGGCTAATATCAGCCAAATACTTGGCAGAGTCCACCGCATTACTTTGTTCTAAATGCTCGTGATAACCCTTGAGTTCCCCTAAAAATATCTCTAGTAAAACAGGGACATTTTCTTGGCCAATTTCACTAGCAAGTTCATCAACTTTTTCTTGGTTTAGTATTTTCATCGTTATTCTTATGCACTAATTATTCTGAGGATGATTGTTTTGCGTTCCACGCCTGTAATTTGCGATAAATAGTTGATGGGCTGACATCTAAGAAACCAGCCGCTCTCGGAATATTACCATCACACGCTTTAATTGCTTGTTCTATCGCAGTTTTTTCAGTGAGCCACAGTGGGAAGATATCTTTAACGGATATATCTTCGCTCTGTTTCTCTTTCAATCGTAGACTGTTTTCCAGCGGTTGGTTGAGTGGTGGTGGCAACATGTTTAAGTTGATCTCTTTGCCGTTATTAAGCACCACAACATTTCGCAAAACATTCTGCAATTGACGTACGTTACCTGGCCACTCATATTGATTAAATCGGTCGATCACTTCTTGAGAGAAACGAACAAACGCTTTGCCCTCTTCCACTGACATATAGCCTAGCAATGAGTAAGCAATTTCAATGACGTCTTCACCACGCTCGCGCAATGGCGGAAGATGCAACGGGATAACGTACAGGCGGTAATATAAATCTTCGCGGAAGCGACCCTCTTGCACTTCTTTCCATGGGTCACGGTTCGTCGCACAAACAAAACGCACATCCACACTCTTCATTTTTGAAGAACCTACTTTTTGGAACGTACCCGTTTGGATAAAGCGAAGAAGTTTTGTTTGAAGCTCGAGGTCCATTTCACACAGCTCATCGAGGAACAAGGTCCCTCCATCGGCTAATTCGGCAGCGCCTTGTCGGTCGGTAGCCGCTCCCGTGAACGCACCTTTCACGTGACCAAACAGTTCACTCTCAATCAAGTCTTTAGGGATTGCGGCACAGTTAATGGCAATAAACGGCTTGTCACCACGTTTACTCGCAGCATGGACCGCTTCGGCACACACCTCTTTACCGGTACCACTTTCACCAGTGATAAAAATACTGGCTTTACTTGATGCGGCTGAATCGATGGTACGATACACCTGCTGCATGGTTTGGCTACTGCCGATAAAACCTTGATAATTTTGGCTACCCGGATGCTCAGCGCTATTCTTCAGCTTGGTTGCTTTACGGATTGCATTGTTTACTGTGATACGAAGACGGTCTGCTTCACATGGCTTGATCAAGAAATCTTGAGACCCGTGACGCATCGCTTCGACGGCAGTATCGATTGAGCCATGTGCGGTCATGAAGATCACAGGGACTTCCGGGAAATTCTGTTTTACAGCAAATAAGACATCCATCCCCGTCATATCAGGAAGACGAAGATCCAAAAGAATGAGGTCTGGGATTCTATGGTTAAGGCTCTCAATAGCCTCTTTACCTGTACCCACGATATTGATATCTATCTCTAACGGGGTCAGGTAAGAACGATACAACGCCGCAACTGATGCTGTATCTTCCACCATTAACAAGTACTTTGACTTGTTATCAAATGTTTTTGATTGCATATCCTAGCCGATATTATTTTGCATTTATTGTAATAATCGCATTCCGCTTTGCATTATGCAAATTACAACACGCTTTTTATGGTTTTACTTTTTACTCAGGCTGAAAATCATACAGTTAAACATCCGGCATGAAGAATGCAGATTATTAATTGACCTACGGGTCACCTAGCCAACTGACGTTGTTAGTGGATGACATTCCCACAAATGTGAGCCAGTAGATTACTTGCTACTGGCTTTTTTTTACGTCACAAGCAAATGATTATTATCGATTAACTGTTGGTAATGAACTGCTGCCTCATCTGTTCAATCTCATCACGCTTCTGTGCGGCAAGCTCGAACTCTAGGTTTTGGGCGTGCTGATACATTTCAGCTTCTAGCTTGCTAATTGCTTTATCGAGTTCTTGAGGGCTCAATGTAGCGTAGTTAGCTGGCTCTTCAGCCACTTTAGACAGTGGTACTTGTTTAGATTGGCGCTGTTTCTTCGACTTGGTGATATCTCCAAGCTCCATGATATCTTTAACATTGCGCTTCAATGCTTGTGGGGTAATACCTTGCTCTTCATTGTATTGCATCTGTTTGATTCGGCGGCGCTCAGTCTCATCAATTGCCTTTTTCATCGACTTGGTGATCGAGTCACCATAAAGAATCGCCTTACCATGTAGGTTACGCGCCGCACGACCAATCGTCTGAATCAAGGAACGCTCAGAGCGCAGGAAACCTTCTTTATCTGCATCGAGGATCGCCACCAGCGAGACCTCAGGCATATCTAAGCCCTCTCGCAGCAAGTTGATACCCACCAAGACATCAAATTCACCAAGCCTCAAATCTCGGATGATCTCAACACGTTCCACCGTATCAATATCTGAGTGTAAGTAACGAACCTTAACATCATGCTCAGTAAGATACTCAGTGAGGTCTTCAGCCATGCGCTTGGTTAATGTTGTTACCAGTACTCGTTCTTCTTTTTGTGAACGGATACGAATCTCAGACAGAAGATCGTCGACTTGAGTTGCAACTGGACGAACTTCAATCTCAGGGTCCAGAAGACCTGTTGGACGAACCACTTGATCAGCAATATCGCCATCAGACTTCTCAAGCTCATAGTTACCCGGTGTCGCCGAGACAAAGATAGTCTGTGGCGCAATCGCCTCAAACTCATCAAACTTCATTGGCCGGTTGTCTAGTGCTGAAGGAAGACGGAAACCAAACTCCACCAGCGTCTCTTTACGCGAGCGGTCACCTTTATACATAGCACCAATTTGCGGCACTGTTACGTGTGACTCATCAATAACCAAAAGCCCATCAGCAGGTAAGTAATCAAATAAAGTCGGTGGTGCTTCACCTTCCGCACGCCCACTTAAATAACGGGAGTAGTTCTCGATGCCTGAACAGAAACCAAGCTCCGTCATCATCTCAATATCAAACTGTGTACGTTGAGAAATACGCTGTTCTTCCAACAGTTTATTATTATCTTTTAGGTATTGCGCTCGTTCACGCAGTTCTTCTTTGATGTTCTCAATCGCATCTAATATGGTTTCGCGTGGCGTCACATAGTGCGTTTTCGGGTAGACAGTAAAACGTGGCAAGTCGCGCTGCTTTACCACCCCAGTAAGTGGGTCGAAAATACTAATACAGTCAACTTCATCATCGAACATCTCGATTCTAACGGCATCTTGATCAGACTCAGCTGGGAAAATATCGATCACCTCCCCACGCACACGGAACTGGCCGCGCTCAAAGGCAACATCGTTTCTTGAGTATTGCAGTTCAGCTAGACGACGTAGAATATCTCGTTGGTCAATCACATCACCGCGACAGACATGAAGCATCATTTTGAGGTAAGACTTGGGATCACCCAGACCGTATATCGCAGATACTGACGCTACGATAATGGCATCTTTACGTTCAAGCAGGGCCTTAGTTGCGGAGAGGCGCATTTGTTCGATGTGTGCGTTAACCGACGCGTCTTTCTCAATGAAGGTATCAGTGGTTGGTACGTAAGCTTCCGGCTGGTAGTAGTCATAGTAAGAAACGAAATACTCAACTGCGTTATTCGGGAAGAAGGCTTTCATCTCACCGTACAATTGAGCCGCTAGGGTTTTATTTGGTGCGAGTAAAATAGCTGGACGCTGTGCTTCGGAAATGACATTAGCTAAGGTAAAGGTCTTACCCGAACCAGTAACCCCCAATAACGTTTGGTGCGCTAGCCCAGAATCTAAACCATCTAACAGCTTTGCAATAGCGGTAGGTTGGTCACCTGAAGGTTTATAGTCAGAAACCAAGTCAAAGAGCTTACTCATAGGTTGTCATTCCCATACTGTTTATTTAATCAGGGTATTGTCTCCTTAGGTTGGCTATAGATGCAACCTTTATCGAGATAATCACTTCATATTATTGTTGTTAAGTTATAGCTTTTATTCAGATTAATTGATATTATCCGTCGCCCTACCCAAGCTTCTCCGCTTAATCTCGAATATTTTCATCCACGACTTTTCCCCAAAATATCTGAAATAACCACGTTTTATGCTGTTCACACAGTAACCACAAAAAGTTATACACGCGCCAACAATCAGAATAAAGCCATACTAGCCAATCACTTACAACAAACCACCCTTTCCGAAGAAAACGCCTTATTAGCGTTGTCAAAGTTTCGCCCACACACTTATCCACAATTTTGGTGGATAACTAAAGCAAAGCCAAATTCTACAAGGGATACAGAAAAGTAAAGTAATTTATCTATTTTTTTGTCGCTATTTTCTGTTGACAGAAATCGGTGGTGTTATTAATATTCGCGTCGCTAACAAGCAATTCCCCCTTAGTTCAGTTGGTAGAACGGCGGACTGTTAATCCGTATGTCGCAGGTTCGAGTCCCGCAGGGGGAGCCAAATTTAAAGAAGCCGCATCACTTGATGCGGCTTTTTGCGTTTTTGTTGACCTGAAATCCTCGAAACTTCGTATCACTCTACTCGTAATATCTGCATTCTTAGTCTTACATTTTGCAACGATCCTTGGGATTAAGAGCGTCTATACTTGCTACAACCAAGTGAATCAAACGATTAGGCGTAGATTTTTTCATCAACTGCCTAAATCCCTAACGATCCTTGGTTGTTATTAGGTGAGCAAAGCAGGATAATATTGGGATCGGAATTTCAAGAATTAATCCATTATGACCGAATACCTTTTGTTGTTGGTTGGCACTGTGCTGGTCAACAACTTTGTGCTAGTTAAATTTTTAGGGCTGTGTCCTTTCATGGGCGTTTCCAAAAAACTGGAGACGGCAATCGGTATGGGCCTTGCCACGACGTTTGTGTTAACACTGGCGTCGGTTTGCTCGTACCTTGTAGAAAACTACATCCTTGCGCCACTGGGCATTGAGTATCTAAGAACCATGAGCTTCATCTTGGTGATTGCTGTTGTGGTTCAGTTTACTGAGATGGTTGTGCACAAAACCAGTCCAACTCTATACCGACTTCTGGGTATCTTCTTGCCACTGATCACAACCAACTGTGCAGTATTAGGTGTGGCACTTCTTAACATCAACGAGAATCACAACTTTATTCAATCGATCGTTTACGGCTTCGGTGCATCGATTGGTTTCTCTTTGGTGCTGATCCTATTTGCCGCTATGCGTGAGCGCATTACCGTGGCTGATGTACCAATGCCATTCAAAGGCGCTTCCATTGCGATGATCACAGCTGGGCTGATGTCTCTTGCATTCATGGGCTTTACAGGATTGGTGAAGTAACCATGAGTACCATTTTAATTGCAATTATTGCCTTAGCTGTATTGGCCGCTGTATTTGGCGCCATTCTCGGTTTTGCATCTATCCGATTTAAAGTTGAGGCTGACCCTATCGTCGATCAAATCGACACTATTCTGCCTCAAACACAATGTGGTCAATGTGGTTACCCTGGCTGTAGACCGTACGCGGAAGCTATTGCCAACGGAGATAACATCAATAAATGTCCTCCAGGCGGTCAGGCAACAATCGAAAAGCTTGCCGATTTGATGGGTGTAGAAGTTGAAGATTCAGCACACGATCTCGACAACAAAGTTAAGACCGTTGCCTTCATTCATGAAGATATGTGTATCGGCTGTACTAAATGTATTCAAGCATGTCCGGTCGATGCGATTGTTGGCGGGACCAAAGCCCTACACACGGTGATCAAAGATGAATGTACTGGATGTGATCTTTGTGTGGCTCCATGCCCTACAGACTGTATCGAGATGATTCCAGTAGCAACAACAACTGAAAATTGGAAATGGCAGATGAACATGATTCCGGTTACTGATATTACTAACCAAGCTGCAAACGCAGAAAAACAAGCGTAGGGTTAGTATGAACTCATTAATTGAACAAATTCGTACCGGCTCTGTTTGGACATTTCCAGGTGGTGTTCACCCTGCTGAAAACAAAAAGCAATCTAACGGTTTAGCTATCGCTCACGCTGCGATCCCGCAAGAAATTGTCCTGCCTGTAAAACAGCACATTGGTAAAGCGGGCAACCTTCTGGTCGCCATTGGCGATAATGTATTGAAAGGCCAACAGCTGACAGCTCTCGATACAGGCTTCACACTTCCTGTTCATGCTCCTACATCAGGTACCGTTGTCGCAATCGAACCAAGAACGACAGCGCACCCTTCTGGCCTATCTGAACTTAGCATTGTGATCAAACCAGATGGCAATGATCAATGGATCGAGCGCCAAGGTACTGAAGATTACACCGAAAAAACATCAGATGAGCTACTTGATATCATTCGTCAGGCTGGTATTTCCGGTATGGGTGGTGCTGGCTTCCCGACTGCGAAAAAACTGCAATCAGGATTAGGTCGCACAGAGATTCTAATCGTTAACGCGGCAGAGTGTGAACCTTACATCACCTCTGACGACAAGTTACTGCAAGAGCACGCAGACGAAGTGCTCAAAGGCATCGAAGTTGTCGAGCACCTGCTGCAGCCAAAGCTGACTGTCATTGGTATCGAAGACAACAAGCCCGAGGCGATCAAAGCTCTCGAACTTGCCGCGAAAGAGAAAGATATTGTCATCCGCGTTATCCCTACCAAATACCCATCGGGTGGTGAAAAACAGCTGATTAAGATCCTGACCAACAAAGAAGTACCTGCCGGTGGCATTCCAGCCGATATCGGGGTATTAGTTCAAAACGTTGGCTCACTCTACTCAATCAAACGTGCTGTTATTGATGGCGAGCCTGTTGTGAATCGCGTAGTCACACTTACCGGGAAAACCTTTAAGCAGCCACGTAACGTTTGGGCTCTACTGGGCACACCAGTAAGCGCATTGCTCGAAGAATTTGGATACAAAGCCGATAAAAAGTTACCGCGACTCATTCTAGGTGGCCCAATGATGGGCTTTACCCTGCCGCATGAAAATGTGCCAATCACTAAGACGTCGAACTGTATTCTAGCGCCGACACGTCGCGAGATTTCTCCAAATAGCTATGAAATGGAGTGTATCCGTTGTAGTCAATGTGCAGAGGCTTGCCCAGCTTCTCTATTACCACAGCAACTGCAATGGCACGCTAAGGCGAATGAGCTCGATAAGTGTGAAGAACTGAACATTAAAGATTGTATTGAATGTGGAGCTTGTGCGTTTGTCTGTCCGAGTGAGATCCCATTAGTTCAGTACTACCGCCAAGCGAAAGCCGAAATCAAAACTCGCCGCGATGAAGCTGCTGCAGCCGAGAGAGCCAAACAGCGTTTTGAAGAGAAAAATGCTCGTATGGAACGCGATAAAGCAGAACGCGAAAACCGCTTTAAGAAAGCAGCAGATAACCGTCGTAAAGAGATGAAAACATCTGACGGGGATGATGCTATTGCTGCAGCTATCGCACGAGTGAAAGCGCAAAAAGCGGCTGCGGACACTACAAGTACAGAGCCTGCTGTGAAACCAGCAGTCGCCGCAGCCATTGCGAAAGCAAAAGCGAAACAAGCTGCGGCTCAACAAAGCAACAGTGCAGAACCAGATAACTCTGAAATGTCCAAGCTGCGTGAGGAGCGTAAGAAGCTAGCAAGAGAGCGTAAAGCTCAACAAGCTAATGCAGAAAACCAAACGTCAGGCGAAGACAAAAAAGATGCGGTCGCTGCTGCCATTGCACGCGCTAAAGCGAAAAAAGCCCAACAGGCAGAAACAAGCTCAGACGCAAGCAGTGACAACAAGAAAGATGCCGTAGCTGCCGCAATAGCTCGAGCTAAAGCTAAGAAAGCTCAACAATCAGAAACAAACTCTGATGCGAGTTCGGACAGCAAAAAAGACGCTGTAGCTGCAGCTATTGCGCGTGCCAAAGCGAAAAAGGCACAGCAAGCTCAGCCACAAAATGAACAAGTAGATACCGAATCAGAAGACGAAACGGTTGATCCGAAAAAAGCCGCAGTTGCTGCTGCCATTGCACGCGCTAAAGCGAAAAAGGCACAACAAGCTCAGCCACAAACTGAACAAGTAGATACCGAATCAGCAGACCAAACGGTTGATCCGAAGAAAGCTGCGGTTGCTGCTGCCATTGATCGTGCCAAAGCCAAAAAGGCACAGCAAGCTCAGCCACAAGTGGAAGAAGTAGAAACGGAGTCAGCAGACGAAGCGGTTGACCCGAAGAAAGCTGCGGTTGCTGCCGCCATTGCGCGCGCTAAAGCGAAAAAGGCACAACAAGCTCAACCACAAGCTGAAGAAGTAGAAACGGAATCAGCAGACGAAGCGGTTGACCCGAAGAAAGCTGCAGTTGCTGCTGCCATTGCGCGCGCGAAAGCGAAAAAGGCACAGCAAGCTCAACCACAAGCTGAAGAAGTAGAAGCGGAACCAGCAGACGAAGCGGTTGACCCGAAGAAAGCTGCAGTTGCCGCTGCCATTGCGCACGCCAAAGCCAAAAAGGCACAGCAAGTTCAGCCACAAGTGGAAGAAGTAGAAACGGAATCAGCAGACGAAACGGTTGATCCGAAAAAAGCTGCAGTTGCCGCGGCCATTGCGCGCGCTAAAGCGAAAAAGGCACAGCAAGCTCAACCACAAGTGGAAGAAGTAGATACGGAATCAGCAGACGAAGCGGTTGATCCGAAAAAAGCTGCAGTCGCTGCCGCTATTGCACGCGCTAAAGCTAGAAAAGCTCAGCAAGAGCAGAATAAAAAGAACATTGAGGAGAAAGAGTAGTGGCCTTCTTTATTGCCAGCTCACCGCACGCGCATAGCCGCAGAAGCACGCCAGATCTAATGAAATGGGTGGCGATTGCGGCATTACCTGGATTATTGGCGCAAACCTACTTCTTTGGTTGGGGCACAATTATCCAACTTGTTTTGGCTATTTTGCTCGCCGTTGCTTTTGAAGCTGGTGTTATGTTGCTTCGTAAGCGCCCACCTATCATGGCTCTGCGTGACTACAGTGCAGTCGTGACAGCTTGGTTGCTTAGTGTTGCAATCCCTCCACACTCTCCGTGGTGGTTGATGGTTATCGGCTTATTCTTTGCCATTGTTATTGCTAAGCACCTCTATGGTGGATTAGGACAAAACCCATTTAACCCAGCCATGGTCGCGTACGTGGTATTGCTGATTTCATTCCCAGTACAAATGACCAGCTGGAATGCGCCAATCAGTTTGAGTGCAGAGCCTGCAAGTTTTGTTGATTCGTTCTTGATGATCTTCACTGGCTTCAACAATGAAGGCCTATCATTGCAGCAAGCTCGTATCGGTATCGATGGCACGACAATGGCAACGCCACTGGATGCCTTTAAGACAGCATTAGCTGCAGGTAACACAGCTTCTGAAGCACTTTCACAGCCACAGTTTAGCTGGCTTGCAGGCATCGGTTGGGAGTGGGTAAACATCGCTTACCTTCTGGGCGGTTTAGTACTTATCAAACAGCGCGTGATTCAGTGGTATATCCCTGTTTCTTTCTTAGCGAGTCTGGCGCTGTTTAGTCTGGTGTTCAGTGTGCTTACTCCGGGTGAGACAGCATCGCCTATGGTTCACCTACTTTCTGGTGCGACTATGCTAGGTGCATTTTTCATTGCAACAGATCCGGTTTCAGCCTCAACCACGGTTAAAGGTCGACTCGTTTTCGGTGCAATGATCGGTGGCTTAGTCTTCATTATTCGTAGCTGGGGTGGTTTCCCTGATGGCGTTGCATTTGCAGTATTGTTAGCAAACATGTGCGTTCCGTTGATCGACTACTACACCAAACCTCGTACATACGGCCATTAAGGAAACGACAGACAATGCTAAATGCGATTAGAAAAAATGGTCTAACCCTTGCGATTTTTGCCTGTGCATCGACTGGTTTAGTGGCTGTGACTCACTACCTGACCAAAGATCAGATCAAGCTACAAGAACAAGCTCAACTGCTGTCGGTTTTGAATCAAGTGATTCCTCACGAGAAGCACGATAATGAACTTTTTTCATCCTGTACCTTGGTTGAATCTGAAGCACTTGGCAGTAAACAAGCCATGCCAGCGTACATAGCAACCATCAATGGTGAACCGAGCGCAATTGCGATTGAAGCGATTGCACCTGATGGATATAACGGTGCGATTAAGGTGATCGTTGGTCTTGATATCGATGGTACTATATTGGGAACTCGTGTGCTTTCACACCAAGAGACACCTGGACTTGGGGATAAGATCGATCTACGCGTCACCGACTGGATCACTTCATTTACTGGCAAGCAAGTCACTGAAGCGAACCAAGATAAATGGAAAGTACGCAAAGATGGCGGTGACTTTGACCAATTTACTGGTGCGACTATCACACCAAGAGCTGTTGTCAAAGCGGTTAAAAACGCCGTCGTTTTCGTTAATGAAAACCAACAAACACTATTATCTCAGCCTAAAAACTGCGGAGGAGCGTAATGAGTGAACATAAAACACTAATCAAAAATGGTATGTGGGCAAACAACCCTGCCCTTGTACAACTGCTTGGCCTTTGTCCATTACTAGCGGTGTCGTCGACTGTGACTAACGCGCTAGGCTTGGGCATTGCAACACTGTTAGTTCTAGTTGGCTCGAATGTTTGCGTATCTCTGGTTCGTAACCATGTTCCAAAAGAAGTACGTATTCCCGTATTTGTCATGATCATCGCGTCGTTAGTAACTTGCGTTCAACTATTGATGAATGCTTACGCTTACGGCCTATATCTGTCTCTAGGTATCTTTATTCCGCTTATCGTAACCAACTGTATTATTATTGGTCGCGCAGAGGCATTCGCTTCTAAAAACACCGTACTCCCAGCAGCACAAGACGGCTTCTGGATGGGTATGGGCATGACTGCCGTTCTTGTTGTACTGGGCGCTATGCGCGAGGTCATTGGTAATGGCACTCTGTTTGACGGTGCGGATCTGTTACTTGGCGATTGGGCAGCCGCACTACGAATTGAAATATTCCAATTCGATAATAGCTTCCTACTGGCACTGCTTCCGCCGGGCGCGTTTATTGGCGTTGGCTTCTTGATTGCATTGAAAAACCTCATCGACCATCAAGCGAAAGCAAGACAGCCAAAACAAGAAAAACCAACCATCGAACGTGCTCGTGTTACTAACGCGTAGTTCAAACTATTCAAAGGGGCTAATTTAGCCCCTTTTGCAAATATAAATAGAGACACTCATAAGAGTGCAAAAATGAGCAAGCTTGACGCTTAAGCGACTCCAAGCTTTAAAACTGGAAAGTAATGTCACTATGAATAATGTCAAACGCGTTCAGATCTTAGAGCGTTTAAGGGAGAACAACCCGAATCCTCAAACCGAACTTAACTGGAGTTCGCCGTTTGAGCTGTTAATCGCTGTTTTACTATCAGCCCAAGCGACTGATGTCAGTGTGAACAAGGCAACCGACAAGCTTTATCCTGTCGCCAACACACCTCAAGCTATCTACGACCTAGGTGTCGAGGGGCTAAAAGAGTACATCAAGACGATCGGCCTGTTTAACTCTAAAGCCGAGAACACTATCAAGACCTGTCGCATGTTGCTCGACCTGCACAACGGCGAAGTTCCTGAAGACCGTGCCGCTCTTGAAGCCTTACCTGGTGTTGGCCGAAAAACAGCAAATGTGGTGCTCAACACTGCATTTGGCTGGCCAACCATTGCCGTCGATACTCACATTTATCGCGTATCGAATCGTAGTAAGTTCGCAATGGGTAAAACTGTTGATGACGTTGAGCAAAAACTGCTTAAAGTCGTACCAAAGGAGTTCAAGCTAGATGTACACCACTGGCTGATTCTGCACGGCCGCTATACTTGTGTGGCGCGCAAGCCACGCTGTGGTAGCTGCATCATTGAAGACTTATGCGAATTCAAAGAGAAGACCGAAGTCTAACCAATTATCGGTTTTCTATAAAAACATCTAAGCTAGGAGCAAAACACTATGTCAAATGGCCGTATTTTACACACCATGCTGCGCGTTGGTGATCTTGACCGTTCAATCGAGTTCTACACAAACGTTATGGGTATGAATGTACTTCGTCGTAACGAAAACAAAGAGTACGAATACACATTAGTATTCGTGGGCTATGGCGATGAGTCACAGGGCTCTGTAATCGAGCTGACTTACAACTGGGGTACGTCTGAGTACGACCTTGGTAACGCATTTGGTCACGTAGCGATTGGCGTTGACGACATCTACAGTACTTGTGACGCTATCAAAGCGGCAGGCGGCAACGTTACTCGTGAACCAGGCCCTGTGAAAGGCGGTTCAACTCACATTGCATTCGTTAAAGACCCTGACGGCTACATGATTGAGCTGATTCAAAACAAACAAGCAAGTGCAGGTCTAGAAGGTTAATTCCTTATCTAAACTTCACTGAATAGCAACATTCTGTAAGACATAAAGCGAGCATGGTGCTCGCTTTTTATTTGCCTCTATTTTGTAGCAGCGCGTCTCAGAAAACACTATATCTTGCCGAATTCTCAATCATTAGACTTTACTTGATAATGATTATCGTTTAGATTGATGCCAGTTTTAATTAGGGAGCTATCATCATGATAAACGAATGGGAAAAACACACATTACTTGCCGATACTGCACTGCAACTCGACGATCCTATTCGAAGCATCCTTCATTATCAGCAAGCTCTGACTCTCAGTGAAAAAATCACTGAACGCACTGATATTGAAGCTGACGAGCGACTATTAATTTCAGTTATCTCTTGCCACAACTTAGCGCAATTTTGGCGTTGGGCGGGCGACACTGATTATGAATTGAAGTATCTTCAACTGGCTTCTGAAAAAGTGTTAACCCTTATTCCTCAGTGCCCTAACACGCAATGCTCAAGCTTCATCGATTCTATTGGCTGCTGCAAAAAGGCATTGATTGACTTCATGAAACGTCACCCGAACCCCCAGATAGCGTCCATGGTTGAAAAGATCGATACCGCAACCAATTGTGAAATCATTGCTAAGTTCCGTCTGAATTAGTTCCTGCCCGGAAACAAAAAATGCCAGTCTCAACAGACTGGCATTTTTTATCAGTTAACTTATTAAAGCGGCAAGAACCGTAAAATCTAGACCTGAGTTCGTCCAAGCGAAATCACCACGCGTCGGTTCTTATCTTTGCCAATTGGAGACGCATTATCAGCAATTGGGCGGCGCTTACCATAACCTTGCACCTGAATTCGCTCTTCGGAAAGACCAAGCGATTTAAAGTACTCACGTAAAGACTCTGCTCGACGCTCCGATAAGTTTTGGCTAACACCTTTGCTGTCCGCCGAATCGGTATAGGTCGCCACCAGCACAAGGTCAATATCTTGGTTATAACGAATGTATTCGGCAATCTGACTCAAGCGCTTTTGCGATGCCTTACTCAACTGGTCACTGTTTCGATCGTAGTGCAGAATCGTAAATGAGATATCTTCAAAGCTGTAAGGCAGTAGATTCGAAATACAGTCACTGAACACATTATATTTCTGTTGGAACAATACCGAAGAGAGTGCCACTTCAATTCGTTGGTCTCGGCTTTGCCACTCTTGGTAGCTAAACGTTGGGTAACGCCCTTTCTCTAACTCGCTCAAGATACCCCAAGCAGTTTGACCACCAACATAGCCGTCAAATTGTTGGAAAAACTTAATCGTTGTCATTCGATCAGCACTCTCACCTGGACGCCACGGAGGCGGCATAGAGATCAAACTGACATTGCGTGTTGCCCCCATTGGACGGCGCATTTTCAATTCAAAGTCTAATATGATCTTTTTGCTGGCACGGGATGAAAACTCCGCATCACCAAAGTTTGGAATTGGGTGAACCAATCGACATTCCAATGGGGTATTTGCCACCATTTCCCAAGTCGACTGTTGAGGAGATGCCCCATATCGCTTCTCTTGCGCAAGCGCCGTCGACGACATCAGTAACGAAAACAGAATTGAACCTGTAATTAGTCGTTTATTCATAAGGGGGAATATCTCTTAAGCAATTCGTTTAACAATGCAGCCAATTGCCGCATATTCTCTCTGAACAGATTAATGCAAATATCGCGCCGAGTGTGGGTAGCTAATTTATGAATTAATCACTTTCTGGAGTTTTTATCACTGCTATTATCTGCAATAATGCAGCCTCAATCACACTTATTTGGGCTAACATGACTGTAGAAAACGAAGCTCTGACCCTAAAAAAACGTTTCCGTGGCTATTTTCCAGTAGTCATTGACGTGGAAACCGCAGGGTTCAACGCGAAAACCGATGCATTATTAGAAATCTGTGCCATTACCCTAAAAATGGATGAAAACGGAGATCTCCATCCAGCATCGACGCTTCATTTTCATATCGAGCCCTTTGAAGGTGCCAACATCGAGCAAGAAGCCTTAGATTTCAACGGCATCAAAGACCCTTTCAGTCCATTACGTGGTGCGGTCTCTGAGCAAGAAGCCCTCAAAGAGATCTACAAACTTGTGAGAAAAGAACAAAAAGCTTCCAACTGCAGCCGCGCCATTATGGTGGCACACAACGCAACATTCGACTTAAACTTCGTCAATGCTGCTAGTGAGCGTTGTAAGCTTAAACGCGTCCCTTTCCATCCTTTTGCAACTTTTGACACTGCTGCCTTAAGTGGACTTGCCTACGGCCAAACCGTTCTGGCTAAAGCTTGCCGTACTGCAGGGATGGAATTCGACAACAAAGAAGCACACTCTGCTTTGTATGATACCCAGAAAACAGCTGAACTGTTTTGCGGTATTGTCAACAAATGGAAAGCGCTTGGCGGCTGGCCACTTGTTGAACCAGAATAAAAATAAAATCGACACACGTCTTTTCGTAATGTCATTAATTAAAAATAGTTAAACACAACACTCCGAGAAAATTATGAACCCTGTTGTTATATCAGTTTGCATCATGCTAGTTCTAGCCTTGATGCGTGTTAACGTTGTCGTTGCTCTCACGTTCAGTGCGATCATCGGTGGCGTTGTGTCGGGCATGACTCTTAACGATGCCGTTGCTGCTTTTGAAAGTGGCTTAGGTGGCGGCGCGACTATCGCTCTAAGCTACGCAATGTTAGGGACATTTGCTGTTGCTATCTCACGCTCAGGTATTACTGACCTGCTTGCTCAAAGCGTTATCAAGCGCATTCACGGCAAAGAGAACAGCACAGCTTCGACTGGTTTGAAATACGGCATTCTTGCATCACTTATTCTTGTAACGATGTCTTCTCAAAACGTTATCCCTGTGCATATCGCCTTCATCCCAATTTTGATTCCACCTCTACTAGGCGTGTTTGCAAAAATGAACCTCGATCGTCGTTTGATCGCGTGTGTTCTGACTTTCGGTCTGATCACACCTTATATGGTTCTTCCAATCGGTTTCGGTGGTATCTTCCTAAACAACATCCTGCTAAAGAACCTTCATGACAACGGCCTAGAAAATGTTGTTGCGAGCCAAGTTCCTGTCGCGATGCTACTACCAGCAGCAGGTATGATCTTTGGTCTACTGACTGCAGTGTTCTTTACTTACCGCAAACCTCGTCAATACAAAGAAACTGAACTTACAACGGTTTCTACAGAGACTAAGCAAATCAACAAGAAACACATCATTGTTGCAGCAGTGGGTATTGTAGCAGCACTGACTGTACAACTTTCTACTGGCTCTATGATCATTGGTGCTTTGGCTGGCTTCATGGTGTTTACGTTTGGTGGCGTGATTGCATGGAAAGAGACACAAGATGTGTTCACGAAAGGCGTTCACATGATGGCGATGATCGGCTTCATCATGATCGCAGCAGCAGGTTTTGCAGCGGTGATGAAACAAACTGGTGGCGTTGAGTCTCTGGTTGAAGCGCTATCAACATCAATCGGCGACAACAAGCCTCTTGCTGCACTCCTAATGCTGGTTGTAGGCCTACTGGTAACCATGGGTATCGGTTCTTCGTTCTCTACGATTCCAATTCTTGCGACGATTTACGTTCCGCTAGCGGCAGCATTTGGTTTCTCTCCAATGGCGACTATCGCACTAGTGGGTACTGCTGCAGCATTGGGTGACGCAGGTTCTCCAGCGTCTGACTCTACGTTGGGTCCAACATCTGGCCTTAACGCAGATGGTCAACACGAGCACGTATGGGAAACGGTAGTACCAACTTTCCTACACTACAACCTTCCACTGATTG
The DNA here is from genome assembly GCF_059834255.1 of Vibrio sp. R11-SG3-ISO9. Lineage (NCBI taxonomy): Bacteria > Pseudomonadati > Pseudomonadota > Gammaproteobacteria > Vibrionales > Vibrionaceae > Vibrio > Vibrio sp. R11-SG3-ISO9. The sequence continues at coordinate 79,962 of NZ_JCBDGU010000028.1, forward strand.
CATTCGGTTGGATTGCTGCAATGGTTCTTTAGCCCATAGCTAAGAAGCTAAGAGCGAAACGCATACCGTTTAAAAGCCGCCTATCATTAGGCGGCTTTTTATTACCTTTTACATACCCTCCCCCTTATTACGTACGTGATGCCCTTTCCAAAAACACTCTGTTTTTATGCACCAGGTGGCATTTCATAACATGCCCTTCTACACTTAAGTGTCTAATAAATAAGCTGTGCAATCCTAGATAAATAATTCGATAAACAGATGGATATGTACGGTAAAGGCTCAAACGTCATAAGGCTAATATATGGATATACTTGCCCAATCACGCTACCTGATCATTGATGACAGTAGCGTAATTCAGAGTGCGACCAGAGCGCTTCTTATCAAGCTTGGTGTACCTAACAACAACGTTATCAGTGCGTCCAATGCTCAAAATGCTATTGAGGCGTGTCGAGCACACCGATTTGATATTCTATTGGTCGACCACGACCTTGGTGCTGGCAGTAATGGCCTGCAGCTATTGGAGTACTTACAACAAAAAGAGCTGATCAAACCACAAACTCTGGTTTTCATTGTGACTGGTAATGACAGTCAAGATATCTTCTTTGGTTACGCAAACTTCGAACCAGATGGGTATTTAATTAAACCGATACGTGCAGACGATATCATCAAACGTGTCACGTCAGGACTCTCCAGACAACACTACTTTTCAACACTCGAGCAAACATACGTTAAAAGTGGTCTCAATGCCGTGAAGCCTCTCTTCGCCAAAGCACCGGATCCTTCAGCTTTGAAAGATGCCATTGTCTATATGGCGAAAGTCCTTATCAAAAACCAAAAACTCGATGAAGCGCAAGCCATGCTCAACGGCCTGTTGCAGTTGCATGATTACCTCCCAGCCAAGACAAAGCTCGTTGAAATCCTGATAGCTAAGCAACAATATCATGACGCGCTAACCCAACTCGATGCCTTGATCACGGCCAACCCGCGCAGTCTCAAATTGCAGCGGCTTAAAGTAAAAGTGTGCTTAAACACCAATAAGTTAGAGATGGCTGACAGCATGATTGATCATGTGTTATCAGTGAATAGTAGCAATATCGAACTCACTAATACCATGGTGTGGCTACAACTGCTCAACCGCGATTTTGATAAAGCCACCCAACATTTAAAATCTTTAGCACCGCTTCTACCTCACTCGATCTGGGATACATCAGGAAAACGGGCTCTGATCCTATGGTTTGACTCTTCAAAACTGACAGAGAAGGAGCTGCAATTGTGGCGACCGGAAGCGGCATGGCAGAGACTTTCTCATGCAGAAAAGAGCTATGCACTCAGCAAACCACTACTCAAGTTGTGTCGCACCATACAGCTTATCCAACTCAATCAACCAGATTCGGCACTGCAACATATCGAAAACACATCCACCAATGAGTTTTCTGAAAATGATATCGAGGCATTTTTCTTACTGGCGGTGTGTTATCAAGCATTAGGAGCACATGACAAAGTTGAACAACTCAAGCGCCATTTAGATAGCCTACTTCAATCAGACAGCAGTGGTTTGGCGCATTTACAACAAATGGCATTACAACAAGCAGACAACTTTGCTCTACCACCACTTGTTAAAGCTGTGCCAGCCGCAGCTAACTGTTAGTTCCTCTACAAATAAACCGCTAATGACAGGATGTCTTTATGCATGACGATTGTGTTCAAAACCTAGTTAAACGCTTCTTACTGCCCTTTATCTGGCTATGTTTAGTGGCGCAGCCGCTCTATGTCCATGCCGAGGTTCAAGTTCAAGCACAGTCAAACCACGCATTGAGTTCAAGCACTATAAGCTCATCGAACAAGCCTGTTCTAAGAGTTGGCCTCCCCTCTTACGACATGGTGCCATATAGCTATCAACATAAGACTCCTAGCGGTAGCAGCGTTACCGAAGGGTTATTGATAACCATGCTAGATCAAACGTCGATTAAAGCTGGATTTGAATATGAGCTCACGCTCTATCCTACTTTCAGTGCAGTACTAGACGCATTTAGACAAGGTGAACTCGATTTATTGGTTGGGGTTTCAGCGACAAAAGAGCGCCAAGATTATATGGCGTTCAGTGAACCGATGTTTTCAATTCGTCGAGCGGTAATCACCCAACAACGAAGCATTAACCAACTGAGCGATCTCGCGACAGCCAATCTTGCTCTTGAAGAAGGTTTTGCGTTGAATGATTTGCTTCCTAGCTTGCTACCCGACAGTCGGATAACCAGGTTAACGAGTACGCAAGATGCTTTCCTCGCCATCAAAGAGAACCACGTTGATGCTTATATCGGTGATGCGCTCGCTCTATCAGCCCTGTTGAGAGAGCAGCCCCAAGAGTCGCTGATGCTTTCATTATTGCCCGATTTACCCGCTGACCATCTCCACTTTGCTGTGAAGAAAGGCAAACATAGGCTATTGAGTAGAATTAACTTTGCCTTAGAAGACATCAAGCAAGATTCACTTACTTCCATATACAATCAATGGCTTGCGCCTTCTCAACACTCAATGCTTTTAAATTACGGGACGCTCAACCTTACGTTAGAAGAGCAAGAGTGGTTGGAAAGAAACCCGACAATTCCTGTTGGAGTTCACGGACATTGGTACCCTTATGACTTCATCAATGATCAGAAGCAACACGATGGTCTATCTGCTGATGTACTTAAGCTGATTGGTAACGTCCTGGGCGTCTCATTTGAGACCAAGACCTACATCACCACTGAAGCGGCAGAAGTTGCATTTAATCGTGGTGAAACCATGTTATTGACCAACATGACGCCAACCTCGGAAAAGGCGAGATATATGGATTTTACTCAGGCCTACAGTTACGAGCCTTGGGTAATACTCAGTCGAGCGGATCGCTTTGGTAGCTTCACACCAAGCCGTTCCGAGAGTATCGGAATCATTGAGAATAGTGGTGGAGCAACCGTACTCCCTTCGCTCTGCCTAGCCTGTCAGGGACAAACCTATATCAATCATGTCAGTGCTTTCCAAGCGTTGCAAAAAGAAGAAATTGAATATGTGTTGGCTTCTTTGCATCATGCCGCCCCCCTTCTCCATCAAGACTACTTAGGGCAGTTTAAAATCACTGGAACCATTACCGAGCAAAACAATGCTCAGCTGGCAATGGCCGTTAACTTCCGCCACCCTATGCTACTTAGCATCCTTAACAAAACGATTAGCGCCCTGCCTCTAAAGGAGCTCGAGCGTCTGGAAAGCAAATGGTTAACGTATGAATATCAAGAAGGTTTATCGCCTCGCGAAGTCGCTAAATGGTCAGCCATCATTGGCTTAACCATAGGTTTGATCATCTTAGCGATCGTCTTTTGGAACCGAAAGATGGCGGCTGAAATCAAACAAAGAAAGATTGCTGAAGAGCGCGCTAGAGCCGCAGAAACCCACTTGCAAACCTTGGCCGATAACATTGATGGTGTGGTGTTAAAGCACACTCAAGTCGACATAAACCAACCCTTAAGCGTTCAATTTAGCTTCGTCAGTGCCGGTGTGAACGACATGTTTGGTCTAACAGCACAAACCGTTCAAGACACGCCACAGAGGCTATTTCAACTGTTTTCTGCTCAAGGAATACGCGAGTTAGAGACCATTATTGTCCAGGCCTTGCCTACGGGGCATTGGGAGAGCGAGCAACAAGTGAAGCTCCCCACTGGCGAAACTAAGTGGGTTAAGTTCAGCAGCCAAGTATCCCATAGCTCGGATACAACCAGCTCCAAATCGTCCGAACAAAATGATGTGGAAGCGCCGAACAAGAATCGAAGTAACCAGCAAAGCGCCATGCAGTGGAATACGGTGATTACCGATATCACCCTCCTCAAGAAACAACAACAAGCATTGGATAACGCGCGGCAGAAAGCGGAAAGTGCAACCGCGGCCAAATCCCAATTCCTCGCTACCATCAGCCATGAAGTTCGTACGCCAATTAGCGGTATCTTAGGTCTATTAGAGCTGATGCAGGAGCATCAATTGAATGAAGAGCTGCAGAGCTTGCATGGA
>NZ_JCBDGU010000029.1:0-10803 GCF_059834255.1 Vibrio sp. R11-SG3-ISO9
TGTAGGGCTGGTGTCTCACACCATTAATTTATTCATCAGCTAAGGACAAAAAAGCCAACATTACAACAATGTTGGCTTTTATCAATACTACAAAGTGTAGGGGCAATCGCTCAGTACCTGAGCCGACTCACTTTGCTTTGAATTACTTAGTACGCTTGTACTTAATATCCCATACGCCGTGACCTAAACGGTGACCACGAGCTTCAAACTTAGTTAGCGGGCGCTCATCTGGACGAGGAATGAAATCACCCTCTTCTGCAATGTTCTCGAAGCCTGGAGCAGCGTTCATTACTTCGATCATGTGCTCTGCGTAGTTTTCCCAGTCAGTCGCCATGTGGAAGATACCTGTTTCAAGGTGTAGCTTCGCGCGAACCATCTCAGCAAACTCGGCTTTAACAATACGACGCTTATGGTGACGCGCTTTGTGCCATGGGTCTGGGAAGAATAGCTGTAGTGTATGAATGCTGCTATCTGGGATCATGTGCTCGAACACTTCAACCGCATCGTGACACATCACGCGTAGGTTAGTTACGCCAGCGTCGCGCGCAGTACCAAGACACGCACCTACACCAGGGCTGTGAACTTCGATACCTAAGAAGTTTTTCTCTGGTGCGTTCTTCGCCATTTCAACCAGTGATGCACCCATACCAAAGCCGATCTCTAGTACCACAGGGTTATCGTTACCGAAAACTTCTTTCCAATCTAGAAGTTCTGGGTTGTAGTCGATACCCATAGTTGGCCAACACTCGTTCATCGCGTTCTCTTGGCCTTTGGTTAAGCGGCCTTCGCGGCGAACAAAGCTGCGGATCTTACGAACCAGTTTGCCGTCTTCAGTATATTCGTTAGTGGTCACTTCACTCATTGATTTTTGCCTGCACATTGATTAATCAAAGCGGGGATTATCCAAAGAATTGCCGTCTGTGCAAGTCTTTCTGCTGATAAATTCCCACACAATTTGTCTGTTTTACATCCAACCACAAGTGTGGTGCAATTTCGTTTCTAATAATAGCAAAGCAATGAGCAAGTCGTGACTCCTTTCGCATCCGCCATATTAAAGTGGTATGACGCCTATGGGCGTAAAGAACTCCCATGGCAACAAAACAAAACCGCCTACTCCGTTTGGCTCTCTGAGATCATGCTCCAGCAGACGCAAGTCGCTACCGTGATCCCATATTACCAACGATTTCTGGAGCGCTTTCCAACCGTTATCGATCTTGCCAATGCAGAGCAAGATGAAGTGTTACACCTTTGGACCGGCCTTGGTTACTACGCAAGAGCGCGTAATCTACACAAAGCCGCAAAGATTGTTGCCACTGAGTATGGTGGAGAGTTTCCAACCGACATTAAAGAGATGAACGCCCTACCCGGCATTGGACGCTCAACCGCCGCAGCCGTTCTATCATCTGTCTATAAGCAGCCTCATGCGATTTTAGATGGCAACGTCAAACGAACCTTAGCAAGAAGTTTTGCCGTCGAAGGTTGGCCGGGGCAGAAAAAGGTTGAAAATCAGCTTTGGGAGCATGCTGAGTCAAATACTCCCAAACAAGATGTCGATAAGTACAACCAAGCCATGATGGATATGGGCGCTATGGTGTGCACTCGAAGCAAGCCGAAGTGCACGTTATGTCCAATTGAATCGATGTGTGAGGCAAACAAGCTAGACCGTCAGCTCGACTTTCCAGGTAAGAAGCCCAAGAAAGAGAAGCCTGTAAAAGAGACTTGGTTTGTGATTCTTTATCACGACAATCAGGTTTGGTTGGAGCAACGACCGCAATCAGGCATCTGGGGAGGGCTGTTCTGTTTCCCTCAACATGAAAATCAGGAGATTGAACACCAACTCGACATCCGCTCGATTGGCTCAGCTTCTATAGAAAACCAAGAGACTCTAGTTGCGTTTAGGCACACCTTTAGCCATTACCACTTAGATATCACCCCTGTCTTAGTAAAATTAGACAAACAACCAGATTTGATAATGGAAGGGACAAAGGGTCTCTGGTATAACTTATCAAAACCCGAAGAGATAGGCTTAGCTGCCCCTGTTAAGCAGCTATTAGAAAGCCTAACCTTTGAATTAAACGATCACGTTTAAACAGACGAATACGACAAGAGGAACCATTATGAGCCGCACTGTATTTTGTGCTCGCCTACAGAAAGATGCTGAAGGCTTAGATTTTCAACTTTACCCAGGTGACTTAGGTAAGCGTATTTTCGACAATATTTCTAAAGAAGCATGGGCACTATGGCAAAGCAAGCAGACCATGCTTATCAATGAAAAGAAGCTAAACATGATGGATCCTGAGCACAGAAAACTGCTTGAGACAGAAATGGTTAACTTCCTTTTCGAAGGTAAAGATGTCGTGATTGATGGCTACACGCCACCAAGCGAATAAGACATTTATTTACACCAAGTTTAATGACATCATGGTTCGCGCTGTGATGTCATTTTTGTATGAGGACCTATGAAAAAGCTGAGTTACTTCCTAGCGGCTATGCTACTTACCGGTTGTAGCCGAGAGTTCATTGAGAGCATTTATGACGTCAATTATGAACCGACCAACCGTTTTGCAGGTAACCTTGCGGAGCTACCGGGTCAATTCGAGAAAGATACAGGCGCACTCGATGCCCTCATCAATAGCTTCTCGGGTAACATCCAAAAACGTTGGGGCAGCAATGAAGTAAAGATTGCAGGTAAAAGTAACTATGTGAAATACATAGATAATTACTTGAGTCGTTCAGAAGTAAACTTCTCAAAAGGTCTGATTACCGTCGAAACAGTTTCATCGACAGAGCCGAAAAAACACCTAAAAGATGCGATCATGACAACCTTGCTGACACCCGATGATCCAGCAAGTGTTGATCTATTCTCCTCTAAAAGCATCAAGCTAGAGGGCCAACCCTTCCTCTATAACCAAGTTGTTGATCAAGACAAAAAGCCCATTCAATGGACTTGGCGTGCCAATCGATTTGCTGACTACTTAATAGCAAACAACCTAAAAACGAAGAACGTCGACTTCAAAAAAGCCTACTACGTTGAGATCCCAATGGTGGCCGATCACGCGAGTAAGCGAAGCTATAAATACGCAGACATCGTTCAGCGTGCTTCAAAGCGTTATGACATCCCAGAAGATCTTATCTACGCCATCATCAAAACTGAGAGTAGCTTTAACCCCTACGCTGTTAGTTGGGCTAACGCCTATGGTTTGATGCAGGTCGTCCCTAAAACAGCTGGCCGCGATGTCTTTAAGCTGGTGAAAAATAAATCAGGTGAGCCTAGCCCTGAATATTTATTTAATCCAGAAAACAACATTGATGCAGGTACTGCGTATTTCTACATCCTTAAAAATCGCTATTTAAAAGACGTTCGACACCCGACCACCTTAGAGTACAGCATGATTTCTGCGTACAACGGAGGAACGGGAGGAGTGTTAAATACCTTTAGTCGCGACAGAAAACGCGCAATGAATGACCTTAACTCTTTGCAACCTAATCAAGTTTATTGGGCATTAACGAAAAAGCATCCCAACAAAGAATCGCGTAGATACTTAGAAAAAGTAACAAAATTCAAAAAAGAGTTTAACCAAGGCAAAACCTAACCCTCACTTTTGAATAAAAAAACAACTAACGAACGTTTTTTTTAATTATTTTGAAAAAAGGTGTTGACGGTTATGCAGAAAATCCGTTTAATAGCGCTCCGTTGCCCGGATAGCTCAGTCGGTAGAGCAGAGGATTGAAAATCCTCGTGTCGGTGGTTCGATTCCGCCTCCGGGCACCACAATTTGATTTGTTGGTGTCAGCGCTTTTTAACAGGAAGCATTAGCACGGACAAAAGCACAAAGAATATTAGTGTGCCGACTTAGCTCAGTAGGTAGAGCAACTGACTTGTAATCAGTAGGTCACCAGTTCGATTCCGGTAGTCGGCACCATTCTTTTGCCTCGATAGCTCAGTCGGTAGAGCAGAGGATTGAAAATCCTCGTGTCGGTGGTTCGATTCCGCCTCGAGGCACCATTATTTGGTGCTTAACAAATAATGGTCTTTAAGACCTGATGTTGACACAAATAATTCCCCCTTAGTTCAGTTGGTAGAACGGCGGACTGTTAATCCGTATGTCGCAGGTTCGAGTCCCGCAGGGGGAGCCACTTACAATTGAAGTGATTGATATCATTTCATATAAAATGAAGAGTAACATCTTCAGTAAAAGATATAGTGTGCCGACTTAGCTCAGTAGGTAGAGCAACTGACTTGTAATCAGTAGGTCACCAGTTCGATTCCGGTAGTCGGCACCATTCTTTTGCCTCGATAGCTCAGTCGGTAGAGCAGAGGATTGAAAATCCTCGTGTCGGTGGTTCGATTCCGCCTCGAGGCACCATTATTTGGTGCTTAACAAATAGTGGTCTTTAAGACCTGTTGTTGACACAAATAATTCCCCCTTAGTTCAGTTGGTAGAACGGCGGACTGTTAATCCGTATGTCGCAGGTTCGAGTCCCGCAGGGGGAGCCACATTCAAGAAGCCAAGTCGAAAGACTTGGCTTTTTTCGTTTTAAACTGCGACTTACTTGTTCCAAGTAAATGTCTCAGAGCTAGCCGCCCGCGTTGAGTCCCGCAGGGGGAGCCATTTTAGAGAAAGCCTCATCACATGATGAGGCTTTTTCGTATCTAACACACCTACTTTGTGCCAAAGCAATGTCTCAGACGAATCGTCGGACCGCCCTATCACTCTATCCTGTTAATGTATTTCCTTCTGATACAAGCTATATCTTAGAGTCACATCAAGACTTATTCACTTAAACGAAAACCCCTACACACCTCAGAACATCGATTCTTTCGTGCTACTGACAAATTTTATTTCTGCTCACAAAACAGGCAAGCACTTACATTCACCACACAAAACGGCACACCGTTACTTTTTTTGCGTCGTAAATTTAATCTCTATCATACTTTCGTATTTTTCCGATATCTGCCCTACACCACTTAGATTACTATCCGATGAAACAGCTCGATTATTTTTATGCTGTGTGAGGAAACATGAAATTAAAAACGCAAGCTTACATCTTATCTGCAATTATTCTGGTTGCCCTATTAGCACTAACAGCCACCGGCCTTTGGACATTGAGAGTCGCCAGTAACATCGACAACAAAGCTCGTGTTACTGAGCTATTCAAGAGCGCCTACAGCATTCTCACAGAAGTGGAGAAGATGGCGATTGATGGCACATTAGAAGAAGATCAGGCTAAACAGTTAGCGACTCGCCTACTACGTAATAATATTTATAAAGACAACGAATACGTATACGTTGCCGATGAGAACATGACGTTCGTAGCTACCCCTCTTGATCCACAACTGCATGGAACGAGCTTCAACGATTTTAAAGATGGTAATGGCAACAGTGTTGGTCAGCTTATCCAAAGAGTCTTAGGCAATCGCACCGGACAGATCGTCGAATACACATGGACACAGAAACTGCCAGACGGCACCATCGAGGAGAAACTCTCGATTGCAGAGAAAACTCCGCATTGGGGATGGGTTGTCGGTACAGGCATTGGTTTTAACGAGGTTAACGCACGTTTCTGGTCAACTGCTCAATGGCAACTGTTTCTCTGCTTAGTTATTGCAGGCGTGATCCTGTCGAGTCTAATCTTCTCAATCAAGCGTATGCTGGCACTGTTAGGTGGTGAACCTAAGGATGTGAGAGCCGCTGTACAAGCTGTAGCGCAAGGTAAGATCCAGACATCATTCGATACTAAACCTGAAGACGGCAGCATCTATCACGCAGTGCAGCAGATGAGTCAGTCGTTGGCTGAGTTGGTTTCCAACTTAAACGCCTCCATGCTAGCACTCCGTGGTGAGCTGCAGCGTGTAGAAGACCGTGCAGGCTCGATAGCTCAGCTGACTGAGACTCAGCAACAATCAACGGAAATGATCGCAACAGCAATGACTGAGATGGCGTCATCCGCAAACAACGTAGCTGATTCTGCAGGTGATACAGCGCGTAACACCGACGAAGCGGACAAACAGAGTCAACATACTCAACGCCTCATCCATAACACTGTAGACAACATCCAAGGCCTTGCCGGCCAGCTCAACACGGCTAGCGAAGCGGTCGCTAATCTAGATAACGATGTGAATAACATTGTTAAAGTATTAGACGTAATCGGTGACATCGCTGAACAAACTAATCTACTCGCCCTCAATGCCGCGATAGAAGCCGCACGTGCTGGTGAACAAGGCCGAGGGTTTGCAGTGGTCGCTGACGAAGTTCGTAACCTAGCAGGCCGAACGCAAGACAGCACCAAAGAGATCCAGTTGATGATTAACAATCTTCAAGAAGGCTCTCGCAATGCCATCCAGACAATGGAAGTCTGTGCTGAAACAAGTCAAAGCACAGTAACAGAGTCTCAGAACGCATCAGAAGCCTTACAACAGATTGTGATTGCTCTTGAGTCTATCTCTTCAATGAGCCATCAAATTGCGACAGCTGCAGCCGAGCAGACTCAAGTGAGCGACGACATATCTAAACGCATCAATATGATCGAAGAGAGTGGCAATCAATTAAGTGGCGTGGTGACTGAAAGTCATAACAGCACTCAAACTCTAGCCTCACTTTCTAATGAACTTGAAGCCTGGGTTAACCGTTTTGAAGTAAAACACTAACTCACCATTCATTTGACTGACTAAAAAAGCACGTTTTCATACGTGCTTTTTTTTATTTAACCACTTTTTACGAGAGTTTAAACTCATACTGCATCTGGTTTAGCGCATGCTAGGCCTAGGTTTTTCGTACAAAATGGATAAAAACACCCCACTAAGTATAGAAAAACATCAAACAATACTTTTTTTGCAATTTAGTGTTGACCCAGAACCGGAAAACACGTTTAATACACCTCGTCGCCCGGATAGCTCAGTCGGTAGAGCAGAGGATTGAAAATCCTCGTGTCGGTGGTTCGATTCCGCCTCCGGGCACCACAATTTATTTGTTGGTGTCTATAAGACAACAGCAGTAAAGCACGAAGAAATTATCAGTGCCGACTTAGCTCAGTAGGTAGAGCAACTGACTTGTAATCAGTAGGTCACCAGTTCGATTCCGGTAGTCGGCACCATTTCTTTCAAGCTTTAAGAATAATTCCCCCTTAGTTCAGTTGGTAGAACGGCGGACTGTTAATCCGTATGTCGCAGGTTCGAGTCCCGCAGGGGGAGCCACATTTAGTGTGCCGACTTAGCTCAGTAGGTAGAGCAACTGACTTGTAATCAGTAGGTCACCAGTTCGATTCCGGTAGTCGGCACCATTTATATTATTGAGAAGTTTTATCTTCTTAAATAATTCCCCCTTAGTTCAGTTGGTAGAACGGCGGACTGTTAATCCGTATGTCGCAGGTTCGAGTCCCGCAGGGGGAGCCACTTTCAAGAAGCCAAGTCGAAAGACTTGGCTTTTTTTCGTTTTAAGCTGCGACTTACTTGTTCCAAGTAATTGTCTCAGCCGAAACGTCGGGCCGTGTTAGCCGCCCGCGTTGAGTCACGCAGGAGAGCCATTTTAAAGAAAGCCTCATCACACGATGAGGACTTTTCGTATCTAATGCTCCTGCTTTATGCCAAAAGCAATTTCACCGTTCAGTTACCGAGTAGCCTAACCTGTCGCACTATCCATAGTATTAAATATCCCACAAACTCAGCCTGTTACTTTCGTTATCTACTGCCTTCGTATATATTGGTCAGAGCGTTACCTACGCTTCCTACTCGCGGAAAGAGTTTAACTCAAGGTCATCAACGTCCTCCCTTCTTGGGGAACTACAATTTGATTTACCTTCTCTTCTGTTCAGCGAGTGCAGAAGTTACGAGATGGTGAATATATGAATGCTTTTTCTCTCAATCTGACATACCTAAAAAAAGACGCTAAATCTTGCCTGAAACGCATCAGATCGGGCTCTGTCGAAGACTTACGCTGGTTACTTACTTTACACCCTAATCCTCTTCTCTCTGCTGATAGCGTTAAGCTCGCAGACATACACTTATCATTAGCGCGAGAATTAGGCGTAAGCAGCTGGAGTAAGCTGTTGTTGCATATTGATAGCTTAGAAAAGAATAAAAGCTCGGATGATACTCCTCTGCCAGTCCTAGACAACGACTTGCAAACCCTGCACGTACGTTGCGGTCACGATATACAACGAACATTAGAACAGGCTGAATTCACTGGAGACTTCCTCCCGTATATAGAGCCGCTTTGTATCGGCCCTCTATCTTTGGATGAAAAGACGCTTTCAACGATCAGAGCAGAGTATGTATGTGATCGACTCCTTTCAGAGGTGAAAGAGGTGGAAAAGTCGCTTGAACAAGTAAAATCTGAAGCCACGCAAGCGACGAATAAGCTCTTAGATACAGACTATCAACGTATTGTTTTATGGGTTGAACACGACAACTACGATCAATTGATGTTGATTAGATCTTTGTATCTACTTTCATACCAAAATATTACTAAGGTAGAGATTATCGAGGTGAGTACCTTCCCTGGTAGAGAAAGGTTCATCGGTTTAGGTCAACTACCTCCTGAAGCACTGCGTGCACTCTGGAATAGTAGAAAAAAAGTATCTGTAGAGCATATAACGGTAGCAACAGAGTTATGGCCGGCTTTCTGTTCAAAGAGCCCTTTAAAGCTAGTCGAGTACTACCACAAAGTAGACCAAGACCTTTTCCCTAATATTAGAGAAGTAATATTTAGACACTTACAGGAACTCCCCCACATAGACTCAAAGTATGGGTTAGTGGAACGCCTGACTATAGATATCTTAAAAAATGAAGAAGAGGGCCTAGAATTCAATGAACTCTTTAAACGCTATATGAAGTTAGAGCCTTTAGTATATTTAGGAGACCTAATGTATTGGGCTCTCATTAAACCGTTAACTGAGGGCCCTGAGCCCATCTTGCAAGCCCAAAGATCAGAGAGCAAAGATTGGTATAAGAACCGCATTTACCTCTCCAAGTCTAGCCACAATAGAACTGGTAAAGTTGCAGACAAGTGGGTTGGCGGAATTCACCTGACTCCTAACAACTTTTGGAGCTGGGATCATCAGGACTTAGCGACGATATCCCATTATAACTAGATGAACATAAGCGTCTTATCGTGTGGAGAGCTTAGATTTACTCCACACTCACTTTATATCCGAACCTTATCTCCCTCCTGGCTCCTCTGCAAGCCTCTAATGAAGCTCATCAAAAAGTGTACCCATGGAATTCTCATGCCACTACCCCTTTGCTAGATAGCACTACGGTTCGATTAAACCCACTCTATAAGCCCCCAGGCACCGAGTGTGAATTAGCAAACGACTAATGAAGGAACAAACGTGAATTATCGATGATTGGACAGAAGTTGACGAACAAAGAGTAGGCTTTTTTACAATAACGGATCAATTGAGATCATAAACGACCAGGACGCACAGTTCGAAGGCCAAGTTATCTATAGCCAGAAACGACGAAAGCCTAGTCATGAGACTAGGCTTTCTGATAAGTGGCGGAGTGGACGGGACTCGAACCCGCGACCCCCGGCGTGACAGGCCGGTATTCTAACCAACTGAACTACCACTCCGCAGTGTCTATTCAGCTTAAAGCAATTTGAGCCTGACGATGTCCTACTCTCACATGGGGAAGCCCCACACTACCATCGGCGCTATTGCGTTTCACTTCTGAGTTCGGCATGGAATCAGGTGGGTCCACAATGCTATGGTCGTCAAACAAATTCTGTGGTTAATTTGAAGTATCAAATCAACAAAATAAATGGTGCTAGTACCCAGATTTGAACTGGGGACCTCACCCTTACCAAGGGTGCGCTCTACCAACTGAGCCATACCAGCACAAAATTTGGAGCCTGGCGATGTTCTACTCTCACATGGGGAAGCCCCACACTACCATCGACGCTATTGCGTTTCACTTCTGAGTTCGGCATGGAATCAGGTGGGTCCACAACGCTATGGTCGCCAAGCAAATTCTTTTATTACTTTCAGCTTTTAAAAAAGCTAAAGGTAAAATAATTCGGAAAGCTATTAAAAGTTCTTACGTAAACTCATTCAAGTGTTCTTGTTTGCCTCTGCTTTTTAAAGCGGAAACAACAGTTTGAGTCCATCAAAACCCCTTGGGTGTTGTATGGTTAAGCCTCACGGGCAATTAGTACAGGTTAGCTCAACGCCTCACAGCGCTTACACACCCTGCCTATCAACGTTCTAGTCTTGAACAACCCTTTAGGACACTTAAAGTGCCAGGGAAGACTCATCTCAGGGCTCGCTTCCCGCTTAGATGCTTTCAGCGGTTATCGATTCCGAACTTAGCTACCGGGCAATGCCATTGGCATGACAACCCGAACACCAGAGGTTCGTCCACTCCGGTCCTCTCGTACTAGGAGCAGCCCCCTTCAATCTTCCAACGCCCACGGCAGATAGGGACCGAACTGTCTCACGACGTTCTAAACCCAGCTCGCGTACCACTTTAAATGGCGAACAGCCATACCCTTGGGACCGACTTCAGCCCCAGGATGTGATGAGCCGACATCGAGGTGCCAAACACCGCCGTCGATATGAACTCTTGGGCGGTATCAGCCTGTTATCCCCGGAGTACCTTTTATCCGTTGAGCGATGGCCCTTCCATTCAGAACCACCGGATCACTATGACCTGCTTTCGCACCTGCTCGAATTGTCATTCTCGCAGTCAAGCGGGCTTATGCCATTGCACTAACCTCACGATGTCCAACCGTGATTAGCCCACCTTCGTGCTCCTCCGTTACTCTTTGGGAGGAGACCGCCCCAGTCAAACTACCCACCAGGCAC
>NZ_JCBDGU010000030.1:0-191857 GCF_059834255.1 Vibrio sp. R11-SG3-ISO9
GCTAGACGGAAAGACCCCGTGAACCTTTACTACAGCTTGGCACTGAACATTGACCCTACATGTGTAGGATAGGTGGGAGACTTTGAAACCGCGTCGCTAGATGTGGTGGAGTCGTCCTTGAAATACCACCCTTGTAGTGTTGATGTTCTAACGTTGGTCCCTGAATCGGGATTACGGACAGTGCCTGGTGGGTAGTTTGACTGGGGCGGTCTCCTCCCAAAGAGTAACGGAGGAGCACGAAGGTGGGCTAATCACGGTTGGACATCGTGAGGTTAGTGCAATGGCATAAGCCCGCTTGACTGCGAGAATGACAATTCGAGCAGGTGCGAAAGCAGGTCATAGTGATCCGGTGGTTCTGAATGGAAGGGCCATCGCTCAACGGATAAAAGGTACTCCGGGGATAACAGGCTGATACCGCCCAAGAGTTCATATCGACGGCGGTGTTTGGCACCTCGATGTCGGCTCATCACATCCTGGGGCTGAAGTCGGTCCCAAGGGTATGGCTGTTCGCCATTTAAAGTGGTACGCGAGCTGGGTTTAGAACGTCGTGAGACAGTTCGGTCCCTATCTGCCGTGGGCGTTGGAAGATTGAAGGGGGCTGCTCCTAGTACGAGAGGACCGGAGTGGACGAACCTCTGGTGTTCGGGTTGTCATGCCAATGGCATTGCCCGGTAGCTAAGTTCGGAATCGATAACCGCTGAAAGCATCTAAGCGGGAAGCGAGCCCTGAGATGAGTCTTCCCTGGCGCTTTAAGCGTCCTAAAGGGTTGTTCAAGACTAGAACGTTGATAGGCAGGGTGTGTAAGCGCTGTGAGGCGTTGAGCTAACCTGTACTAATTGCCCGTGAGGCTTAACCATACAACACCCAAGGGGTTTTGATGGACTCAAAGATACAAACGCTTGAATGAGTTTGAAGAGAATAGAAACAGCTTTCCGAATTTTAAGAATTTGCTTGGCGACCATAGCGTTGTGGACCCACCTGATTCCATGCCGAACTCAGAAGTGAAACGCAATAGCGCCGATGGTAGTGTGGGGCTTCCCCATGTGAGAGTAGGACATCACCAGGCTTTAATTTTGGAACCACGTCTAAAGACGTGTTTACCACTGCGGAGTGGTAGTTCAGTTGGTTAGAATACCGGCCTGTCACGCCGGGGGTCGCGGGTTCGAGTCCCGTCCACTCCGCCACTTATTCGAGAGCCTCGCCTAGTGCGAGGTTTTTTCGAATCTACAGTATTGAAATTTTAGGGGTGTAGCTCCAATTGGCAGAGCAGCGGATTCCAAATCCGCGTGTTGGGAGTTCGAATCTCTCCACCCCTGCCATCTTCGAAAGCCTCAGTAGAAATGCTGAGGCTTTTTTCGTATTCGACTGCCAAAAAATAAAACAGCGGATTCTGAGGTTACCAGAGATACATACGTTGGGAGTTAGATTTAAAACATAGTCGAATCCCCGGAGTTCCGGCCCAGTCCCCCAGCCATATTCAAAGGCTCTGACTAACGTCAGAGCCTTTTTTCTTTCAGACACTACAACAATACCATTAACAGAATAGCTGACTCCCCGATCACCAAAACAGCGTGTATTGAGAGCAGCTGTGCCAACATAGTCGACCTCTGAATCACTAGCCGAGTTCACCTGCTATATATTAAATTTGGAACAGTGTTGAAAGAGCTAAGCAAATCGCTCGCTTATCCGATCGAGTATTTGAAGTGTCAGCGCAATCGAGCATCGCCTTGTTGAAGGCTCTAGCTGAAACCCTAACGTATTTGTATTTTCTAAAGCTTGTGTCGAGAGTTAGAAATTCTCAACTCTGCTATGTACTGAAGCCTCGATAGGAGTTCTAGGGCCTTTCATCTGTTTCCACGAAGTAGTGTTGAGATAACTAGATGACCTGGCTTACTAGTTTGATGGATCTAACTAGAGTGGAGTTTGTACCCACCTGTATCAGAAGCTCTAACTTATATCTAGGCTTTTTGTTGTTTAGGAAGTATTAATCCACTTCCTGCCACATGAAGACAACACATCTGTAATCCTCAAATTCCAGTTCCATTTAATTTATAAGTGAAGGGATAGTCTGGTGCTATTGAGCGCAAATACTACTTAATCCTTGATTAGCTCTAACTCATTGGTGTCTGAACTATCGAGACAAGGCTGTGTATTTCAAAAAGTGAGATTTTCAGTAGTTGCTAGGATGTATTAATGCGAAGAGTAAGCGAGTAGGAATGATAGTTAGAAGATGGCTTGATAGGGACAGGATAGAGGCTACTTAGGAAGCAGCCTCTATATAGGGTAGGAGTGTTATTTGTTTAACTCTTTTTCTGCGAGCTTAGCCTTCTCTATCATTGGTGTAATCGTTGAGCCTTGAATTAAGATTGAGAAGACTACTACTGAATATGTCATGACTAGGATGATCTCTTTTACATCGATAAGTTTGTCTTCGATGACCCAGATACCTGATGGAATAGATAGAGCCATTGCGAGAGCTAGACCACCACGTAATCCGCCCCAAGTAAGAATTTTAACTGACCATGGGTTGTAGCTTCTAAAGCGCTTAAAGCCAATGTATGACAAGAATACACTGAGGTATCGTGCTCCTAGTACTAACGGTACAGAGAAAGCCATTAAGATCCAGTCTTCTTCGTGGAATTCAAAAAGTAGCATCGACATACCGATCAGTAGGAATAGCACGCCATTTAGAAACTCGTCGACTAGCTCCCAGAAGTGGTCTAAGTGATCTTCACTCTCTTTTGAGAAGCCGATAAAGCGAGTCCAGTTGCCGATCATAATACCTGATACCACCATAGCTAATGGACCTGATACATGGAGTACTTCTGCGAACGCGTATCCAGCCGTTGGGATGCCGATAGTCAGTAACAACTCCATTGAGTGGTCGTCGGTGTTACTAATCAGGTAATGGAACAGGAGTCCTAATGCAAAACCGTAAACAATCCCACCAATCGCTTCTTGGATAAATAACATCGTTACGCTACCTACCGTTGGAGCTTCAGTACCAAATGCAATGGTAAATAGGGTGACAAAGATAACCAGACCAAAGCCATCATTGAACAGCGATTCACCTTCAATTTGGGTCGAAATGCGTTTTGGTGCATCGAGTTTTTTAACGATCGCGAGTACTGCTATTGGGTCAGTCGGTGAAATAAGAGAGCCAAACAGCAGGCAGTAGATAAGATCAAATTGAATGCCGATAACTTGGCAGAATCCGTAAAGCACAAATCCAATAAAGAAAGTCGAAAATAGAGTTGCTCCTAATGCGAGTACTGTGATTTCCCACTTCTGATCTTTTAGATTAGGTAGTTTAATCCCTAGTCCACCTGCGAATAATAGGAAACCTAAAATTCCTTTGAGTAGAAAATCTTCGAAATTGATACTTGCCACTGTGTCTGAAGCGATTTCAGACAGCTGAAACCAATTGTTTTGACCAGCAATCAGGATAATCAGTGAAAGCATCATCGAACCAGCAGTAATGGCGATTGTGGTTTGCATCTTTCCTATCTTGCTGTTTACAAACGCTATCAACATTGCTGCTGCAGATAAAAAGCAAAGTGTGTAGTAGACCGACATTGGATTTCCGATATGTAACAAAATATGAACATGAATTTTCGTCCTCTATCGCTTAAATAGCAAACTGTTTTTTGTCATAGATTAGTTATCAAATTCTCCGTTTAGACGTCTAGACTCCTTTTTAATGTGTGATAGGATGGAGTGATAATTAAAGGAATGAGGCTGTACTGTGGGAAGTAATGTAAAGCAACAGATCGAAGCTCAATTAAAGCAACGAATTCTATTGATCGATGGTGGCATGGGCACCATGATCCAGAACTATAAACTGGAAGAGCAGGACTATCGAGGAGAGCGCTTTGCTGATTGGCATAGTGATCTTAAAGGCAACAACGACCTTTTGGTGCTTACTCAACCTCAGCTTATTAAGGACATACATTCAGCTTACTTAGAAGCTGGCGCAGACATCCTTGAAACCAATACCTTTAACGCTACTACCATTGCGATGGCTGACTATGATATGGAAAGCCTTAGCGAAGAGATTAACTTTGCTGCAGCCAAGCTAGCTCGTGAAGCCGCTGATGAGTGGACTGCGAAAACACCGGAAAAGCCTCGCTATGTCGCTGGTGTGCTTGGTCCAACTAACCGTACTTGTTCGATTTCTCCTGATGTAAATGATCCGGGCTATCGAAATGTTAGCTTTGATGAGTTAGTGGAAGCTTATTCCGAATCAACCCGAGCGCTGATCAAAGGTGGTTCTGACCTGATCCTGATTGAGACCATTTTCGATACTCTAAACGCTAAGGCTTGTGCCTTTGCCGTTGATACCGTGTTCGAGGAGTTAGGTATTACTCTGCCAGTAATGATCTCAGGTACTATCACTGACGCATCAGGTCGAACGCTTTCCGGACAAACAACAGAGGCTTTCTACAATTCACTTCGCCACGTTCGCCCGCTGTCCTTTGGCTTGAACTGTGCCCTAGGACCAGATGAACTGCGCCCATATGTAGATGAGCTTTCTCGCATTTCAGAAACATTTGTCTCAGTTCACCCCAATGCTGGTCTTCCTAATGCCTTTGGTGAATATGATCTCTCTCCTGAAGATATGGCCTCTCACGTAAAAGAGTGGGCGGAGAGCGGCTTCCTAAACCTAATCGGTGGTTGTTGTGGTACCACGCCAGAACATATTCGCCATATGGCTAATGTGGTCGACAATGTTAAGCCGCGTGCTTTACCTGAGTTAGCTGTCTCATGTCGCCTATCAGGATTAGAGCCTCTCACTATCGAAAAAGACACCTTGTTCGTCAACGTTGGCGAGCGTACCAACGTTACCGGTTCTGCTCGATTTAAGCGTCTGATTAAAGAAGAGCTTTATGACGAAGCTTTGGAAGTTGCTCGTCAACAAGTTGAGAATGGCGCGCAAATCATCGACATCAATATGGACGAAGGCATGCTAGACGCTGAGGCGTGCATGGTGCGTTTCTTAAATCTGTGTGCGTCTGAACCTGAAATCTCTAAAGTGCCTATTATGGTCGACTCCTCGAAGTGGGAAGTCATCGAAGCCGGCCTGAAATGTATTCAAGGTAAGGGCATCGTTAACTCGATCTCTTTGAAAGAAGGTAAAGAGAAATTTGTTGAGCAAGCTAAGCTGATTCGCCGTTATGGTGCTGCAGTTATCGTGATGGCTTTTGACGAAGTTGGCCAAGCAGAAACCCGTCAGCGTAAGCTAGAGATTTGTACTAACGCATACAATATTTTGGTGGATGAAGTCGGTTTCCCGCCGGAAGATATTATCTTCGACCCGAACATCTTTGCGGTTGCGACAGGTATTGAAGAGCACAACAACTACGCGGTTGATTTTATTGACGCGGTAGCAGACATCAAACGCGACCTTCCATATGCGATGATTTCAGGCGGTGTATCTAACGTGTCGTTCTCTTTCCGTGGTAACAACTACGTTCGAGAAGCGATTCACGCGGTGTTCCTGTATCACTGTTTCAAGAACGGTATGGATATGGGTATCGTTAATGCTGGTCAGCTTGAAATCTACGATAACGTCCCTGATAAACTGCGTGAAGCGGTAGAGGATGTGGTTCTAAACCGTCGTGATGACTCGACTGAGAGACTACTAGATATCGCTGCTGAATACGCTAATAAAGGTGTCGGTAAAGAGGAAGATGCTTCAGCACTTGAGTGGCGTACTTGGGCGGTTGAGAAGCGCCTAGAGCATGCACTTGTCAAAGGTATTACTGAATTTATCGTCGAAGATACTGAAGAAGCTCGTTTGAATGCCAGTAAGCCATTAGAGGTCATTGAAGGCCCTCTAATGGATGGTATGAATGTGGTTGGTGATTTGTTTGGTGAAGGTAAGATGTTCCTTCCTCAGGTAGTTAAGTCAGCGCGTGTAATGAAGCAAGCCGTTGCACATTTGGAGCCTTTCATTAACGCTTCTAAGCAAGCTGGTTCTTCAAACGGTAAGATCTTGCTCGCTACTGTAAAAGGTGATGTTCACGATATCGGTAAGAACATTGTGGGCGTGGTACTGCAGTGTAATAACTACGAGATTATTGACCTTGGAGTGATGGTTCCTTGCGAACAGATCCTAAAAGTCGCTAAAGAAGAGAATGTCGACATTATCGGTCTATCTGGCCTAATTACTCCATCACTCGATGAGATGGTGCATGTAGCTAAAGAGATGGAACGTTTGGATTTCGATTTGCCACTGTTGATTGGTGGTGCAACAACTTCCAAGGCGCATACTGCAGTTAAGATTGAACAGAACTACAAGAACCCTGTGGTGTATGTGAACAACGCATCAAGAGCGGTTGGGGTATGTACGTCCCTGTTATCTGATGAGCTTCGTCCTGCATTTGTTGAGAAGCTAGATTTGGATTATGAGCGTGTTCGCGATCAGCACAACCGTAAAAAACCTCGCACTAAGCCTGTAACGTTAGAGCAAGCTCGAGCGAATAAAGTCGCTATTGATTGGGAAAGCTATACGCCGCCAGCTCCAGCTAAGCCGGGCGTTCATGTTTATGATGACTTTGATGTTGCAACCTTGCGTCGTTACATTGATTGGACTCCGTTCTTCATGACTTGGTCTCTAGTGGGCAAATACCCTGCAATTCTTGAACATGAAGAAGTAGGCGAAGAGGCAAAACGTCTATTCAAAGACGCCAATGACCTACTTGATCGAGTTGAACGCGAGGGCTTACTTAAAGCTCGTGGTATGTGTGCGCTGTTCCCTGCGGCAAGTGTTGGCGATGATATTGAAGTGTACACTGATGAGTCACGAACTGAGGTCGCTAAGGTTCTGCACAACCTACGTCAACAAACCGAGAAACCGAAAGGGTTTAACTACTGTCTGTCTGATTACATTGCGCCAAAAGAATCAGGTAAGAAAGATTGGATCGGTGCCTTTGCGGTGACAGGCGGAATCGGAGAGCGTGAGCTTGCTGATGAATACAAAGCTGCGGGCGATGACTACAATGCGATTATGATTCAAGCTGTGGCTGACCGTCTTGCAGAAGCATTTGCAGAATATCTACATGAACAAGTGCGTAAAGATATCTGGGGCTACTCTGCCGATGAAAACCTCTCGAACGATGAGCTGATTCGTGAGAAATACCAAGGTATTCGTCCTGCACCGGGTTACCCTGCTTGTCCTGAGCATACTGAAAAGGGCGCATTGTGGGAGCTATTGAAGGTTGAGGAAACCATTGATATGTCTTTGACGAGCAGTTATGCGATGTGGCCAGGTGCATCAGTATCGGGTTGGTATTTCTCTCATCCAGATTCACGCTACTTTGCAATTGCTCAGATTCAGCAAGATCAAGTAGATAGCTACGCTGATCGCAAGGGTTGGGATTCGCTTGAAGCCGAGAAGTGGTTAGGTCCAAACATTAACTAAGATCGACTAGAAAGAGAAAGGGTTGCCATTGAGCAACCCTTTTTTTGTATCTAATTGATTATTTTACTCTTGCTCAAACAACTCTTGGTGTAGTTTTTGAATTGCTGAACGAGAAACTGATTCATGGACTAAGAAACAAAGATTGTGTGGGCTTGCACCATAGCAGATCATGCGTAAGTTGAAGTCTTCAAGAGTGCTGAAGACCTGTTTTGCATAGCCTTTGCTCTCACTCATATTGTTACCAATAAGCGCAACAAGACATAGGTTGTGTTCAACTTCTACTGTACATAGCTCTTCAAGTTCTTTGCGTACAACTTCAGGCAACTCTGGGGCACCACCAGAAGTATCTGTTTGATCGAGTGTCAGAGAGACACTGATCTCTGAGGTCGTAATAAGATCGACAGAGATCTTATGCTTAGCGAGGATCTCAAATACTTTTGCCAAGAAGCCGTATGCATGAAACATGTTAGCACTGCGCAGTGTGACCATGGTTTGATTACAGCGCAGGGCCAGTGCTCTAAACAGTGGTGAGCTCTCAACTTGTTGACGAATCCAAGTACCACCTTTTTCAGGCTCTTTAGATGATCCGACAAAAACAGGAATCTGATGGCGTAGCGCTGGCACTAATGTAGAAGGGTGTAAGATCTTAGCTCCAAAGTTTGCCATTTCAGATGCTTCGCTGAAGCTGATCTCTGGAATTGGTGAAGCTTTAGGGGCGATACGAGGGTCTGTGGTGTAGATTCCCGGAACATCAGTCCAAATCTCTAGACCAGCCGCCAATACTGATTCTGCAATCAATGCTGCTGAATAGTCGCTTCCGCCACGACCAAGTGTGGTTGTATTACCTTCATCGTCTGCACCAATAAATCCTTGGGTAACTACGACGTGTTCTTGGCACAAAGGAATCAGTTTTTCTTGAGCAAGCTGAGAGATCTGCTCCAGTTGAGGTTCTGCTTTGCCGTAAGCGTCATTGGTACGCAGGACGTCACGGATATCAAATCTGACGGCAGATACGCCACGCTCTCGAAGAATTTGCGCAAAAAGGTGAGTCGACATTAGCTCACCACACGCCACTAAGTGGTCAGTTAACTTGGCACTTGATTGAAAAGATGCAGCTTCTGCAGCACTCGCTACATTATCCAGAATCGTATGGATCTCTTTCTCGACACTCATTGGTTCTGCGAGTTGATCCAAAATCGCGTGATGAATATCTGTTAGTTGGCTCATTAACTCTTGGCGGCGGCCTTGGTCTTGTACGCCGTTAGCTAATTCAACTAACAGGTTGGTGACGCCTGAACACGCACTGCTGACAACAAGCTTGGTATTTGGGTTATTCTCAATAATGGCTGCACAGCGACTCATTGCTTCAAAGTTAGCAACGCTTGTCCCACCGAATTTGGCGACATTAAAAGAACCAGCTACATTAGATGCGCTCACGATAAATCTCCCGACTTCCTAAAATAAAAATTACTGTTGGTAATCCAACGTCCAATGTTTTGAAGAGAGGGTTTAGAGCAAAAAGAGAGGTGTGTATTTGAATTGTAAACCTCAGAAGCTCCTCATCATATTGGAATGATGACAGTTAATGGGATTCAGCCCGATTAACCGATAACAGAAACCCGACATGTTTCAGTTACCTCGGCACTGCTCCCCCTGAATGTTCTGTATTGGAAATGTGGTTCCACAAAACATCTACCTGGGCAGTGCTCCTCTTCTGCTTGATAGCTGTTTTATTGAACGTGTTTGCGGTAAGAATGTCAATCGGTAACTCAAGATAAAGTGAAAATAAATTTAACAATTCTGTGACACTGGTTTGACCTCGAGACTTTCGACTAATTGCTGAGGTAGTGGATTTGCTTTAGTGTGGAAGGTTCATGTCATAAACATAAGGGATAATTATGTCGAACCTGCACACAACCGCCATCGCTGAAAGCTTTTTTCCTCCTCATCGCACGCTAATGGGACCGGGGCCTTCTGATATTTCCCCTCGAGTGCTACAGGCTCTGAGTCGTCCTACTATTGGCCATTTAGATCCTTTGTTTATCAATATGATGGATGAGGTGAAGCAGCTATTAAAGTATGCCTTTCAAACGGAAAATGAGTTTACGATTGCTGTTTCAGCGCCGGGTAGTGCAGGTATGGAAACCTGTTTCGTCAATCTGATTGAACCCGGCGAAAAAGTGATTGTGTGCCGTAATGGTGTATTCGGTGAGCGAATGCGTGAAAACGTAGTTCGCTGCGGTGGCGAAGCTATTCTGGTTGACGATGAGTGGGGGAAACCTGTATCCATCGATAAAGTTGAGCAGGCACTGTCCGAACACCCAGATGCAGTTGCTGTTGCGTTTGTTCATGCAGAAACATCAACGGGCGCCCTTACAGATGCGGAAGCGATTTCTCAGGTTGCTCGTCGTTCTAACGCACTAACAATCGTGGATGCTGTGACTTCATTGGGTGGAGTCCCTCTGTTGGTGGACGAATGGCAGTTAGACGCCGTTTACTCGGGTAGTCAAAAGTGTTTGTCTTGCGTTCCGGGTCTTTCGCCAGTGACTTTTTCTCAAAAAGCGGTAGAGAAGATGAAAGCGCGTCAATCGCCTGTGCAAAGCTGGTTCTTAGATCAGAGCTTGGTGCTAGGGTACTGGAGTGGTGAAGGAAAACGTAGCTATCATCATACTGCGCCGGTAAATAGCCTGTACGCTTTGCATGAGTCCTTGGTGATTCTCCACAATGAAGGGTTAGAGAATACCTGGGAGCGTCATCAATCAGCGCACCGTGAGCTAAAGGCAGGGCTTGAATCTCTTGGACTAAGCTTTGTGGTTGAAGAGGGAAGTCGACTACCGCAATTGAACGCGGTGTATTTCCCTGAAGGAATTGATGAAGTAGCTGTTCGAACGCGATTGCTTGAAGAATACAACCTAGAGATTGGCGCGGGTCTTGGCGCATTAGCTGGGAAAGCGTGGCGAATTGGCTTAATGGGTTATGGCGCTCGCAAAGAGAATGTTGCCTTGTGTTTGAAAGCTCTGGCGGATGTTTTGAAGTAAATACTTCGTATCATTGATTTGAAAGGCGAACGGGTTATCTCGTTCGCCTTTTTTATTAGGTGCTATTGAGCGCTGCTTTGCGCTGATGATGTCGATGACTTTACCTGTGATGGGCGCTGATACTGCACGGTCGAAAAATCTCTATTAGGGAACAGGAATTGCGCTTCGCTGCGAATCTGTTCGGCTTTGCTTTCGTCCCCTAAGCCTTGGTAAGCCAAGATCAGGTTGTTGTAAAACGCAGGACGTGGCTTTGACTTGATGATATTCAAAGACCAATCGATATACGGCTGAATCAGCTTCGGATCTTCTTGATAGAGTCCGATATTGAGATAAGTACTGTAGATATCCCAATCGTAACGATCTTTCCAAACTACAGGGTTCGAAACCTCTTTAAGAATATCCGGATTTTTAGGTTGTGATTTCTCAAACTTGGTCAGCACATAATTGGTGTGTAAGGCGCTCAACATATAGAAGCTGACAAGAATTGGCACAACCAGGCTCGTTACTCTAAATAAGGTTTTACTGATAACGCTAAATCCCTTTTGGTAATGATAGGAAGTGCGTTGATCAACCCAATAAAGGAGTACAATAAAGGTGACCCAATGAATGGCCGAGTGATAAAACGGGTACTCAAGTTGTGAGTGCAAAACGATCGGAATAAACAGAGCGAACAGAGCTAACTGTGTTCCCTTTGTTGCGGTCGTTATCCGGCCTGCGACCAAAGCCGCTGCAAGTAGAATACCGATGATCGGTACAATACCCCCTTCAACACCCCAAAATAACAACTCATTGTGCGGGTGATCCATCGCAGGAAGCCCTGGGTGATAATTGGAGTTGAGTTGATGTTGACGTGCTGTGTACAGCGTATATTCAGACTCAAATTTACCGTAGCCATAACCAGAGAATGGCTTTTCCACCATCATGTCGAGGGCTTGTGGGAAAGTGTAAGCACGAGCACTTTCCAAGTGTGTACGCTTGCTGGCTAAGCTATCAGCTGCCTGTAAGTTGATAATAGCAAAACCAGCAATCAGTCCGAGCAATACAGAACCGCACCAGCCGTAAAAGCGCTTCTTGGTCGAAAACTTGTAAAGGTATGGCAGGATAAGGACAAAGCTTAATACACTAGCCAGCCAACCTGTTCTGGATGCGATGATGATCAGCAGTGGTACTGTGATCGCAGGCATCATATAGAGCAGAAACGACTCGCTCAGTTTAAGGTTGTATTTGGTTGGCTGTCTCGCCAGAAGATATGCAGAAAGCACAAAGCCAGTTGCGAGAAAACTCGCCATCACATTTGGCTGCTGGAAAATACCATAAGGGCGGTTGGCTTTGGTGTTGTAGCCAAACATATTGCCGGCTTCTAAGAAAAAGTACTGGAAGTAACCAAACAGAGCTTGAATCATAACGGCGAGTACAATGAACCACAGTAAGCGCTGCTTATGTTTGTTACTAAACTTGAACTGCTGAAGAAGAACGAAAAAAGAGAAACCAGTCCACAGCCCAAGTAAGCGACCTGAAGCACCGGAAGGGTCTGCGTTGCTGTATAGGACTGGCAGTGTAAGAATAATGCAGCTAATCAGAAGCCCGATAGTAAGCTTTGAGTACTTGATGACTCGGTTATTGGCCATTTGGTAAAAACCAATTGCTAAAGTAAAGCTCAAGGCCAGCCAAGTGGTAGGGTTGAAGGAGAGTGCTAAGCCTGAACCACCAGGGTTAGGCATAAAAAAGTGCATAGCGATGAGAAAGACAACGGCCAAAGAAACCAAAAAGGGCTTATTGAGCGGAAGTTGAGTCACTTGACCCTCAAGCTGTGTACCACTGGTGTGTATTGTCGCCATAGATCCTTAACCTTATAAAAACGGGGCTTGTCCAATTAGAACAAGCCCCGATACTTTAACACTTTTCGTCTTATTCGCTGAGCGCTATTGTAGACCTATTTCATAGTCAACATAGGCTTAAGAAAGCGAGCTGTGTGAGAGCCTTCGACCAATGCCACATCTTCAGGCGTGCCAGCAGCAATAATTTCACCACCGCCTTGGCCACCTTCTGGGCCTAAGTCGATGATCCAGTCTGCGGTTTTAATCACATCCAAGTTGTGTTCGATGACTACGACTGTGTTTCCGTGATCACGCAGTCGGTGTAGAACAGTCAATAGCTGTTGGATATCGTGGAAGTGAAGACCTGTGGTCGGCTCATCTAGGATGTACAGAGTCTTGCCTGTATCACGCTTAGATAGCTCACGAGCCAATTTAACACGCTGCGCTTCACCACCAGACAGCGTTGTCGCGGCTTGTCCAAGTCGAATATATGATAAGCCCACATCCATTAATGTTTGGAGTTTACGAGCGATCACTGGAACTGGGTTAAAGAACTCGCGAGCATCTTCGACCGTCATCTCTAACACTTCATCGATGGTTTTGCCTTTATAGCGTACTTCCAGTGTTTCACGGTTATAGCGTTTCCCTTTACATACATCACAAGGAACGTATACATCTGGTAAGAAGTGCATTTCGACTTTAATTACACCATCACCCTGACAGGCTTCACAGCGTCCACCTCGAACGTTGAAGCTAAAGCGGCCCGGCTTGTAACCACGGGAACGCGCTTCTTGTGTACCTGAAAACAGTTCACGAATTGGTGTAAAGATACCAGTATAGGTTGCTGGGTTAGAACGTGGCGTGCGTCCAATTGGGCTTTGGTCGATATCGATGACCTTATCGAAATGCTCTAAGCCTTTTATCTTCTTGTACGGTGCTGGCACTGCTGTTGTTGCACCGTTAAGCTGCGTGTGGGCTATCTTAAAGAAGGTATCGTTAATCAGAGTTGATTTACCAGAACCTGACACACCCGTAATACAGCTGAACAGGCCGACAGGAATTGTCGCTGTCACCTCTTTAAGGTTGTTGCCTGTCGCACCAATCAGCTCTACGACTTTCTTCTTGTCGATTGGAGTACGCTCTTTTGGTACTGCAATTTCTTTTACGCCACTTAAGTACTGGCCAGTCAAAGAGTTTGGATTGTCGATGATCTCTTGCATGGTGCCTTCGGCTACGACATTACCACCGTGAACACCAGCTCCCGGACCAATATCAATCACGTGATCGGCGCAGCGAATCGCATCTTCATCATGTTCGACAACCAATACGGTGTTACCAAGATCGCGAAGGTGTACGAGAGTCTGTAGTAGTCGCTCGTTATCGCGCTGGTGGAGACCAATGGAAGGTTCATCCAAAACATACATAACGCCAACTAGACCTGCACCAATTTGGCTTGCAAGTCGGATTCGTTGCGCTTCACCACCTGAAAGTGTCTCTGCGCTGCGCGATAGGTTGAGATAGTTCAAGCCAACGTTGACCAAGAAGTGTAGGCGGTCGTTGATCTCTTTCATTACCTTTTCGGCAATTTGTGCGCGCTGACCGCTCAATTGCAGGTTTTGGAAGAATGCCAAGGCATCAGCAATACTCAGTTCAACAATCTGTGGCAAGGTGGTATCACCAATAAATACATTGCGCGCTTCGAGTCTTAGGCGGGTACCGCCACAGCTAGAACAGGACTTAGTTGAAATATACTTCGCAAGATCTTCACGAACTGAGTTCGACTCAGTATCACGGTAGCGTCTCTCTAACGTATTCAGAATACCTTCAAACGGGTGACGCTTAACTCGAATATCGCCACGATCATTGATGTATTTGAATTCAACCTCTGTGCGACCCGATCCTTTCAAGATGATGTCTTGAGTTTTCTTTGGCAAAGAGTTGAACGGCGCAAACAGATCAAATCCGTAGTGCTCAGCGAGCGAAGTGAGCATTTGGAAATAGTAATAGTTCTTTTGATCCCAACCTTTAATGGCACCGTCGGCAATACTTAGGTTGTCGTCAACAATAATGCGGCTTGGGTCGAAATATTGTTGTACACCTAGGCCATCACAGGAACCACAGGCACCAGCTGGGTTGTTGAAAGAGAAAAGTCGTGGTTCAAGCTCTTGCATGCTGTAACCACATTTAGGACAAGCGAAGTTAGCCGAAAACACGATCTCTTCTTGATCGTTATCATCCATCCAATCGACAACGGCGATACCGCCAGATAGCTCTAGAGTGGTCTCAAAAGACTCAGCGAGTCGTTGTTGAAGATCAGGGCGAACCTTAAAGCGATCGACCACAACTTCAATCGTATGTTTCTTATGTAGTTCTAGTGCTGGTGGATCGGAAAGATCACAGGTCTCACCGTCGATCCTTGCTCGAATGAAGCCCTGAGCTGCAAGGTTTTGCAGTGTCTTAACGTGCTCACCCTTACGTTCTTTAACGATAGGAGCAAGCAGCATCATCTTCGAGCCTTCAGGCAGTTCTAGAACTTTATCGACCATTTGACTGATGGTTTGTGCTGCAAGAGGAATATGATGATCTGGACAGCGAGGTTCACCAACACGAGCATACAAAAGTCTCAGGTAGTCATAGACCTCTGTAATTGTTCCCACTGTTGAGCGCGGGTTATGGGATGTCGACTTTTGCTCGATAGAGATCGCCGGAGACAAGCCTTCAATGTGGTCAACATCGGGCTTTTCCATAAGGGACAAAAATTGACGAGCGTAGGCAGACAGTGACTCAACGTAACGACGCTGACCCTCTGCATACAGGGTGTCGAAAGCCAGTGAAGACTTACCAGACCCAGACAAACCCGTAATCACAATTAATTTATCTCTTGGGATTGTTAGGTTTATATCTTTGAGGTTGTGCGTGCGAGCACCCCTTACTTCAATTTTATCCATTTCAGGCAACCATGTAATTTTCAGTGGCTAAAGTATTACATAGTGTGAGTTTTGTGCAAAGTTTTACTGGATAAAAAAACAGTACAAAAAAGGCAGCTCGATTGAGCTGCCTTTAAAACAGAGTAAAAACTGGAAGCGATTAAGCTTCTTTCTTGGTTGAGTGTTTATCTAGCTCAACTTTCTGTGCGTCTTTTTTGTATAGGTTTTCGTAGCAGAAATTCGTTGCTTCGATGTAACCTTCAACGCTACCACAATCGAAGCGTTTACCTTTGAATTTGTATGCGAGTACACAGCCTGCTTTAGCTTGTTTTAGTAGCGCATCGGTGATTTGAATCTCGCCGCCTTTGCCAGGTTCAGTATTCTCAATCAGTTCGAAGATATCTGGAGTCAGAATGTAGCGACCAATGATAGCTAGGTTGCTCGGAGCAGTACCTTGCTCTGGTTTCTCTACCATGTCATCAACACGGTAAAGGTCGTCTTTAATCATCTCACCTGAAATCACACCGTATTTGTGTGTTTCGTCTTCTGGTACTTCTTGTACCGCAACGATTGAACAGCGGAATTGTTTGTAAAGCGCGACCATCTGCGCAAGTACACCTTGCTGCTCGTTTACACATAAGTCATCAGCCAGTACCACAGCAAACGGTTCGTCACCAACGAGTTCTCGACCCGTCAAGATAGCATGACCTAAGCCTTTCATTTCACGCTGACGAATGTAAGTGAAGTTTGCCGCTTCAATGGTTTCACGAATGTTGTACAGCAGTTCTTCTTTATTAGTACCGCTGATTTGGTGCTCAAGTTCGTAGTTCTTGTCGAAGTGGTCCATGATTGAGTGCTTACCACGGCCTGTTACAATACACATGCCGTTCATACCTGCTTCAATTGCTTCTTCCACGCCGTATTCGATGAGTGGTTTGTTTACTACTGGCATCATCTCTTTTGGCATCGACTTGGTTGCTGGTAAAAAACGAGTACCGTAGCCTGCTGCTGGGAATAGACACTTTTTAATCATGATAAAACCCTATATATACCTAATTATTATTTACGACCGTGGGGTAGTATTTCTGAGGGCAACTCTAGCACAAGTAATGTCGAAAAATTAGCAACGAGCTCTATCGTTGTGCCCGTTACCCTCAAAAATTTTTGTTTCAACAATTAAGATATAAGGTTCTGGTTCGCCCACGCTATAGCTTGCACTCGATTCTTTACAGCCAATTTACGAAAGATTTGATAAAGATGGGATTTGACTGTGAATTCACTGATAAATAGATCTTCTGCTATCTGGGTATTCGAAGCGCCAGTTTGTAGGCAGCGAATCACCTGTAGCTCTCGGATAGTTAAATCGACAGTAACAGGGCAAGTACTGATGTTGACGATATTGCGATAGTAGAACAGCAGTTGGCTGGTGATCTTCCTCGGTAACCAATTATCCCCATTAATGATTCTTGTGATGCCTTCAGCTATTTTAGGCTTGGTATCGCTGCAGTAGAACAGCCCTTTTAGATGCCCAAAGCGGATGATCTCTTGAGTCTGCAGTGGCTTTTCGACATTGAAAAGAATGATTTCAAAGTTCTTCCACAATACAGCAAGATTGGGGAAAGCCTGAAACAGGTCAGGCAGTTGCTTGTAATCGACCAAGAGGATTCGATTGCTCTGCTTTTTGTTGACGCACATTATCTCTCCTGGAGGCATTCTATACATTGGAATAGAAAGTAAATTTTCTATCTCATTGATGTACAGATGACTCTGTTCTAGGTCTAAGCATAAAAAGTGTAATGTGCGAGTATACCTCGATACTTTCATGTGAAAGCTCCTTCTAATGTTTATTGGGAAGCGTTCACACTGTCATGATGCTAATTTCATCACTAGTCGCTTTGTTATGACTTGCGTTGAATATCAATTCACCACGTAAATGAGTGGTTTGTAAGTGGCGAAAAAAACAACACCCGTCTGAATATCATGATTTGTTACGTTTTTATTCTTTCGATTCAATAGAGAATCGGATTGCGATTTATCACTGTTAAAAAGCGTGTTATTCTTATGCGCTAAAATTTTTCAAGACTATGAGTTTAGACGGAGCAAATCATGGCTAGCCGTGGAGTTAACAAAGTTATATTAGTGGGTAACCTAGGTAATGACCCTGAAATTCGTTACATGCCAAATGGCGGTGCAGTAGCGAACATTACCATTGCAACGTCAGAATCATGGCGTGATAAAGCAACTGGCGAACAGCGCGAGAAAACAGAATGGCACCGTGTGGCTCTGTTTGGCAAGCTAGCAGAAGTTGCAGGTGAATACCTACGTAAAGGTTCTCAAGTTTACATTGAAGGCCAACTGCAAACACGTAAATGGCAAGATCAAAGCGGTCAAGATCGCTACACAACAGAGGTTGTTGTTCAAGGCTTTAATGGTGTAATGCAAATGCTAGGCGGTCGTGCTCAAGGTGGCGCACCAGCTCAAGGCGGTATGGGTGGTCAACAGCAGCAAGGTGGTTGGGGTCAACCTCAGCAACCACAACAGCAGCAATACAGTGCAGCTGCTCAGCAGCAAGCACCTCAACAACAAGCTCCACAACAGGCTCAACCTCAATACAATGAGCCACCAATGGATTTTGATGACGACATCCCGTTCTAAACTCTGTTTTTCGTAAATCAGAAAACAAAGTATTAAAATGGAAAAGCCGCGTTTGTCGCGGCTTTTTGCTACCCAAAACTCTTAACGCTTTATTTACAACCGCAAAATATAGTATAACGTAGCAGTACGGTATAATGTGAGTTGAAAAGGATTTCGTTATTCATGAGATATACCCCGACCCTTAAGTTGAGCACCCGCTTGGTTGCATTCGTTACTGTTATTGTTATCAGTGCGATGTTTATTCTATTCATCGGGGGCACACTCTCTTTCAAGCGTATTGGGCAAGAGTATCTCGATCACTATTTGGTCGGGATTGTTGATGTCGTGGATAAAGAAATGGAAGATCCAGACGCTGCTTATTCTATGCAGCGTTGGATGCCTAAAATGTTGCAAGCCAGCAATATCGTCGAGATGAAACTCTCTAACTCCACCGGTATTGTTTATCGTTTCAAAGATACTTCTCCACAAATCGACCCGAATCGTCTCTATGAGCGCATCTTTATATTAGAGCGAAATACCGGGTATCAAATCGAATTTAAGGCTTTGCCTCCCTATATTGGTTATAACTATTCAATGGAAGCGATGTGGTCGATCACCTTAGCGGTGGCTATGATCATTTTCTGCTTAGCAAGAGGCGTGCAATGGCTTAAAGAGCAATTGATGGGCTCTGAAATGCTCGAAGAGCGTGGACGAATGATTCTTGCGGGGCAGGTGGAATCTCACGCCAAGGGAGATGAGCGTGAGTGGCCATATACCGCCAGTGAAGCCCTTGATGTCTTGATTGAAGAACTGCAAGATGCCCGCCAAGAGCGCAGTCGTTTTGATACCTTTATTCGCACACATACCTTCTTAGATAAGCTCACTGGTACGGCTAATCGAGTACTTTTCGATAACAAACTGGAATCGGCCCTCCATGAGAGCGGCGCGCGTGGTGGCGTGTTGCTTATTCGTATCGAAGAGTGGGAACAAGTTCGAGACAGTAATGACAAGCAAGTAACCGACGCCTTTATCGTTGAAGTCGGTGAAGTACTGTCCAATATCGTCCAACGTTACCCTGATGTTATCTTTTCTCGATACTACGATGCGGACTTTGCCGTGTTTATTCCTCATCAAGGTAGTAAAGATATTGCGACACTGGCTGCCCAATGTTTGAGACAACTCGATAAATTGTCACCACCGGAGCCGCTAGATGTGGATAATTGGTGCCACATCGGTGTGACCATGTATGCCGAAGGCGAGCGCCACAGTCAGATTATGGATGAAGCGGAGACGGCACTGAAGAGTGCTCAGTTAGAGCGAAGTAATAACTGGAGTCGTTACCCTAAACTGAATAAGAATGAGTTGGACCGTGGCAGTGTTCGTTGGCGAACATTATTGGATAAGGCATTGCAGCCGGAAAACTTAGTAATCTTTGCGCAGCAGTGTTATCTTACGTCCAATAAAGGCCAACCTCATGAATTACATAGAGAAATATTCGCAAGGATTCAAGATCCAGAGAAAGGCTTACTCAAATCTTCTCGATTTATGCCAGCGGTAGAGCAGATTGGGTATCAAGCACAAATGGATCAATCAGTTTTGCGTGTTTTATTGAAGTCGGTAAAAGAATCCTCGAAACTGATGAATTACTCTATTAACCTAAATGTCACTCCTTTTGCGAATAAGCAGCACTTTAAGTGGTTTAGAAGTGAGTTATTGCAGCTTTCAACTCAGCAACGTGCGCATTTAGGGTTTGAATTTTCAGAAGGTCATGTGATCGCTCACCTAGATTACATGAGACCAGTCGCCAAAATGCTGAAAGGGCTCGGATGCAAAGTGACAGTCGGTCAAGCGGGTCGAACGATTGTCAGCACTCACTATATTAAAGATTTGAAAGTCGATTTTATTAAGCTACACAGAAGCTTGGTTAAGAAGATCGATCAAAGGCATGAAAATCAACTGTTTGTACGCAGTTTGATTGGAGCTTGTGGAGACTCTCCAACGCAGGTAATTGCAGTTGGTGTAGAAACGAATTCAGAGAAAAATGCTCTGCTTGAGTTGGGAATCCACGGCTATCAAGGACGATTGTTTGATGAAGAGAGGCAAATTATTCCGGTACCTCAGCCGAATAAGCCTAAGGTAAAAACAGAGTCGGTAGTTAAAGTTGGCCGAAGAAATCGATGGCGTAAGAGTAGTAGTTAACCATGAAGTTAAAAGCGATTTTAAATAAGATAAAGCCAGCCCAAAACGGCACCCAAGCTCAAGTGGTGTTATTAAGCAGCGACGCTGTTTATGTTTCAGCAGCGGACAAGAGTGTTATTGCTACGCCAATCATGAATGGTGATTGGGAGAGTGCACTGAAAAAGTCACTGGCAAGTGATGCTTTCAATAGCGCTAGCTTGCAGTTGATCGTGAGTTCTAACTACTACCAGACCTATCAAATTGATAAGCCGGAAATCCCTGAGAGTGAGTGGCCGGTTGCATTACCTTTCCTACTCAAAGATCTTGTGTCAGAACGTGTCACTGAGATCACCGCCAGCGCAGTTGCTTTACCAACGTCGAACAAACTTCAAGTTTATGTTCTTGCGAAAAAGCTTCTTGATAAATTACTTAGTGTGGCAAGCCAAGCTCAAGTGACACTCAACGGTGTGGCGCCTGAAGATGAACTTTGGGGTTACAGCGCGGGCGAATTATCGAACTTCATTTTGTTGCAACGCAGCAAAAATGCTCACTTCAAACTGGGTGCTTTTGTCGATCACACCGTGTGCTTTCAACGCTCCATTCGTAGTGTTGTGCCGCCGTTAACTGGAGTCGCTTCGAGTGCTCTTCAAATGGATGGTCTGGCGCTTGAGCTGCAACGTTCAATTGATTACCTCTCTTCACAGATTAAAGGTGTTCAGTTACGACAGCTAAAAATATGTTGTGATGAAGAGGACGAAGCGGAGCTAAAAGAGGCGTTATCTAATACCCTAAGTTCTAGTGTGTCTTTGATCAGTGAGAATGGGCGCGAAAGCTCCGAATCACTGCTTGTAGAGCTCGCTCAAGCGCACTCTGAATTCAAAGTTAATCTCTATCCTGAGCATTTAAAACCGAAAAAAGAGTACTTTACTCTCACCAACGTCGCAGCATCTTGGGCTTTAGTTTCTGCTGTTATGCTCGCAGCTTATGGTTTTATGCACTATCAAACGATTCATATTGATGATGAACTGATTGTTCTTCAGCAAAAATCTAATCAATTAAATAGTCAGGTGAAGCAGCTTAATGCTGAATTAGCTCAGCATAAGCCTTCTCCAGAGAAAGTGGCCGCCGTTGAGCGTCTCAAACGTGAGATTCAAGCTAAAAAAGACGCCTTACTGGCAGTAGGTCAATACGACGAAAGCCAGCAAATCGGGTATTCTGGCGTCATGAACGCTCTGGCTAAATTGGGGCGCAATGATATCTCGCTTTCTCGCATTTATATGACTCATGATTCTCTCGACCTTTCAGGATTCGCTCGCTCTGCCGAGGTGATTCCTAATTGGGTTGGGCAGTTCAAAAATGAGCTTAATCTCGTGGGGCGCGCGTTTGAAAAACTGAAGATTGGTCGTAATGACCAAGATGTTGTGACGTTTGAATTAAGCACCCGTAGGGAGAAGTAGTAATGCAAAGGTGGGAGCAGTATAGCGATAAATTCCTAGCGCTAAGCTCAAGAGAAAAATGGCTGGTATTTCTGTGTGGTTTCGTCGGCCTGTTTATGCTCCTATTCAGTGTATTGGTCGAACCTGCATACAATGATTTACAAGCCAAGCGTGCAAAGAGCATGAGTTTGACCCAGTCAAATCAAAGGCTCGAAGGTGAGTTGTTAGTGCTACAAGCCAAGCTCAATAGAAATCCCGATAAAGAGATCGATATCGAGTTCAAATCGCTGATGGCTCAGAGCCAAGAGCTTTCGATGGATCTGGCTCAGATGATTGATGGCTTGATCTCGCCGTCACAAATGACAGAGTTGTTAGAGAGTGTTTTGAGTTCTGGTAAAGGTTTGAAACTTGCGTCGCTGGAGTCATTAAAGCCCGAACCCATTTCAAACCAAAAAGGCACCAGTGAATACTCGGGGTACTACGTACATCCGGTTCGCATGGAACTGACAGGCTCGTACTTCGATATCTCTGCTTATCTGCAAGCACTGGAGTCTCTTCCCGTTCGTTATTACTGGCGAACCTTTCAATACAAGGTAGAAGAGTATCCACAAGCTCGTTTGGTATTCGAGGTTTACACATTAGGGACAAGACAGGAGTTCATTGGTGGTTAGAGTTCTTTTACTGTCTCTGTTGTTTTGCAGCTCATCGGTACTGGCCGAACAAGATCCAACTGCGCCACTGGGGTGGTTGGTTCCAAAAGAGCAGAAAGCAGCACCCGTTAAAAAAGCCCCAACTCGTTATCGCTTACCTTCATTGCAGAGCATAGTTTGTAAGGGTGAAAGCCCATGCTATGCCATCTTAAATGGTCAGGTTGTCTCGCAAGGCGAGGTGATTCGTGGGTATAAGGTAAAAAAAATAGATTCAGAATACGTCACTCTTCAGAGAAGTACTCAGCAGTGGAAGTTAGAGCTGTTCTCTTTGGATATTAAGAAGAATTAAGGTTTGAGTGAAGACATGCGTAAACTTGTAGTAGCAATTCTAGTTTCATCTTTAGTTGGTTGTTCCATGGGCCACCGTGATCCTGTTGAGATCAAAGAGTCTTTGAATGAATCCATTAATGAAGCCAATAGCCGCGCACTGAGCGAGCTGCCTTCATCGGTTCAAGACGACCTTATGCCGCAGTTTGACGATGATCCAATGTCGCCTAGTATGGAAACGGTTAAGCGTTTTCGTATTCAAGCCAATCGTGTTGATGCTCGAGCTTTCTTCGCGAGTCTAGTAAAAGGTACTGAATTTAGTGCTGCGATTCACCCAAGTGTTACGGGTAATATTACTGTCAATCTCACCGACGTAACCTTAGATGAAGTGCTGTCTGTCGTACAAGACCTTTACGGCTACGATATCGAGAAGCGCGGTAAGGTTATCCAAATCTTCCCGGCTGGCCTGCGTACAGTGACTATCCCTGTTGATTACTTGCAGCTTAAGCGAGCAGGTCGCTCATTGACGACGATTACAACGGGTACCATCACTAACTCAGACTCGAATTCATCGAGCTCTTCTAGTTCAAACTCTAGCTCAAACAGCTCTTCTACGTCTTCAAACTCTTCGTCATCGACAGGAGGTACTGAGATTGAAACGACTTCAGAGAGTGATTTCTGGCCTCAATTAGAAGCGGCGGTGACCCACTTAATCGGCAGCGGTAATGGCCAAAGTGTAGTAGTGACACCTCAAGCAAGTGTGATTACGGTGCGAGCTTACCCAGATGAGATTCGCGAAGTGCGTCAGTTCTTGGGGATTTCTCAGGAGCGCTTGCAACGCCAAGTTATCTTGGAAGCTAAGATCCTTGAAGTCACCCTAAGCGACGGTTACCAGCAAGGTATCAACTGGACCAAGATGTTCTCATCGAATGGCACGAATTACACCATTGGTACTGGCAACATTGTTAAAGACACTGCGGGTGCTATCACTCCTGTGACGCTACCGGGGCTTGATCCTGTTGGTGCACTGTTAGGTGGTCAATCAAATATTGTTGTCTCTGGTGGTAGCTTTGAAGCGGTGTTGAGCTTTATGGGTACTCAAGGTGATCTGAATGTACTTTCTAGCCCTCGAGTGACGGCATCCAATAACCAAAAAGCAGTGATCAAAGTCGGTACTGATGAGTACTACGTGACGGATCTTTCGAGCGCTGTAGGCAGCGGCGATAATGCTAACGTTGCGCCAGAAGTCGAGCTAACACCATTCTTCTCAGGCATTTCTCTCGATGTTACGCCTCAGATTGATGACAAAGGCAATGTGTTCCTTCACGTTCACCCTGCCGTTATTGATGTGAGTGAGGAGACCAAATCTCTAAACCTTGGTTCAACCACGGGTACGGTAGAGCTGCCATTGGCAAGAAGCTCTATTCGTGAGTCAGACTCAGTGATTCGTGCGCGTAACGGTGATGTTGTTGTTATCGGCGGTTTGATGAAATCTAACGTGAGTGATGTAACCTCTAAGGTTCCATTCTTTGGTGACATCCCTGCACTTGGTCATCTGTTCCGCAATACCAGCCAGCTGACGCAAAAGACCGAGCTGGTGATCTTGTTGAAACCGACGATTGTTGGTGTGAACACTTGGCAGAGTGAACTTGAACGTTCGCGTGATCTGCTGCAGCAATGGTTCCCTGATGAAGAGTAATCCGCAGTTTTGTCCGATGGCGGCATCATAGAGGTGAGCAACTATGTATCAAGCTCACTTTGGTTTTGAACAGTCGCCATTCTCTCTAACGCCAAATACGGATCTTTTTTATGGCTTAGCACCGCATTTTGAAGCGATTCAGACGGTGCTATCGGCACTCGATATGGGTGAAGGGGTCATTAAGATCACTGGTGAAGTTGGGACAGGTAAAACGATGGTTTGTCGTATGTTGATAAACCATTTAGGTGGCAATACGGCATTAATCTACCTGCCTAATCCAGTGTTGTCTGGAGATGATTTGAGATACGCCGTCGCTAAAGAGCTTGGCCTCAATGTTCAAAATAAAGCTATGCTGGTGGACGAGATCCAGCATAGGTTGATTGAACTAAACCACTCCGGAAAAAGAGTGGTGGCGATTCTGGATGAAGCTCAGGCATTATCGGATGAAGCGCTAGAAACACTACGACTATTCGGTAACTTAGAGACGGAATCGACCAAGTTGCTGCAGATCGTACTGTTGGGTCAGCCAGAACTGGAAGCCCGTTTAAATGCGCATCATCTAAGACAGTTTCGTCAACGTATCTCCTTTAGTTCTTGTTTACGAACACTAAACCTCGATGAGACGGTGGCCTACATCGACAATCGAATCAGTAAGTCTGGTGGTTCATCAGCTCTGTTTAGTTTGAACCATAAGAAAGCGATTTGGCGTTCGAGCGGAGGTGTACCTAGGCTTATCAATCAACTCTGTCATAAAGCGCTGTTAATGGCCTTTAGCGAACATAAGCAGGTCGTAGAAAACCAGCACCTGTTTTCAGCGATGCATGAAACCTACGATGTATCGAAACCTAAGTTTAAAAAGCCAATTTTGTGGGGTTGGAGTGAATCATGAGTACCATAA
Organism: Vibrio sp. R11-SG3-ISO9; assembly: GCF_059834255.1. Classification (NCBI taxonomy): domain Bacteria; kingdom Pseudomonadati; phylum Pseudomonadota; class Gammaproteobacteria; order Vibrionales; family Vibrionaceae; genus Vibrio; species Vibrio sp. R11-SG3-ISO9. Next base: position 25,028 of record NZ_JCBDGU010000030.1, read on the forward strand.
ATAACGCCTTATCAGAATTGGCTAAGAAAGAATCAAAGGTGACGATTGAAGCTGCTGAGGTGCCAAAGATAAAAACACGTTCACCATGGATTTGGGTGACTGTTGGCTTCTCATTGAGTTTAGCGATGGGCGGATGGGCTGTGTCTCAAGGACCAAGTGTTGAGTCAGAATCTGTTGCGCTAGCTAGTTCAGTGAATGATGAAACAACCTCAAATGAAGTTGTTTCGGCACCAGTATTAGTAGAGTCCCCGACGAAAAAGATGGTGCTAACAGAATCACAACCTGTGTCTGAAAAAACACTGGATAAAGCGGACGTATCAACCTCAAACGTCAAACCAGCAACGGTATCGGTTGCCGCATCACCAGAACCTGTAAAAGCTAGCCAAGACAAAGTCAATGTTGCAAAAACTGCTGATGTACCGGTGGCTACAACGACACAAAAACCTGTGTTGTTGGCAAGCACAAAAACAACCAGCACTCCGGCGAATGAGTCAGTAACTCAAACGAAAGCTCTTCCACCTGAAGTAACTTCAACTTCGGAAGACACAGCGGGTGGGATCGTTGTTGAGCAGGTTGAGCTTACTCCGGAGCAATTGGCCGCTAATGCTGTTGGTCGAGCTAAGAAAGCGCTCGATGCCAACAATCTAAATGGCGCACTACAAGGCTTTACTGAAGCGCTGCGCTACACACCTCGTGATGAAGAAGTTAGACAGAAGCTTGCAATACTCTATTTTGGTAAAGGCGATACGCGAAGAGCCTATGAGCTACTGCAAGCGGGCATTCGCTTGAATAACGATAGTGAAGCACTGCGATTAGGTTTATCAAAACTGCTAGTCAAAGCGGATCAAGCTGAGGCGGCACTTAGCCCGTTGTTGCATTTACCTAACAATGCATCGAAAGAATACCTTGCAATGCGCGCAGCCCTAAGCCAAAAAGCTCAGCAAGAAACAATCGCGCTAGAGAGCTATCAAAAATTGACCGAAATAGAGCAAGACAACGCACGCTGGTGGTTAGGTTTGGCCATTCAACAAGAACGCCAACTGATGTTTGAACAGGCAAAACAGTCTTATCAAAATGCACTGGTTCGTGTCGGTATCTCATCACAATCTCAAAGTTTTATCCGCGATAGGCTAAAAGTAATCTCAGACCTAGAGGGCGCCAAGAATGCAAATTAGATTAAGAAAAAGACTCGGTGACCTATTAGTTGAAGAGGGCATTATTACTGAAGCGCAAGTTGAACAAGCGCTTGCTGCTCAAAAAAGCTCAGGCCGAAAGTTGGGCGATGCACTCATTGAGCTTGGATTTTTGTCTGAACAACAGATGCTGAGCTTCTTGTCGCAACAGCTTGATATTCCTCTTATCGATTTAAGCCGTGCTGCGGTCGATGTTGAAGCGGTACAACTGCTTCCAGAAGTACATGCTCGACGTCTTCGTGCGTTGGTTATTGGCAGACAGGGCGACACGCTGCGTGTTGCGATGAGTGATCCAGCGGATCTGTTCGCTCAAGAGGCACTGCTTGGCCAATTAGGTGATTACGCACTGGAGTTCGTGGTTGCTCCTGAGCGCCAATTGGTTGATGGTTTTGATCGTTATTACCGTCGCACCAAAGAGATAGCATCTTTTGCTGAGCAGTTGCATGCCGAGCACCAAGTTAATGAAGCTTTCGACTTTGATATTGCAGAAGAAGACAGCGATGAAGTTACGGTTGTTAAGCTGATTAACTCGCTGTTTGAAGATGCGATTCAAGTCGGCGCATCGGATATCCATATTGAGCCTGATGCCAATGTATTGCGCTTGCGTCAGCGTATTGATGGGGTGTTGCACGAGACTCTGCTTAATGAAGTGAATATCGCTTCTGCTTTAGTTTTACGTTTAAAGTTGATGGCGAACTTGGATATCTCTGAGAAGCGTCTCCCACAAGATGGCCGTTTCAACATTCGTGCTAAAGGTCAATCGGTGGACATTCGTATGTCGACCATGCCAGTACAACACGGCGAATCTGTGGTTATGCGTCTACTTAACCAATCAGCGGGTCTACGTAAGTTAGAGTCTTCAGGTATTCCTGCAGACCTCTTGGTTCGCCTGCGTAAACAGCTGCGTCGACCACATGGCATGATTTTGGTAACGGGCCCAACAGGTTCTGGTAAAACAACGACTCTTTATGGTGCGTTGAGTGAACTCAATGAGCCGGGTAAGAAGATCATCACTGCAGAAGACCCGGTGGAATATCGTCTACCGCGTATTAACCAAGTTCAGGTTAATCCTAAAATCGACCTCGACTTCTCTACTATCCTAAGAACCTTCCTACGTCAGGATCCCGACATCATCTTAATTGGTGAGATGCGTGACCATGAAACGGTTGAGATTGGTCTGCGTGCAGCATTAACTGGTCACTTGGTATTAAGTACCCTTCACACCAATGATGCTGTTGATAGTGCTCTGCGTATGATGGATATGGGGGCTCCAGGTTATTTGGTTGCCAGTGCGGTGCGTGCGGTGGTGGCACAACGACTGGTTCGTAAGGTGTGCAGCGACTGTAAGGTTGAGGATGAGTTGGATGATGCGCGCAAACAGTGGCTCAGTGAGCGATTCCCGAATCAGGTTTCTGCATCATTTGTAAAAGGTCGCGGTTGTCAGAACTGTAACCTAACCGGTTATCGTGGCCGAATTGGTGTCTTTGAGATGTTAGAGCTTGAACAAAATATGATGGATGCCCTACGTGCTAACGATGCAGTAGGTTTTGCTCAAACGGCAAGACGCTCTGAGAACTATAAACCACTGCTCGCATCGGCGATGGAGTTGGCGTTGCATGGGGTAGTGAGCCTAGATGAAATCATGCACCTTGGTGAAGGTGATGCTTCTGGCTCGACAGACCCAATCTTGTTGTAGAGGTGTAGAGTATGCCAACTTATCGTTATGTTGGTCGCGGTTCCGACGGGCGTCAGGTTTCCGGACAATTAGAAGCAAATAGCGAAGAGCTTGCTGCTGAAAGTTTGATGGGTAAGGGGATCATTCCAACCTCGATTAAACTCGGAAAAAGTGGTGAGTCTGTATTGGAGATGGATGTCTCTAGTCTGTTCTCACCAAACGTTCCCTTGGAAGTTTTGGTGCTTTTCTGTCGTCAACTATATAGCTTGACCAAAGCTGGTGTTCCTTTGTTGCGCTCTATGAAGGGGCTCACACAGAACTGTGAGAATAAGCAACTCAAAGCTGCTCTTGAAGAGGTAAGTACCGAGCTCACCAATGGTCGTGGCCTTTCAGCATCGATGCAGATGCACCCTAAAGTGTTTAGCCCGTTGTTTGTCTCTATGATCGGGGTTGGTGAAAACACGGGTCGATTAGATCAGGCTTTGCTTCAACTCGCTGGTTATTATGAACAAGAAGTTGAGACTCGTAAGCGAATCAAAACGGCGATGCGTTATCCAACGTTCGTGATCAGCTTTATCTTGGTCGCGATGTTTGTATTGAATATCAAGGTTATCCCTCAGTTCACAACCATGTTCGCCCGCTTTGGTGTTGATCTGCCGCTGCCCACTCGAATTTTGATCGGCATGTCGGATTTCTTCGTCAACTACTGGCTGTTTATGGTTGGCGTAATTGTCGGTTTGATTTTCGCATTCAAGGCTTGGGTGAAAACCGATAAAGGCTTGGAGACATGGGATAGGTTCCGTCTCAAGATGCCAGTGATTGGTGGAGTGGTTAACCGAGCGCTGTTATCTCGTTTTTCACGAACCTTTGCTCTGATGCTTAAAGCGGGTGTGCCATTGAACCAATCTTTGGCGCTATCAGCAGAAGCTTTGGATAACCGATTCTTAGAGCTGCGTGTTCAAGATATGAAATCGGCGATTGAAGCGGGTAGTACCGTCTCTTCAACAGCGATTAACAGCGAAATTTTCACACCACTGGTGATACAAATGATCTCGGTGGGTGAAGAGACAGGTCGTATTGATGAGCTGCTCCTAGAGGTGTCAGATTTTTATGACCGAGAAGTGGATTACGATTTGAAGACCCTGACTGCGCGTATCGAACCTATCTTATTGGTGATCGTTGCAGGTATGGTGCTGATACTGGCTCTGGGTATTTTCTTGCCGATGTGGGGCATGCTCGATGCAATCAAAGGTTAGTGAATGATAAATAACCTACGACGCTCACGTTTTGTCATTTGGAGTGTGGTTATTCTGTCTATTATTGCTGGGGTGTTGACCGCGTGGCGCTCGGTAGAAACTGAGGCGACGAACACCGCTTTGATAGTGGCGAGCAAGCGTATATTAGACCGTGCCAACCTATACAAGCAGCAGTATCTTCTGAATGGTCATCGGCAAATGAACGACTCAGGAGAACCACTCAGTTATAGCCGAACAGGTTGGTTATTACCTATTGATCAGAGCGATGTAAGCTGTGATTATTGGTTAGAACAGTTATATCCCGATGGGCGCGTTTTAGGTTTAGATAGTCCTAAAATTGAGAACTTGAGCGATCAATTTGAGTACCACTGTCGCTACCAATATACCGAAAAACACCAAATAGAGATTTTACTCAAAGGTGAACATTTTCGCGTCATGGCCAATATTTTGGCTTAGTAAAAATATTGACAGTTTTCCTATGGTTTTATGGGCGTGCATATGTATAATGCGCATTAGTAATTAGATGAGAAGGTAGAAAATGCTTAAAAATCAAAAGGGTTTCTCCCTTGTCGAATTAGTTATCGTGATTGTGGTTGTCGGTTTATTGGCTGTGGCAGCACTACCTAAATTTTTGGATGTGACTGACGAAGCGAAAAAATCGAGCATTGAAGGTGTCGCTGGTGGCTTTGCAACAGCTGTTTTGTCGGCTCGCGCGCAATGGGAAGCAGAAGCTCGTCCAACAACGACAATTGGGGTTGAAACATACAATACTGTAAATTATGATGGTGTTGATTTTTGGTTAACAAGATCGAAGAACAGTAACAATGTAGATACTGATTTTCGTGATGGCTATCCTTGGGCAATCAATGAAGATTCAACTTCATTTCCACAAAGTCTAACTAACGTAATTTGTTCTGAGCTGATGGATAATCTACTGCAAAACCCACCAAAAGTAGGGGATGTAGATGTAGTGGCTAATGACAGCAACTACAAGTACTCAGCGGAAGCGAATACAAGCGATGCGACCTGTATTTACGTTCAACTAGAAGGTAATACTGGACATCAGTTTGTTTATGAAGTCAAAACTGGTCGTGTGACCGTAACGTTGCAGTAACACTGCATTATAAACATAGAGAGAGCTAAACTATGAAAAAACAAGGCGGTTTCACCCTAATCGAATTAGTGGTAGTGATTGTTATCCTAGGTATTCTTGCTGTAACTGCAGCACCACGTTTCCTAAACCTGCAAGATGATGCAAGAAGAGCATCTGTTGAAGGCCTACGTGGTGCAATTGCCGGCGCTGCTGGAATTATTTATGGTAAATCAGCGATTGAAGGCGTAGAAAATCAAGCTTCTGGTTCAGTGTCTTCTGGTGTTGGCACGTCAAGTATTAATGTTGTTTGGGGTTACCCAGAGGCGACTTCAGCTGCTCTTGAAACAATTGTTTCAGGCCTTTCTACTGATTGGACTGAAGTACCAGTGACTAACGGTGTTGGTTATGGATTTAGCAATGATGCCTCTGAGTGTCACGTAGCATACACACCAGCTACTAGTATTGCTGAACCAACAATTGAGCTGACAAGCTGTGACTAATTAAAAAATAGATTACTCAAGGCCAGCACCTGCTGGCCTTTTTTCTACCTACCACACATTGCTGTTAAAACAATTGGTAGTGATACCGTTTTAGATATCAATGTTTTGTATACTTGAAGTCACACCGTAGTGAGAGGTTTGTGATGAAGAAAAGTCTCCCAAGTAATGGCTTTACTCTTATAGAGCTTATTATCGTCATCATCATACTCGGCATTATTTCTACTTTTGCTGCGAGTCGCTTCATCGGTACTTCAAGCTTTTCTACCTTTTCTGCGCAAGAGCAAGCCATTTCGGTCATCCGTCAAATTCAAGTTAATCGAATGCAGTCAAATGTGTCAGCTGCCAACGACAGCTTCCGTTTAGCCATTAATAGCGATTGCTTAGGTTCTGTCACGGCTTGTAATCTTAACTTCGCTAATTCAACTCAAAGACAACAAGCGGAAGTGCGCAGCGACCATGTTCGCGAAGACGAGATCACCTTTACTCCAGCTAATACTGTCGTTGATTTTGATTTGTTAGGTAACCCGTCTATCAGTTCAGGAGTCAACATTACCATTAATTCCACGACCTCGAGTAATAGCGCTCATGTCTGCATTAACTCACAAGGTTATGTGAGTGAAGGAGCCTGCCTATGATACGCGCACGAGGCTTTACTCTTATAGAAAGTATCGTAGTGATTGTCGTTCTGGGTATCGCTATGGTGACCATAACTAGCTTTCTTGTCCCGCAAGTCGCAAGTTCAGCTGACCCACAATATCAAAACCGATCCGTGGCACTAGGGCAGAGCCTGATGAACCAAATTTTAGCTAGAGGTTTTGATGAACATAGTGATTTTGACGGTGGCTCAATACGCTGTGGCGATGCAGGCGCTACGCCGTGCACAGACCCGGGTGATTTGGGTGTTGATGGTACAGAATCCATGCCAGCCTCTTTCAACGATATTGATGACTACATTGGGTGTTGGTATACAGCCTCAACTCAATCAGCTTGTCAGTCTACACCAACGTATGAGTTGGCCAACATCCTCGATGAGAATATTGCCGGAAGCTACGCTAACTTCCGTGTAGAAATCTCTGTGTTTTACGATCAAAACATGGATGGTGTTAACGACAATGCCATCGGTACTCTTAAGCGAGTAGAGCTCAATATATTCGGTGGCAATAACCAATATACTTTGGCTGCGTATAAGGGGAACTACTGATGAAAAATCGTGGCTTTACCCTAATTGAGATGATTGTGACCATCGTAGTGGTGGGTGTGATTGGATTAGCCATCGCAGGTTTTGTTGAATTTGGAATGAAGGGCTACGCTGAGACCATTGACCGCCAAAAAGTCCAAGTAAAAGGACAGTTTGTGGTTGAGAAGATGTCTCGCGAGATCAGTCACGCAGTGCCCAACAGCTTTGATACAAGTATTACACCTGCCTCGGCGTTTGCTCAGAAGTGTTTAACGTTCTACGCCATCAAATATTCAGGCTTTTATCATTATGATGAGAACAGTAACAACCTAGATTTCATTATCGGGCAAGATACCCCAATCCTCGATAACGATGATTATTTAATCATAAACCCAACCACTTATGCTGATTTGGGCGCAGGTTCGACAAAACGAATTCTAGTGTCAGGACTGGTATCTACAAATAATGTATTTACTGCGACTTCTGTTAATTTAAGCAGTCAATCGGTCGCCCTACGCCACTACATATATGACAGCAGTGATTCTGTTAGTTACTGCCTAGTGAATAACACGATAGAAAATCAGGGCGTGATCGAACGCAATGGTGTAAGAGTCGCAGACAGTATTAATTACTCAGAAAGTAGTTTTCGATATGAAGAGCCGAGTTTGCAGCGAGGCGGGGTTATCCATATAGATCTAGTCCTCGAGCAAAATAATGAGACAAGTGTTTACCAACAAGATGTGCAGGTACTCAATGCGCCATAGAAAATCGAATCAACAGGGCAGTGTTCTAGTGATCGCCGTATTTGTGATTGCGGTGATGGGCTTTCTTGCAACATCACTTGTCCAAGTTCAATGGAGCAACCACGACACTTTGACTCGTAAGCAGCTCGGTACACAAGCATGGTTGTTGGCACACTCTGCCAATGAGTGGGCTTTGACTCAGGTGTACCCACTCACCGTTTCTCCTGCAGTTTCGTCAAGTGTAAGAACGGTTTGTAGCAATTTAAATGCCAATCAGGTTAGCCACGGCATGTCGACGATCTGCCATGTAGATTCGCTTACCTGTGATGAGATTGGTGTACTAGATGGCGTCGGCTTTTTCAAAATAGAATCAACAACAACCTGTGGCTCTGGTATTAATCAAGTGCAGCGTATTCAAGAAGTTTGGGTGAGGGGGGAATAATTTGATGAAACAATTATTAATTGGGCTATTACTACTCACTTTTTCTCAGTTGTTGTCTGCCAGTACTAATACTAACCCTCAGTTTGAATTCGGGACGATACCAGCAGATAAATGTATAGCTCAAGGACCAGCTGTTACATGTGATATTGACTTTGAAAACTCTTACAGCTCACCTCCTTTAGTTTTTGTCATGTCTACGATTAATGCTAGCCGTTCAAACTTTACGACAAAAACGACAGAGTATCCGTCAGCATTACGAGTTTGGTCGGTCACTAATTCTAAAGCTGTTATTAAACAACGTATTGCTCCTCATGCTAAGGCTTGTAGTAGGCTCAAGTACAAACGAAACAACAAAGGAGAGTGGCTTTGGCAATGTGTAAACAATACATCAGGTGAAGTTGTAAATTATATTGATGCGCCGATGGAGAATATTGACTATTTAGTTATTGAGCCTGGAGTTCTTGAATTTGACAATGGCGCGAAGATTGTCGCAGGCAGTTTCTCAACGAAAAAAACGATTTCAGGGAGAGATAATAAAGGTAGTGGTACCTCTATCAATTTCAATTCTTATGGTTTGAGTTCTAGCTTTGGTTCAGCACCCGGAGTACTTGTTCAATTGCAATCAAAAGAGAATAGCTCAAATGGAGAGCCTCTATGGTTGACCGCAACAGCTAAAAATCCATCTAGATACAATGTGACTGTTATGTTGGACCGCTCTGAAGTCACAAATAACTCTAACCTTACTAATCCTGAAGAAGTGGCTTTTGTTGCCGGCCTTGGTGAGGGTTTTGTTCACGGGCGAAAGTTTTGGTTAGGTCAAGGTTCAACCCAAAATACTTTGAGCTTGAATGATAAGGTTATTAAACCAATTACAGAGGGGTGCAAACAGTTTGTCAATTTTTCAGGTGTTAGCTTTAATAAAGTCCCTACATTGATTGCCTCGAAGAGCGCAAGAAATGGTCCAAATGGTGGGTGGCTCAGACGGTGTTCAGTGACTAAGAACGGCGTATCTTTGATTGTTGAAGAGGATATGAACAAAGACGCCGAAAGGAGCCATACGCTGGAGCCGTTTTCGTACTTTTTATTTGATAAACCTCCAACCAGTGAAATTTGTCAGTTATTTCCTTCACCAGTGCAGACGTGGAAGGGTAACTCTGATGCAGAAATTGCGTTTTGGACAAATAATGGTCATAGCTCGATTGAGGGAGCCCAACTGTCTGCTGGAAGAAGGTATATTGGTTTTGAACAATCAGATATCAATGAGTGGTCAATGGTGGATACTGCTTGTGACAACACAGAATGTTTTGGTGACACTGGGCTCTTGGTAGATAAACAAGAGTTAGAGAGTTTTCAGGCGCCTGATAGTGGTTTGGAAAACATAATTGTTTGGGAAGACGATGTTGTATTTTCAAATAGTGAATCAATTGGAAACTTATCTGTTGGGAACGGTTCTGTCACTTTTAATACGGGGATATACTGGATAGAAAGCTTAAATGTCGACAATTATGGAAAAATAATTATACCTGATGGGCAAAAGGTTACTTTACATTTTAAAAAGGTCTCTCTTACTAATGATGCTTTTTTAGGTGAAGAGGGGACTGGTCAATTGATCGTATTCGTTCATGATCTTGAAGGGTCGCAAGTCGATTTTAATAGTAATTCCGAGTTCAAGGGGTTGATTTATAGTGAAGTACAAGTCGCTTTAAGTAATCAAACAAAAGTATATGGAGCAGTGACAGCAAAAAGCATAACCATGAATGGCACTGCTAAAGTTATCGCTACAGATAATCACTGTTTTCAACCCGCAGATGACTATCATGTTACAATGACTCCGGAGTCAGACTACGCATTAATGTGCGGTACAGACCAACCAGTATTTACAATCAATACGACAAATAACAATGTTCTAGAGAGTCTGCCTGTTACAGCGAGTATTCTGCCTGCAAGTAACGCAGATGATTTTACTATTGCTGTTCATAATGGAGTTGGCTCCGGTGCGTATCCAAATTTTAACTCTAGTGGTTTATCTGCAAACATAGGGGCGTTACAACTAAAAATTACGGTTAACAATATTGCTAATATTGATTTGAGTCAGACTTACAGCTTAGTAATAACGATGGATGATGACCCTTCAAAAAGTGATTTAAGCACCATTAAATACGTGCCTTTTAAATTTGCCGTTGATGATCAAAACGTGATTGCTGGAAAAGAATATGATGTCACAGCCAAGGTCTTGGCTTGTAACGATAGTGGTACTACTGTAGTTACTAATTACACTGGGACTCCAACAGTTATGCATACACGTAACCAGCCGACAAGCGGAGTTGACGGATCTTTAGATTACTCCCCTGTGTTTTCTAGCGATGATCAAGGAATAACCCAAGATACTTTCACTATATCTGAGTCTGGCTTGTTTACTGTTAAGCTTACTGATAGCTCTTTTGATTGTTCTGGTGTGGCTGGCTGCCCTATCGATGGTAATGGTCAACTCACGGGCTCTTTTGACGTAGAGTCTCGACCATGGAAGTTGGCTATCTGTGACGTGAAAAATATTGATGGGACGATAGTGAATCCTGCGGAAACAGATGATGTAGATGGTGGGTTTGTTTCTGCAGGCAGCAGTTTTAAAGCATCTTTTAAACCGATAGTTCACCCTGACTTCTACACTACGCTACCAGTTGATGAGTGTAACTATCAAACTACGTATAATTATTTTACGGAAACAGGTCACATTGCTCCTCTCAAACTGACTTTTGAATTAGCCTATCCAAATACAGGTACCCTGAGTAACTTGGATCCATCCAACTTCCCCGGTGATTATTCATTCATTCCTGGGGACAAGGTGAGTAATGTTCGTCAAAAGACAATTAATTTGTCTTGGCAAGAAGTAGGATCATTGAACTTAAAATCGGATGCTGTTTATTTTGGAGAGAACTTACAACAAGATATTCAGACAATTGGCCGCTTCTATCCTAAGTACTTTGTGCAAGACACCAATGAATGGATCGTTGCAGACCAAAACAATGTCGCATACCTAAGTCAGCCTTATGACTCTGCGATACATAGAGTTTATCCTATGGCAGCGGGCCAAAGTGATACCGCTAAGGCGCTTAATAACTATCGCTTCTTTAGTTCTACACTCCAAGCTAAGTTTGGTGTTTTGGATGACAGCAACGTAGATAATGACTTCCTATTAGATACAACGTCAGGAGCGTGGGATACGAGTCGGGTGAATTGGTTACTGGACGATGACAATGCTATGTTGAAGCGTCATATGACTGGCAATGTAAGCCGTAAAGACCGTCCGTTTAATACATCAGGTGGAAACGCCACTGTAACCAATTTTGGTTTGACGGTAACGGGGACTGATCCGGTGTCATTCACTGATACAGATCCAGTAACAAGCTCTGCTGCTTTCCCTGTTCAGCCTCCTGCTCGTTATGGCCGAATGGCTCTCGATGATATTGGCGGCAACTCTGGAGCGACCTTAACTATTCCACTTCGAGCTGAGTTCTGGAACGGTAGTGATTTCGAGGTGAATACAGATGACGATAAGAGTACCTTTAATGGTGCAAATTATTGTAAGCAGGTTATCTGGCATAGTGAGAGTAAGACAACAACCAACGCTTCATTCAATGGTAACGGCACGGTCTCTGATGGTGAAGACGATATCAACGCCAGCCAAAACACAGCAGCTGGTGTGGACTCACCGCGTGAACAAGCTCGTTTGTGGTTGAGAATGGATGGTAGTAGTCCATCGAAGAAGTCGGGTGAAAATGATATTTCATGTCTAGGTAGCAGTGAAGGTCAGCCTTGGTTGCGCTACAACTGGCGACAACTTGGTGATGAGGATCCTTCCACTGTCGTCACATTCGGTATCTACCGCGGTAACGATCGCGTGATCTACCGAGGAGAAAGTGGTCTAACAGGTCAGTGATAATATAATTTTCACGCGCTAAGTTAGGAATCTGTAAGAAAATGCGGGTTTCAGCCCATGTTTATACTTCAATGCCTTGCCGTTACAGCAAGGCATTGGTACATTTAGTGCAATTTTTGTCTTCTAATTCTTGCAGGATGAGCGAAGAATATGTTTAAAAAACTTCGTGGCATGTTTTCAAACGACCTATCGATTGACTTAGGTACTGCCAATACCCTTATTTATGTAAAAGGCCAAGGCATCGTTCTTGATGAGCCTTCAGTTGTAGCTATTCGCCAAGATCGTGTGGGTTCTGCAAAGAGTGTTGCTGCTGTTGGCCACGCAGCAAAACAGATGCTAGGTCGTACACCTGGTAATATTTCAGCGATTCGCCCAATGAAAGATGGCGTAATTGCGGACTTCTACGTAACAGAAAAAATGCTTCAGCACTTCATCAAGCAAGTGCATGACAACAGCGTTCTTAAGCCAAGCCCTCGCGTTCTTGTTTGTGTTCCTTGTGGTTCTACCCAAGTTGAGCGTCGTGCAATCCGCGAATCAGCACTAGGTGCGGGTGCTCGTGAGGTTTACCTAATCGATGAGCCGATGGCGGCAGCAATCGGTGCTGGTCTACGTGTTTCAGAACCAACTGGTTCAATGGTTGTTGATATCGGTGGTGGTACAACGGAAGTTGCGGTTATCTCACTAAACGGTGTGGTTTACTCATCTTCAGTTCGCATCGGTGGCGACCGCTTTGATGAAGCGATCATCAACTACGTTCGTCGTAACTACGGCAGCTTGATTGGCGAAGCAACGGCAGAGAAGATCAAACATGAGATCGGTTCAGCATACCCTGGCGATGAAGTAGAAGAGATCGAAGTACGCGGTCGTAACCTTGCTGAAGGTGTGCCACGTAGCTTTAGCTTGAACTCAAACGAGATCCTTGAAGCACTGCAAGAACCGCTATCTGGTATTGTTTCAGCGGTAATGGTTGCACTTGAGCAGTGTCCACCAGAGCTTGCTTCAGATATCTCAGAAAACGGTATGGTTCTGACAGGTGGTGGTGCACTACTTAAAGACCTAGACCGTCTGCTAACTGAAGAGACAGGTATTCCTGTTGTTGTAGCAGAAGAGCCACTAACGTGTGTTGCTCTAGGTGGCGGTAAAGCCCTAGAGATGATCGACATGCACGGCGGCGACCTGTTCAGCGAAGAGTAATCATTGAGTTTTAGGCTCTTTCGTCTCTTATGCCAGCTGAGAGCCTAGGACTTTGTCTAAAGGATCAAATGTAGCCCTAGGACCAACATAGAATGAAGCCAATTTTTGGTAGAGGTCCCTCTCTACAATTGCGCCTATTTTTTGCTGTAATTATATCAGCCAGCCTTATGCTGGCTGATAGTCGTTTAGATGCTTTCTCAAATGTTCGCTATCTATTGAACAGCATGGTAGCGCCAATTCAATATGCTGCTAATCTACCGCGAACTATGTTTGATGGTGTTTATGAGCGTTTTAATACTCGTAAAGGTCTGATTGAATCAAGTCACTCTCTTAAGCGCGAAGTGCTTCACCTTAAGAGTGAGTTAATCCTGCTAGAGCAGTATCAAGAAGAGAATAAGCGCCTGCGTAAGTTACTTGGTTCACCTTTTATTCGTGATGAGAAGAAGGTGGTAACCGAAGTAATGGCCGTTGATACCTCGCCGTATCGCCATCAAGTGGTGATCGATAAAGGCCAGATCGATGGTGTTTATGAAGGCCAGCCGGTGATCAATGAGAAAGGCATTGTTGGTCAAGTGACTTTTGTTGCAGCGCACAATAGCCGTGTCTTACTGCTGACTGATGCTAACAACGCGATTCCGGTTCAGGTGATCCGTAATGACATTCGAGTGATCGCGTCAGGCAACGGCAAGATTGATGAGATCGAGCTTCAGCATATTCCAACCAGTACCGATATTCAGCAAGAAGACATGCTCGTGACATCTGGCTTGGGTGGCGTTTATCCAGAAGGTTACCCAGTGGCTTACGTGTCGTCGGTTGATTACGATCCGAAACGTGAGTTTGCAGTAATCAAAGCAGAACCGGTGGTTGAGTTTGATAAACTTCGTTACTTGCTATTGATTTGGCCTGATGAAAATAAGCGCATGCAAGCAGATCAGACTAATATAGAACAAACCATGTTAGAGGGTGACAATGGCCAATAGCGTATTAAGAAGTAAGTTAGTGATCGCTTGCTCGCTTCTGATTGCCCTGATACTTCAAACGATTCCATGGCCAGGTAGCCTGGACCTGTTTCGTCCATCTTGGTTGCTGCTTGTAACCTGTTATTGGGTATTGGCTCTGCCACACCGTGTTAACGTGGGAAGTGCTCTGATTCTTGGTCTGCTTTGGGACTTGTTGATCGGTTCCACGCTCGGCATTCGTGGCATGATGCTCTCGATTGTGATGTACATTATTGCGATGAATTTCCTGGTGATCCGTAACATGGCACTTTGGCAACAGGCTATGATCATGGCGGCATTGACCGTTTTGTTTGAAGTATTGATCTTCTTTGGTGAATATTTGATTCAAGACGTTGTTTTTAATCCATTATCGCTATGGAGCGCATTGATTAACTGTATACTTTGGCCTTGGATGTTTTTGTTGATGCGTCGCGTGCGTCGCCATTGGCATGTGAGGTAAAGGAATATGAATAAGTCATCGCTAGTTTTGGCATCTGGCTCGCCACGTCGTAAAGAGCTGCTCACACAATTGGGTTACGAGTTTTCTGTTCTTGTCACCGATATTGAAGAGCAACAACAGCCGGATGAAGATGCGCAAGCATATGTCCAAAGGCTATCGCTTGATAAAGCCAAAGCAGCATTGAACTTGATAGCGGAGCAAGAGCCTAACTCGAATCAGTACGTAGTTTTAGGCTCGGATACCGTGGTCGTCAGCCAAGGCCAGGTGCTAGAAAAGCCGAGTGATTTAGCTGACTGTAAGCGCATGCTCACTCAGCTGTCAGATCAACGCCATCAAGTGATGACTGCTGTGTCTGTGGTTTCTGCAGACAAACAAAAAACAGAAATCGTAATTACCGACGTATGGTTTAAACCCCTCAGTGAACAAGAAATAGAAAAATACTGGCAAACAGGGGAGCCATGCGATAAAGCAGGTAGCTATGGAATCCAAGGTTTGGGTGGACGATTTGTCACCCGAATCGAAGGTAGTTATTACGCCGTTGTCGGCTTACCTTTATTTGAAACGGACCAGCTACTGCAAGAATTCTTATAATTTTACTAATCTGAGGTGCACCATGAGTGCTGAATTGTTGCTGAACGTGACCCCGAGTGAAACTCGTGTGGCTATGATTGAAGGGGGAACTCTTCAAGAGATCCATATTGAAAGAGATGCTCGTCGTGGCATTGTAGGAAACATCTACAAAGGGCGTGTCAGCCGCGTTCTTCCAGGTATGCAGGCAGCATTTGTCGATATTGGTCTTGAAAAAGCTGCGTTTTTGCACGCTTCAGATATCGTTCCTCACACGGAGTGTGTGGCGGAGAATGAGAAAAAACAGTTTCAGGTTCGTGATATTTCAGAGCTTGTTCGTCAAGGACAAGACATTGTTGTGCAGGTTGTTAAAGACCCGCTCGGCACCAAAGGCGCACGTCTAACCACCGACATTACACTTCCTTCTCGCTATCTTGTCTTTATGCCTGGTGCTAGCCATGTAGGCGTTTCTCAGCGTATCGATAGTGAGTCAGAGCGTAATCGCCTTAAGAAGGTTGTTTCTCGTTACTGTGATGAACACGGCGGCTTTATTATCCGCACGGCTGCGGAAGGCGCTGATGCTCACGAGCTTGAGCAAGATGCGGCATTCCTGAAGCGTTTGTGGCTAAAAGTCTTGGAGCGTCGTGGGAAACATAAAGCACGCACACGCTTATACGGCGAGTTGTGTCTGAGCCAGCGCATTCTACGTGACTTTGTTGGTACTGAACTAAGCAAGATTCAAGTCGATTCACGCCAAGAGTTTGAAAATCTGAAAGAGTTTACCTCGGAGTACGTACCAGAGCTGACTAGCAAGTTAGAGCTGTATGAGGGCGACAAGCCGATTTTCGATATGTACGACACCGAGAATGAGATTCAGCGTTCATTGGACCGTAAGGTTGAGCTCAAATCTGGTGGCTACCTGATTATCGACCAAACGGAAGCCATGACCACGGTAGACATTAACACGGGTGCCTTTGTCGGTCGTCGTAATCTTGAAGAGACAATCTTTAACACCAACGTGGAAGCGACCCAAGCGATTGCTCGTCAACTGCGTCTGCGTAACCTTGGTGGCATTATCATCATCGATTTTATCGATATGCTATCTGAAGAGCACCGTAAGCGTGTACTTACTTCACTAGAGTCGGCACTCGATAAAGATCGCGTTAAAACCAATATCAATGGCTTTACTCAGCTAGGTTTGGTTGAAATGACGCGTAAACGCACACGTGAAAGCATTGAGCATATCCTTTGTTCAAGCTGTCCTGCTTGTGAAGGACGTGGCAGCGTGAAAACGGTTGAGACGGTGTGCTACGAGATTCTACGTGAAATTACTCGAGTGAATCGCGCGTACGATGCGGATAAATTCGTGGTTTATGCTGCCCCTGCGGTAGCCGAAGCCCTTGAGGGTGAAGAGTCTCATGCACTGGCTGAGCTTGAGGTCTTCATTGGTAAACAAGTTAAAATTCAAGCTGAGCCTTTGTATATTCAAGAGCAGTTTGACGTTGTTATGATGTAATGGATACTTTGTGAGCTCTAGTGTTACTCAGCTACTGCGTGCATGTTTATGGTTAGTGGTTACTTTGCTTGTGGCTCTCGCCATTGCAATAACCACTTTACGTGTTGCGCTCCCTAACCTGAATAAATACCAATCTGAGATTGAACAGTGGGTAAACCAACATTCAGGTTTTGAATTCTCGATTCAAGATGTGAGTGGCTTTTGGCGTAATACTCACCCTTCGATTGCATTGAAAGGCGTTCATGCCAATCTCGCACAAGCTGAAGACGTGACTTTCTCGGTTGAAACCGTCGAAGTCGAGTTCGATCTGGTTCAATCTGCGCTGCAAATGCGCCCTGTGGTTGCGGACCTGGTGATGAATGGGATGTATCTCGATATTCGCTCTATCGATCTGTTCGCAGCTCGTAATAGTGCTGATACCGAGAAGCAAAATACAGATTCATCTGGGCGAGTGATTAAAGAGCTCGACAATCTTCTATTGAAAACCTTGGTTGATGTTACAGCCAAGGACTCCTCTCTACTTTATCGAACTGTTTCTGATGAAGAGCGTCAGCTCGATATCGAAACCCTTAAGTGGCAGAACTCTGGCAAGCACCACCTTGCTGAGGGTGTGGTCAGCATTAAAGATGCAAACCTTAACTCTTTGTCAGTAAGCGCTAACTTTATCGATGGTGGCTCACTAACGGATGTGACTGGTCAGTTCTATGTCAGTGCTGAAAATATTTCCGTAAAACCTTGGCTGACACGCTACATGCAAGCTGAGTCTGGGATTGAGACCGGTAATGTCAGCCTAAACAGCTGGTTAACCCTGAAAAACAGCAAACCTGTTGATGCTTATGTTGAAGTACTTCCGTCCGAACTGGCTTGGAACGAAGATGGTTATCACGAGCTGATGATTGAATCGGGGACCTTTAAGCTCATGCCAACCGATTTAGGTTGGCAAGTAAACGGTCACTCACTTAACCTGCGCACTGATGACCATGCTTGGCCTGAACTGGATGTTGCATTCAATTGGCAGAAAGGTCCTTGGCAACTTAACGTCTCTGAGCTAGATATCGCCGCTCTGACTCCTTTGATTAAACTGCTTCCGGATTCTGAAAGCTCTAATGAGCTGATTGATAAGCTATCTCCGGGAGGTCTTGTTGAAGACATTCGTGTTTCGATGGGAAGCGATATCGAGAGCTTACGTTATTCAGCAAACTTCTCTGAGCTGGCTATGGAGCAGTGGGAATTGCTGCCCGGGTTTAGCCAGGTGTCAGGTTCTGTTTTTGGTTCAACGACTGAGGCCAAAGCCAGTATCAATGTGATTGATGATGTCTTCCCGTATGGGGAGGTATTTCAGGCACCGCTCAACATCAAACAAGGGCAAGTCGATATTGTATGGCAGCAAGATGAGAGCGGCTGGAGATTGTGGTCAGATAAAGTGACTGCTGCAACACCAGATCTGCAGGTGCTTGGTGCGTTTCGTCTCGATTTTCCGAATGATGCCAGCCCATATCTTTCTTTCTATGGCGAAGCGGATGCTTACAACGTAGGTGAAACATGGCGTTACCTGCCAACCTTGGCTTTAGGTCAAGATCTTACCGATTACCTGTCGACTGCAATTCAAGCTGGCCGATCAAACTCTGTCAAACTACTTTGGCATGGTGAGCTGGCACAATTCCCTTATTCGAACAACGATGGCATCTTTCAGATCTGGGTTGGGCTTGAGGATGTGAAGTTCAGTTTTGATACCGCGTGGCCACTGATCACCGATTTACAACTCGATCTGTTGTTTGAAAACGATGCGATGCACCTTGATTCTCGCTCGGCACAATTGATGGACGTCACTGCCGATCGTATTACAGGGCGTATTCCCTATCTTGGTGAAGGCGGTCATATCGAGATCGAAGCCAAAGCAACGGCGACGGGCAATGCAGTTCGCGATTATATGACGGCGTCTCCGTTGGTGGATTCGGTCGGGGCTGCGTTAACGGCGCTACAAGTAAGTGGTGATGTTTACTCTGAATTCCAACTAGATATTCCGTTTGATAGTAGCCGTGAACCAAGAGCTTGGGGCTATGCTGACCTAAAAGGCAATCATGTTCAGATTGAAGCGCCGCCAATGGTGCTGGAAAACACCACTGGTCGTATTGAGTTTGATAACGATGTGGTTACCGCTACCGGTTTATCTGCTGAGTTGCTAACTCAGGGGATCTCTGTTGATTTCACAGGGCAAAATGATGGTCCTGGCTATGCGGTTGGGATTGATGTGTTAGGCGACTGGGATGTTAAACCGCTCGAACCTTATATCGGAGAGCAGTGGCTGAGTCGTTTGTCTGGACATGCACCATGGCAGTCCAATATCGATATACAACTCAACGACATAGGCTTCACATATCAACTAGACTTAAAGTCAGACTTAACTTATTTGGCAAGTGATTATCCTTACCCACTTTCAAAGAGTACGCTTGAGAAAGGCACCGCTAGATTGCAGGCGTCGGGCAATCAGGAGTCGATTACAGCTCGTCTACAGTTGCCAAATACTAAGTATCAAACCGAAATTGATATTACAGGTGAAGTACCGGTTCTTACGGCGACCAACTTAGTTCTTGGGCGTGGTGGCTTTAAGATCAGCCCAGTAGTAGGACATCATGCATTAATCCGTACCGATGAGTTTAATCTTGATGATTGGCTAGAAGTGGTGATGGAGCCAGTTAAACCGTCAACGGCGGTACTGAGCCAGATGAATACACCAACGATTCCTGCGCCAACCAGAATAACGCTTGAGAGCAAAGAGCTGACTCTTGGTGGCATCGCGTGGAATGACGTTGAATTTAGTGCACGCAAAAACAAGCTAGCGTGGCAGATGCAGGTTTCAAGTCAGGAAGTGGAAGGTGATATCAACTACCTAGCACCTTATGACTTAACGGTTTCCTTAGATCGCTTGCACCTGTTTGTTCCGGGTTGGAGCGAGAAGAAGAGTGAAGATCAGCTCTTACAGCGCATGGATGAAGACTCTCCACTGATCTCAGAGCTCGATAGAAAAGTTCATGATGCAATGCCAAACTTGACCTTAATGATCAAAGATTTTTGGTTGCAGGGTTACAAGGTCGGCAAAGTTGATGTTGAGCTACAGCGCAAAGATGATCGTATTGAATGGAATAAGATCCAAGTGCGCAGCGGCAACAATAAAGCGGATCTAAATGGTTGGTGGGCACTGAGTGATACAAAGAGCCATTCAGCACTGAACGTTGATGTTGAGGGTGAGAACAATAGTGAGCTGATGGAGCGTTTTGGTATTACTTCTGGAATTCAAAAAGCCCCATTTGCGATGAAAGCTCAATTAGAGTGGGACGGTTCACCTTGGGGCATCAAGATAGATACGCTGGATGGCAAGGTAGAGACCGAACTGGGCAAAGGGATCATCTCTGATGTTAGTGGCGCCGCCCGACTGCTTGGCTTATTTAGTCTAGATTCTATCATTCGTAAAATGCAGCTCGACTTTTCCGATGTGTTCGACAAAGGCATGGCGTTTAACAGTATTACCGGTACGGGTGAGTTCCAAAACGGTATCTTCCTGACCAACGACCTAAGAATGGATGCAGTAGCGGGTGAGATGAAGATTAAAGGCATCGCTAACCTCAATAGCCGTTTAGTTGATGCTGAAGTGAACTTCACTCCAGACATTACATCAGGCATTCCAGTTTTGACTGCATTTGCTGTAACGCCGCAAACCGCGCTCTATGTGCTTGCGATTACGACGGTGATCTCGCCGGTTGTTGAGGTATTTACCCAAGTGAATTATTCGGTTAAAGGACCGCTTGATTCACCAACCGTAAGTGAGTTGTCGCGGAGTAAAGGTGAATTCAAGCTGCCAGAAAAACTGAGAGATATGGCTAAATAAAGTCCGAATAACAATGAGTTGTCAGGACTGAGTAAAGGGTGAAATAGGAGTAAAACACATGGATAGTGTTGGCTTGATTCAAATGACTTCAGGGCCGAATCCGAGTGAGAACTTAGGTTTTCTCACTCAAGAGGTTATCAAGTGTAAAGCACATGGTGCCAAATGGGTGGTTTGCCCTGAGAATGCCTTGGTGTTCGGTAGTAAGCAAGACTACCACCAACACGCGGAGCCATTAGGTGATGGGCCATTACAAGCGCAGGTGTGCGAGTTAGCTAAGCAGCACCGTATGTGGATTGTTATCGGTAGTATGCCTATTAAGACAGAGGCTGGGGTTACTACCACCTCGCTGGTGATAGATGACTTTGGCACTGTCGTTGCTCATTACGATAAGCTGCACATGTTCGACGTCGATGTTGCCGATGCCCACAAATGTTATCGAGAGTCCGATATTTTTACGCCAGGTGAACGCGTGGTCACTGCGGAAACACCTTTCGGTCACTTAGGCTTGAGTATTTGCTATGATGTGCGCTTTCCGCACCTTTACTCTGAGTTAAGACATCAGGGTGCACAAATTATGTTAGTGCCGGCTGCTTTTACTGCGGTAACTGGCGAAGCGCACTGGGAGGCGTTATTGCGCTGCCGTGCTATAGAAACACAATCTTGGGTCGTTGCGGTTGGACAGGGCGGGAAGCACCCTTGTCAGCGAGAGACCTGGGGACACTCCATGGTGATTGACCCATGGGGGAGAGTGGTGGCACAACTAGGCCAAGAGCCGAAGAGCATGGTTGTCGAACTCGATACCAAAAGTTGTGAGCCTATTAGACAGAATATGCCAATCGTTCAACACTCTCGATTTTCGAATCAATTTTAATTAAAAATAAGAGCCATTTATGAGCATCAATCAAATTGAAGAAGCGCTACTTAACCCGACAGGGCTTACGGAGCAAAATATCGCAGATACATTGGCGAGCATTGCTACCCGCCAAATTGATTATGCTGATATCTACTTTCAGTCTAGCTGGCATGAGTCTCTCGTTTTAGAAGACAGCATCATTAAAGACGGCTCATTTAACATCGATTGTGGTGTGGGCGTTCGTGCCGTTGCTGGCGAGAAAACCGGTTTTGCCTACTCTGACCAAATTCAACTAGAAGGTCTAAAACAGAGTGCGATTGCTGCGCGAGGTATTGCTAAGCAGGGCCAAAACGCTCAGGTTCATGCGTTTAAGCGCAATACCAATCAGACTTACTATGATGCAGTAAACCCACTAGCGAGCTGGGAAAAACAGCAGAAAACTGAACTCCTGAAGGCGCTGGATGCCTATATTCGTACCAAAGAACCAATGGTTACAGAGGTATCGATTAGCCTAAGTGGTGTACACGAGCAGATGCTAGTAGCAGCAACCGATGGTACGTATGCGGGTGATATTCGTCCTCTTGTTCGTCTGTCTATCAGTGTATTAGCGCAAAAAGGCGATCGTCGTGAGCGTGGTAGTGCTGGTGGCGGTGGTCGCTTTGGTTACGATTTCTTCCTAAGTGACGACAACGGTTCTCAGGTGGCTTATCAGTTCGCTGACGAAGCAATTCGCCAAGCTTTGGTTAACCTCGAAGCCGTGGCTGCGCCTGCCGGTGCAATGCCTGTGGTACTAGGCTCTGGTTGGCCGGGTGTGCTACTGCACGAAGCGGTTGGTCATGGTCTAGAGGGGGATTTCAACCGTAAAGAGTCTTCAGTTTTCTCTGGAAAAATTGGTGAACAAGTCACATCTAGTCTTTGTACGATTGTTGATGATGGTACATTAACTAATCTTCGTGGCTCGCTTAATGTCGATGATGAAGGTGTCAATGGTCAATACAACACCTTGATTGAAAACGGCGTGTTAAAAGGCTACATGCAAGATAAGCTCAACGCTCGTCTAATGGGTGTGGCACCGACAGGTAATGGTCGCCGTGAGTCTTACGCTCATCTTCCAATGCCTCGCATGACCAACACTTACATGCTGCCAGGTGAGCACACACCAGAAGAGATCATCGCAACCGTTGATAAGGGTATCTATGCTCCAAACTTCGGTGGCGGTCAGGTTGATATTACTTCAGGTAAGTTTGTATTCTCGGCTTCTGAAGCGTACATGATTGAAAACGGTAAAATCACTCACCCAGTGAAGGGCGCAACATTGATTGGCTCTGGTATTGAAGCAATGCAGCAAGTGTCTATGGTCGGTAATGACCTAAGCATTGACCGTGGCGTGGGTGTATGTGGTAAAGCAGGTCAAAGTGTACCAGTCGGTGTCGGTCAGCCAACATTGAAGCTAGACTCACTGACTGTCGGTGGTACTGAGTAACCTCGGCTCCCCTGATGAATAAAGAAAGCGCCTTCTAGTGAGGCGCTTTTTCGTATTTGTTAGTTAGGTTTAGAACTACATATTCTCTTCAGCAAACTCGGCCAAACGGCTTCGTACTACGCCATTGAGGTGAATATTGGCGCTGCCTTCGAAGTCTTTGAAGCGTTCGACCATGTAGGTCAAGCCAGACGTGACTGGTGTTAGGTAGGAAGAGTCGATCTGAGCTAGGTTACCCGAACAGACAATCTTGGTACCCTCGCCACAGCGGGTAATGATGGTTTTAATCTGCGAGGCGGTTAGGTTTTGGCACTCATCAAGCAGTACGAAAGCGTTTTGAATCGAGCGACCACGCATGAAATTGATGGATTTAAATTGGATGTTGGCTTTGTCACAGATGTACTTCATTGACCCTTCGGTGCAGTGATCGTTTTTGTGCAGTGCCTCTAGGGTATCGGTGACCGCAGCAAGCCACGGTAACATCTTCTCTTCTTCGGTGCCGGGTAAGAAACCAATCGACTCACCAATGTCGGGTGTGTTTCGGGTTACGATGATCTTGTCGAACTGCTTGCGTTCAATGGTTTGTTCAAGTGCGGCAGCCATAGCCAGCAATGTCTTACCGCTACCTGCAGCTCCTGTGAGTATCACTAAATCGATATCTGGGTCGAGCAGTGCATCAATTGCCATTCCTTGATAGATGTTCTTAGGAGTTATGTCCCAAGCGCGGCGATTCATCAAACGCTCACGACTCATGTCTTGTAGTGTGATGGTTTCAGGTTCTATCTCTGCAACGCGAGCAGCAAAATCACTCTCTTCATCAATCACATACTGATTGATGAAGGTTGGTTCAAATGGACCACGTGCCAAGGTGTGATAGGTTTTTCCACCGAGAGTTCTGCTATCAACGTTATCAATGCCATCCCAAAATGCGCCCTCTATCGTTTGGAAGCCCTTGGTTAGGTATTGGATGTCATCAATCAGTTGGTCGGTTTGGTAATCTTCAACAAAACGCACGCCTGCACCTTTAGCGCGCAGACGCATGTTGATGTCTTTAGTGATTAACACCACCTCACGTGGTGCGCGTTTGTTTTGTAGGTAGAGCACAGCATTAAGAATGCGGTTGTCGCCGGCTTTATCGTCGGCAAATGCTTTGATGCTCTCTTGCAGCTCATAGTCTGCGAGAATGGAAATACTGCCTGTAGCGCTGTTTAGGTCTTTAGAAAATGGAATGCCTTCTGAGATTTGATCTGGGGTCGCGTCTCTGAATAGGTCTTCTAACGCGCGAATCGCGATTCTTGCGTCGCGTGCGACATCTCTTTTGCTGTCTTTGATTCGGTCGAGTTCTTCAAGCACAGTCATGGGGATAACCACGTCATGCTCCTGAAAAGAAAAAATAGCGAAGGGTTCGTGAAGTAGAATGTTGGTGTCTAGAACAAATAGTTTCCGATTGGTCTCGCCCATAGCATCTCCTTGCCAGATACGGCTTCTTGTATCACAGATAAACGTGGATAAAGCCAGCTAGGATCAAAGCCTAATGAGCATGTTAGTTAACAACCTAGCTCAACTTTAGCCAGAGGAATGTCACCATATTGCCGATACTGTAAATATGGTTCATTCATGTAAAAACAGCAATCTTTGCGTGCTAGAATAGCCATGCTTTTTTGACAGTTTGATTGCACAGACGAAATCAGAAAAAAAGCATGAAATCATCACCTTTTGGCGTGACCTAAATCACAGCATCAAGTAAGATTAGCGACCTTTTTCTGCACCATATTCTCAACCAATAGAATCTGATTGGCTTGAGAAAAATGTGGCTGCAAATGAAGCATTTTTAGCTATATTTTTATTCTGGGAATTGCAAAGTTCCGATAAGAAATTGATAGCTTAAATGACCAAATTCCATAGATAAGATTGAGGTAGTCGATTCATGACATTTGCTTTGGGGCAGCGCTGGATAAGCGATACGGAGAGCGATTTAGGTTTAGGTACCGTTGTAGCAATGGATGCTCGCACAGTGACACTAATGTTTGCCGCATCAGAAGAGAATCGTGTTTACGCACGTACTGATGCTCCCGTAACCCGAGTAACGTTTAATGTTGGCGATGTTATTGAATGTCAAGAAGGCTGGTCACTGTCGGTTGAGGAAGTGATTGAAGAGAAAGGTCTATTTACCTACCGAGGTACTCGTCAAGATACGGAAGAGGGTGATATCACGCTTCGTGAGATCTTCCTGAGCAACCAGATCCGCTTTAACAAACCTCAAGACAAGTTGTACGCTGGTCAGATCGATCGCATGGACAACTTTGTGCTTCGCTACCGTGCGCTGAGCAACCAATACCAACAACACAAAAGCCCTATGCGTGGCCTATGCGGCATGCGTGCTGGTCTTATCCCTCATCAGCTGTACATTGCTCATGAAGTGGGTCGTCGTCATGCACCGCGCGTTTTACTCGCAGATGAAGTTGGTCTGGGTAAAACCATCGAAGCGGGCATGATTATCCATCAACAAGTATTGTCTGGCCGTGCTGAGCGTATCTTGATTGTGGTACCAGAAACACTGCAACACCAATGGCTTGTTGAGATGATGCGTCGTTTCAACCTGCATTTCTCAATCTTTGATGAAGAGCGTTGTATTGAAGCATTCGCGGAATCAGATAATCCGTTTGATACCCAGCAATATGTACTGTGTTCTCTGGATTTCCTACGTAAGAGCCGCAAGCGCTATGAGCAGGCGCTAGAGGGCGAGTGGGATCTGTTGGTTGTCGATGAAGCGCACCACCTAGAGTGGAGCCAAGACAAGCCGAGCCGTCAATACCAAGTGGTTGAAGGCTTAGCTGAAAATACACCGGGTGTGTTGCTGCTAACGGCAACGCCAGAACAGTTAGGCCGCGAGAGCCACTTCGCTCGCCTGCGCCTGCTGGATCCTGATCGCTTCTATGACTACGACGCATTTGTTGAAGAAGAAGAGCAATATGCTCCAGTAGCTGATGCGGTTACTGCACTCTTCTCTGGTGTGAAGCTAGAAGACAGTCAGAAAAATCAGATCACAGAGCTTCTTTCTGAGCAAGATGTGGAGCCGCTGTTCCGCGTTATCGAAGGCGATAGCCCTGAAGAAGAGCAAGCTATCGCGCGTCAAGAATTGATCGATAACCTCATGGATCGTCACGGTACAGGTCGTGTTCTATTTAGAAACACGCGTGCTGCGATTAAAGGTTTCCCTAAGCGTAACGTTCACCTGTTGCCAATGGAGATCCCAAGTCAGTACACCACGTCGATGCGCGTATCGGGCATGATTGGCGGTAAGATGACGCCAGAAGCTCGTGCGATGAAGATGCTATACCCAGAAGAGATCTTCCAAGAGTTTGAAGGTGAAGAGTCAAGCTGGTGGCAGTTCGATTCTCGCGTAAACTGGCTTCTGGACAAGATCCAAGATAAGCGTAGCGAGAAGATCCTAGTGATCGCTTCGCGTGCGAGCACAGCATTGCAACTCGAGCAGGCACTGCGTGAGCGTGAAGGCATTCGTGCAACGGTATTCCACGAAGGAATGTCTATCCTAGAGCGTGATAAAGCGGCGGCATACTTTGCTCAAGAAGAGGGCGGTGCTCAGGTTCTGATCTGTAGTGAGATCGGCTCTGAAGGTCGTAACTTCCAGTTTGCTAACCAATTGGTGATGTTTGACCTACCATTTAACCCAGACTTGCTTGAGCAGCGAATTGGCCGTCTTGATCGTATCGGTCAGCAGCGTGATATCGATATCCATGTTCCTTACCTGAAAGGCACCTCACAAGCAATTCTTGCACGTTGGTTTGATGAAGGCTTGAATGCGTTTGGCGAGACATGTCCAACCGGTCGCACTGTTTACGACAAGTACGCAGAAAACCTGATTGAGATGCTAGCATCGGGCAATACTGAACAGTTAGATGAAGTGATTGAAGAGTCGGCGAAGCTCAACCAGAGCCTTAAAGCTGATCTTGAGAAAGGTCGTGACCGACTGCTTGAGATGCATTCAAACGGTGGTGAGAAAGCAGCTGAAATCGCTGAGAAAATTGCTTCTACTGATGGCGACACCAACTTGGTGACATTTGCACTTAGCCTATTCGACACCATAGGTCTTAACCAAGATGATAAGGGTGAAAACGCACTGGTAGTAACACCATCTGAGCACATGATGGTTCCAAGCTACCCAGGTCTGCCATACGAGGGTGCAACGATCACCTTCGACCGTGATACGGCGCTGTCTCGTGAAGATATGAACTTCATCAGCTGGGAGCACCCGATGATTCAAGGTGGTATTGATCTGCTATTGAGTGAAGGCGTGGGTACTTCAGCTGTGTCACTGTTGAAGAACAAAGCACTACCTGTAGGTACGATTCTTCTAGAGTTGGTTTACCTTGTTGATGCACAGGCGCCTAAGCGCAGCGGCATCAGCCAGTTCTTGCCTAAGACACCGATTCGTCTAATGATGGACGGTCGTGGTAACGATCTCTCTTCGCAGGTTGAATTTGAAGGCTTTAACCGTCAATTGAGCCCTGTGAACCGCCATTTAGCAAGCAAGCTAGTGAACTCGGTGCAAGCGGATATTCATAAGCTGATTGAAGCTGGTGAAGCTCAAGTGCTATCTAAAGTGGAAGAAGTTCGAGAGCAAGCTCAGAAAGATATGCAGGCGAACCTTAATGGCGAGCTAGAGCGTCTACAAGCACTGAAAGCGGTGAACCCAAATATTCGTGATGAAGAGCTGCAAGTGATTGAGACACAAATTGAAGAGCTAACGGGGTACATTGCCAAAGCGCAGGTACAGCTTGATTCTCTGCGTTTGATTGTCGTTTCGCACAACTAATTCGTTGAACTGAAAAGTATCGATTGGGGCCTTCTTTATGAAGGCCCTACTTTTATCCTGTCGCCTATCGGCACGCTTTTAAATAGGTAGATTAAATGATGGCGGCACAACAGAAGGCACACTATGGCTTTAATTGAGTACCAGCCACCGACAGATCCTTGGATTGAGGTTGTGTTTGAAGACGCAGATATCTTGGTCGTTAACAAGCCGTCAGGGTTGCTGTCGGTCCCCGGTCGAGAGCCACAACACTATGACAGTATGTGGAGTCGAGTTGTAGAGGCTTACCCACAGGCGCAAGCCGTGCATCGCTTGGATATGTCGACCTCAGGGCTAATGTTGTTTGCTAAACACAAAGAGGCTGAGCGTCATTTAAAGAAGCAGTTTCAGTATCGATTAACTCATAAGCTTTATTACGCTCGAGTATGGGGGAAAGTAGAGTTAATAGAGGGAGAAGTCGACCTGCCTTTGATTTGCGATTGGCCAAATAGGCCTCGTCAGAAAGTGTGCTTTGAACACGGAAAGCCTTCTCAAACTCGCTATCAAGTGGCACTGCGTGAGGAATATACGACCTTGTTACGTTTGTTACCGATCACTGGGCGCTCTCATCAGTTGCGTGTTCATACCATGGAACTTGGTCACCCGATTGTTGGAGACGAGTTCTACTCAACGGAACCGGCACTCAGCTACTCACAACGATTAGAGCTTCATGCATGTGAGCTCAGCTTTTATCATCCTGCCAATAACCAACTGTTTACCGCTTTTGTCCCTTGTGACTTTTACCCACAGGCCAAGCCACAGATAACTCAATATTTTGATATTGAGTCTGAGTTACCAGACTATAAAAAGCTGAAAGGTTAGAATGGACTGATAGACGAATGTTGAAACAAGGAAGAACAATGAGCAAACCTAAGGTGGTGTTCCTCGATAGGGCAACCATTCCGTCCCAGATTTCTTTAAAAGCGTTGGGCTTTGAACATGAGTGGGTTGAGTACGACTTCACTCAGCCAAACCAAGTCGCCGAACGAATAGCCGATGCAGAGATTGTTATCACGAATAAAGTGGTGCTGAATGCGTCTAATCTATTATCCGCTTCTAAACTGCGTTTTATTGCTGTCTCTGCCACTGGCGTAAACAACATTGACCTAGAGTTCTGTCAAAGTAATGGAATCTCGGTCAGCAACATTCAGGGGTACGCGACTCAGTCCGTTCCCGAACATGTGATTGCAATGCTGTTTGCCTTAAAGCGTAACCTTAAGGGCTACCACCAAGATATCGAGCGTGATGTGTGGCAGCGCGATAAGCAGTTCTGTTTTTTTACTCACCCAATCCAAGATATTGCTGGCAGCACTTTAGGTATCTTTGGTAGCGGCAGCTTAGGTCAAGCGACCGGAGTTCTGGCTAAAGCGATTGGAATGCAGGTGATGTTTGCTGAACGCAAGGGAGCGAGTACTTGCCGAGAGGGTTACACGTCTTTTGAGGAAGTGCTTAGAACCGCAGATGCAATTAGCTTGCACTGCCCGTTAACGGCTCAGACGGAGAACCTCATCTCTCGCGAAGAACTTCAGGTGATGAAGTCTAATTGTGTGCTGATAAATGCCGGGCGCGGTGGGCTAGTGGATGAAGTCGCGTTAGTTGACGCGCTGCGTAGTGGCGAGATTGCTGGTGCGGGCGTTGACGTATTCACTGCCGAACCGGCGGATAAGTCTAACCCTTTGTTAGCAAATAGCGATTTACCCAATCTTCTTTTAACACCTCATGTGGCGTGGGGCAGCGATAGTGCAATACAGAAGCTGGCGGATATTCTAATGGATAACATTGACGCGTTTGCAGCCGGGTCTGCTCAAAATCTAGTGACGTAGCGGCGATTTGTTGAATTTTACCCAATAAAAAAGGTTGGCATAAACGCCAACCTTTTGTGTTTTAGAACGGTATAAATTTAGCCTTGTGGCTTTACAACCAAAACGTTGATTGGTGAGTTCTGTACAACTTTGCTTGCTACAGAGCCTAGAACCACCTTATCAATCTTAGAGCGCTTATGGCTTGGCATAACGATAAGGTCTGCGCCTAGCTTCTCTGCGTGATCTAGAATGGTCGAGTAGGTTTTGCCTTCGGCCACATGTACTTTGTAGATCACTTCGTCATCGATGTACTTGTCTGCAAACTCTTGAAGCTGACGCTTTACGTCTTGCTTCATTTGGTTTGCCGCATCTTTCGGGAAGTAAGACGCAACCATAGACATGTGAATACCTGGCAGAACGTTCAAAAGGTGAATCTCTGCATTGCTGTGTTTAGCGTGCCATACTGCAAGTTCAACGGCTTTGTCTGAAAAGCCTTTGTCGTTAAGATCAACTGGAACAAGGATTTGTCTGTACATGTTTTTGTCTCTTTGGTTTAGCGGCGCTGAGCGAGTCTAGCGCCGTACTATCCTTTCCGTGTAATACAGAAGTGAAAGTGTTTGGAGCACTCTCACTTCCCATTGTTACGCGCTAATCTCATCCTTACGAGCACGTCTTCTTTGGTTCATACCTAAGCCAATGAGGAGCAGTAGAGTCGGAACAAATACCCACTCTTTCATTGGTCGGTCAGCATCTTGAATGATGGACTTAATTTCCCAGTCAAAATCGATACCAGCCGCTTCAGCAGGGCTGCCAAACTCAACCATGTCGACAATCATCTTGCCGTCAGCTTCGGTTAGCATAAGACCCATTGATGAGATACGCTCTTCAGCAGTTGCTGCCTTGTCATCAAATGGCAGACGCACTGTCTTCTCTGAGTAATCGCCTTCTAGGTTCTCACCACCGACTCTTAGTTCGATAGATTGTCCTACATTTAGCTGCTCAGTAACTTGCGCAATCTCAACACCAGGTGAAAGAACTTTCGCTGGGTAGATCATGTCCCACCAGAAACCTGGACGGAAGAAAGAGAAGGTAAGCACAAGTAAGAGTACTGTTTCCCACCATTTGTTCTTAGTGAACCACCAACCTTGCGTCGCTGCAGAGAAGATCAACATCGCTGCTACCGATGAGAAGATCGTCAGCGCTAAATGCCACCATGAATCAATGCCCATCAATAGTAGTTGGGTATTGAAGATGAACATGAACGGCAAGATCGCAGTACGGATATCGTAGGTAAAGCCTTGAATACCAGTACGGATTGGATCTGACTTAGCAATCGCTGCGGCTGCAAAGGCTGCTAGGCCAACTGGCGGTGTATCATCGGCTAGGATACCGAAGTAGAACACGAACAGGTGAACCGCAATCAATGGAATGATCAGGCCGTGTGCTGCACCTAGGGTTACGATTACCGGCGCCATTAGCGTCGAAACAACAATGTAGTTCGCTGTTGTTGGTAGACCCATACCTAGAATCAAGCTAATTACCGCAGTAAACAGCAGCATGAGTAGGATGCTACCACCTGAGATAAACTCAACGAAGTCAGTCATAACCAGACCGATACCAGTAAGTGTTACCACACCTACCACTGTACCAGCTGCGGCCGTCGCAACACCGATACCGATCATGTTACGCGCGCCTGAAACCAATGCTTCCGCTAGATCGATAAAGCCTTCTTTTGTTTGAGCCGCAAGATCGTCAGACTTATTCATCATCGCCATCAATGGACGTTGAGTCACCAAGATGAAGATCATAAACACGGTTGCCCAGAATGCTGATAGACCTGGAGAGAAACGCTCAACCGTCAGACACCATACTAGAACCACGATAGGCAGTAGGTAGTGTAGACCTGACTTGATGGTTGGACCTGGATCCGGTACTTCCGTTAGGTTCTCGTCGATTTCGATACCGCCCTCTTCAGCGTATTTTGCTGAGATGCGAACCAAACCAAGGTAAGAGAGAAGTAGGGCTACTGTTACGATAGGTGTCGCAGCCGCACCAAACACATCTTTCGTCCAACCAACGCCGTAGTAAACCACAGCACTGATGATACATAGACCTAAAATCGTGCCAGTGAACGACAGTAGGCTTTGAACCACAGTTGGTGTGTGACGACGAGGAAGACCTGTCATGCCCGCTTTACACGCTTCTAAGTGAACGATGTAAATCAGAGCGATGTAAGAGATAAGTGCTGGTAGTAGTGCCGCTTTGATAACCTCAACGTAAGAGATACCCACGTATTCCACCATTAAGAATGCAGCTGCACCCATGATTGGCGGAGTCAGTTGACCATTGGTTGAAGCCGCTACCTCTACAGCACCCGCTTTAGTACCTGGGAAGCCAACACGCTTCATCAATGGAATCGTGAAGGTACCTGTGGTTACTACGTTTGCAATCGACGAGCCAGAAACAAGACCAGATAGGCCTGAAGCCACAACCGCAGCTTTTGCAGGGCCGCCTTTCATGTGACCAAGCAGTGAGAATGCAACTTTGATGAAGTAAGCACCTGCACCCGCACGCTCTAGCATCGCACCAAATAGTACGAACAAGAATACGAATGAGGTAGAAACACCCAGAGCAACACCAAATACACCTTCAGTCGTTAGCCATAGGTGCGACATTGCTTTGTTAAGGCTTGCACCTTTGTGTGCAATCACGTCTGGCATGTATGGACCGCCGAACGTGTACAGCAGGAATACAGCTGCAACCACCATAAGTGGTGGACCAAGTGCACGTCGTGTCGCTTCCAGTAGCAGTACCATACCGGTTACCGCTGCCACAATATCAAAAGTCGTCGGAGCGCCTGAACGGCCAGCCAGTTCCGTATAGAAAATGTAGATATAAGCAGCAGAGAAACTACCAGCAAGCGCCAATACCCAATCAAGAGCTGGTATATAGTCGCGAGGAGAATTCTTTAGTGCTGGGTAAGCAGTAAATGCAAGAAAGATAGCAAACGTGAGGTGGATAGCACGCGCTTGAGTATCGTTCAATACAGCGAAGTCAAAAATAAACGGTAGCGGAGATGCATACCAAAGTTGGAACAATGACCAACATAGCGGCACAAACCATAGAATACGACCTTGCATGCCGCTCGGGCTACGTGCTCCAGTGTCTGATTGTGCCACCATTTCTTGCACATCAGAAGACGGTGATGTTGTCTGCGTCATGTACTTTATCCTTATTATTGATGGTCTAGCCTTTTCGCATGTCACAGCGATACGTAATTTTTCTTCCTATCTAGTGTAGTGAACTGACAAGAAAATGCGTTTTTGATCGACTGTGTCTTAGGCTTGATACGAAGGTAAGTTCTCCAATTTGGAGAGACTTAAAAGTTTGTCTCTTTTCACTTAGGTTCTTTTTATAAAGCGTGAAAAGCCAATAAGGAGGGCTCGCCTCCTTATTGGATAGAGTAGGTTTGAAGATGGATTACTTCAGAAGACCCACTTCTTTGTAGTATTTTTCAGCACCTGGGTGTAGAGGGATAGAAAGACCAGCTTGTACCATGTCCTCTTTCTTCAGGTTTGCAAATGCAGGGTGAAGACGCTTGAACGTGTCAAAGTTTTCAAATACTGCTTTTGCAACGTTGTAAGCAACATCGTCTGATACGTCAGTCGTTGTTACCATAGTTGCTGCTACACCGAAGCTGTTTACGTCAGCATCTGTACCGCGGTACATACCTGCAGGTACTGTGCTGTATGCGTAGTATGGGTTCTCAGCAACGATCTTGTCGATTTGAGGACCAGTTGCAGATACTAGCTTAGCATCACAAGATGTTGTTGCTTCTTTGATTGAACCGTTCGGGTGACCAACCATGTAGATGAATGCGTCAATCTTGTTATCACAAAGTGCTTGAGAACGCTCAGAACCTTTTAGCTCAGACGCTAGCTTGAAGCTGTCGTTAGTCCAACCCATAGCGTCCATTACAACACCCATAGTTGCACGGTCACCAGAACCTGGGTTACCAATGTTTACGCGCTTACCTGCTAGGTCAGCTACGCCATTGATGCCTGAGTCTGTACGAGCAATGATGTTGAACGGTTCTGTGTGTAGAGAGAACATAGCGCGTAGTTTTTTGTACTCGCCTTGATCTTTGAACTTACTTGTACCGTTGTAACCGTGGTATTGCCAGTCCGATTGAACAACACCGAAATCCAGTTCACCAGCACGGATAGTGTTAACGTTGTAGATTGAACCACCAGTCGATTCTACTGAACAACGGATGTTGTGGTCTTTGCGGCCTTTGTTCACTAGTTTACAAATCGCACCACCTGTAGGGTAGTAAACACCCGTTACAGAACCAGTACCGATAGTGATGAACTCTTGAGCGTTAGCTGCGCCAGCGCCCATTACAGCAGCTGCAATCGCACCAACTTTAAGAAGTTTGGTAAATGCCATGAATTTCCCTTCCTTTATTCATTATTAACCCTGAAACAAGTGTAGTTGCTTCTGGAGTTTCCTCTTTGGAAACGGCACCTTTTTCAATCCATGTGATGAAAAAGTGGCTGAATAATATCAAAAAATTGGCAGTAAATTACTCGAATGTTAAAACTTATAGCGAAAAAATCTAAATATTGATGCACTAATATAACGTTTTATTTGCAACTAGATTTTTTAAAATCAAATAGTTATGTGGTTTTGAGTGGTTAAAGATGGATATTTCAGGATGTGAGATGGATCACGAACTTGATAGGTATTCATGATCCATTCGTATGGGTAATGTTTATGAAACTTCAGACATTATCCAGCGTATTCAAACAGTTCACATACAGACTCAAATAGCTGCTTGGTTGTGACTGCAAGAGTTGGGGTGATAAAGATAGTGTCATCGCCAGCAACCACGCCTAGGATGCCTTCAGACTTACCTAGAGAGTCTAATAAGCGAGCAATTAGCTGCGCTGCACCAGGGCCAGTGTGGATAACAACTAACGCATTGTTGTGGTCAATATCTAGTACTAACTCTCTGAGTGAGCTAGAAACTGTTGGAACCCCTAACTCTGCTGGAAGACAGTAAACCATCTCCATTTTTGCATTACGAGTTCGAACAGCGCCAAACTTGGTTAACATACGCGAGACTTTCGATTGGTTGATACTCTCAAAGCCTTCGTGCTTGAGTGCGTCGACAATCTCACCTTGAGAGCCAAAACGCTCTTCTTTTAGTAAAGCTTTAAAAGCGCGAACTAAGTTGTCTTGTTTTTCGGTATTGCGCATATGTCTTCTTATTTCTTAACAAATCTATTTGCATATTCTCGCATACATATTCAGTTTTAGCCAAAATATCCAGGCAATTTGTTAGTCATATCACTGTAAATATTAAATGGAATAATATGCTATTAATGACGATTTGCTTTGTTATTTCAGTGAATTATTCACATAATACAAACTCGCTGTGTAGCACGGTTTTATTGACTTGCGCGAGGTCGCAAAGCTGGCGTTAATTGATTGTAATCACTTTGTGATTATTATAGTTTTTGAACTTAAATTAGCTCACAAATCACCCTACTAAGAACTTATAAGAGAAAATCTCTCAAGGAGAATAACAATGAAAGTAGCTGTTATTGGTGCCGCTGGTGGCATCGGTCAAGCCCTAGCCCTATTACTTAAGAACCGCCTACCTGCAGGTTCTGATCTTGCTCTTTACGATATCGCTCCAGTAACACCGGGTGTTGCTGCGGACCTTAGCCATATCCCAACGCCAGTTTCGATCAAAGGATACGCGGGTGAAGATCCAACTCCAGCACTAGAAGGCGCTGATGTGGTTCTTATCTCTGCGGGTGTTGCACGTAAGCCAGGTATGGATCGTGCGGATCTTTTCAATGTAAACGCGGGTATTGTTAAGTCTCTAGCTGAAAAAATCGCGGTTGTATGTCCAAAAGCTTGTGTGGGTATCATCACTAACCCAGTAAACACGACTGTGCCAATCGCTGCTGAAGTTCTTAAGAAAGCGGGCGTTTACGACAAGCGTCGTCTATTCGGTGTGACTACTCTAGATGTTATTCGTTCTGAAACATTTGTTGCTGAGCTAAAAGACAAAGATCCAGGCGACATCCGTGTACCAGTTATCGGTGGTCACTCTGGTGTAACGATTCTTCCACTACTTTCACAAGTAGAAGGTGTAGAGTTTACTGACGAAGAGATCGCAGCACTGACTACACGTATCCAAAATGCAGGTACTGAAGTAGTAGAAGCGAAAGCGGGCGGCGGTAGTGCAACACTATCTATGGGCCAAGCTGCTTGTCGCTTCGGTCTAGCTCTTGTTAAAGCACTTCAAGGTGAAGAAGGCGTAATCGAGTGTGCATACGTTGAAGGTGAAGGCGAGCACGCACCATTCTTCGCACAGCCAGTAAAACTTGGCAAAGAAGGCGCAGAAGCTATCCTAAGCTACGGTGAGCTAAGTGACTTCGAGCGCAATGCACTAGACAGCATGCTAGAAACGCTAAATGGCGACATCGAAATCGGTGTTGAATTTGCTAAATAAGCGCATTTAGATTGTTTGAATTCAAAAGCCGTTCTGATGAGCGGCTTTTTTGATCTCGGCTTTTGATCTTTGTTTGCTAAAGGCTCGTATTCCTCGTTGAAATAGAAAACCGAGGGTAGGGTATGAGTCGAGTACAAAAAGGGATGCATGTCGAGTATTTGGGGAGCTTGGGAAAGGTGTTAGTGATTGATGAGCAAGAGCAAACCGCTTTGGTTGAGTCCTATCACACCCATGAGCAATATGCGGTGCCTCTTGAGGAGCTAGAGGCGATTGACGCACAACTCCCGCTCTCATTAGAGTCTAGCCGTTACTAAGCGCCCACAAACTAAAAAAGAGCCTCTACGGCTCTTTTTTTGTTTATCTGACGAATTGCCAGTTGCACTTAATGACTACTTGCTGCGTTTTACCGCTAGGTGAGCCAGTGTTGTCAGAGCTTGCTTATATTCTGAATCTGGAAGTACAGACAGCTCTGCAATCGCTTTGTCAGCCTCTTCGTAAGCCTTCTGCGTGGTGTACTCTAGAGATCCTGTCGCTTTCATCGCTGCAAGAATATCGTCAAGCTTCTCCATGCCGTTAGAGTGCTCAATCGCTTCGCGAATCATGCTCGCTTGTTCTGATGTACCGTTGTGCATAGCGTAAAGCAGTGGCAGAGTAGGCTTACCTTCTGCAAGGTCATCACCCACGTTCTTACCCATCTCTTTACCATCAGCGGTGTAGTCCATAACATCGTCAATCAACTGGAAAGCGGTACCAAGGTATTTACCGTAGTTCTGCATTGCCGTTTCGACTTCAGGTGACGATTCAGTCAGGATAGCGCCAATTTGTGTCGCTGCTTCAAACAGACGTGCAGTTTTCGAGTAGATTACCTGCATGTAGCTTTCTTCAGTGGTGTTTGGATCGTTGCAGTTCATTAATTGTTGAACTTCACCTTCCGCGATCACATTTACCGCTTCACTCATTAATTCGAGGATCCTTAGTGATCCTAGCTTTGTCATCATTTGGAATGAACGAGTGTAAATAAAGTCACCAACTAGAACGCTGGCTGCATTACCAAAGGCTGCATTCGCTGTTGCTTTACCGCGACGCATGTCCGATTCATCAACCACATCATCATGCAATAACGTTGCTGTATGGATGAATTCGATAAAGGCTGCAGAGGTGATATGAGCTTCACCTTGATAGCCAAGAGCACGAGCTGATAAAAGAGCAAGCAAAGGGCGAAGGCGCTTGCCGCCACCGCTCACGATATAAAAACCAAGTTGGTTGATTAAACTTACGTCAGAATTAAGTTGGGCTTGAATTGTTTCATTCACTTTTGCCATATCATTGGCAGTAAGCGCTTGGATAGCTTTAAAATCCATTGTTCATCCGGCTAAAGTTAGACCCTGTAAGGCTTATACGTTGTATTAATTGTTGAATAATACACTAAAAAACGTTGATTAATACATCGCTTAAGGGCATGATTGCCGCACTTTTCTTTGGCGAACAGGTTTTCGCCAATTTTTTAAAAATATGGCTTGTCAAAGGCGTATCTTCTCTGTAGAATCTGCGCCCTATTGATGATTAGTTTAGCGCACACCCAAATGAGGCTGTGCGGAAAAAGCGGAGTAAAATATGTACGCTGTTTTCCAATCTGGTGGTAAACAACACCGTGTAAGCGAAGGTCAAACTCTTCGTTTAGAGAAATTAGACGTTGAAACTGGTGCAACTGTTGAATTTGATAAAGTTCTTCTTGTTGCTAACGGTGAAGAAATCACTGTTGGTGCACCTCTTGTTGAAGGTGGTAAGGTTACTGCGGAAGTAGTACAACACGGTCGTGGCGATAAAGTTAAAATCGTTAAGTTCCGTCGTCGTAAGCACTCTCGTAAGCAAGCTGGCCACCGTCAGTGGTTCACTGAAGTGAAAATCACTGGCATTAACGCTTAAGTTATAGGAGAGTTTAACAATGGCACACAAAAAAGCTGGCGGTTCTACTCGTAACGGCCGCGATTCAGAAAGCAAACGTCTTGGTGTAAAGCGTTTCGGTGGTGAATCTGTTCTTGCAGGTAACATCATCGTTCGTCAACGTGGTACTAAGTTCCACGCTGGTACTAACGTAGGTATCGGTAAAGACCACACTCTTTTCGCTCTTACTGAAGGTAAAGTGAAATTCGAAGTGAAAGGTCCTAAAAACCGTAAATTCGTTAGCATCGATTCTGAGTAATTTCTCAGTCTCAAGATGAATTTAAAAGCCCTGCCGTTAGGCGGGGTTTTTTATTTATAGTGAGATTAAAAATTAAAGCGAGAATAAAAAAGCAGGCGCTCTTGTTACGTGTACAACAAAGAACCCCTCCTTATTTGTTCCTTAGTTGCAGATAGACCCTAGATCTTAGGTGATCGATCTAAATACGGATCTGCTAGAATTTATATCATTCTTTAATGAGTGGTACGCAACGCAAAGTGCGGAGTTAAAAATGAAATTCGTTGATGAAGCGGTAGTAAAAGTAGAAGCCGGTGATGGTGGTAATGGTACAGTAAGTTTTTGGCGCGAGAAATTCGTAGCTAAAGGCGGCCCTGACGGCGGTGATGGCGGTGACGGTGGTGATGTTTACATCCAAGCGGATGAAAACCTGAACACACTGATCGATTACCGTTTCCAACGTTTTTACAATGCAGAGCGTGGAGAGAATGGCCGCGGTGGTAACTGTACCGGTAAGCGTGGTAAAGACATCACATTGAAAGTGCCAGTAGGTACTCGTGCCGTTGATATCCACACTAATGAAATCGTGGCTGAAGTTGCTGAGCACGGCAAAAAAGTAATGGTAGCTAAAGGTGGTTGGCACGGTCTTGGTAACACACGTTTTAAATCGTCTGTTAACCGAGCTCCTCGTCAAAAGACCATGGGTACTAAGGGTGAGGTTCGTGAACTTCGTCTAGAACTACTTCTGCTTGCTGATGTAGGTATGCTAGGTCTACCAAATGCAGGTAAGTCTACCTTCATTCGTTCTGTTTCTGCAGCGAAACCAAAAGTAGCGGACTACCCGTTTACAACACTTATCCCAAGTCTGGGTGTAGTGAGTGTGGTTCCTGAGAAGAGCTTCGTGGTTGCCGATATCCCTGGTCTAATTGAGGGTGCAGCGGATGGTGCTGGTCTTGGTATTCGTTTCTTGAAGCACCTTGAGCGTTGTCGTGTGCTACTGCACATGATCGATATTATGCCAATTGATCAATCGGATCCAATTCAGAATGCATTGACGATCATCGACGAGCTTGAACAGTACAGCGAAAAAGTGGCTCAAAAGCCTCGCTGGTTAGTGTTTAATAAAGTTGATCTAATGCCTGAAGAAGAAGCACAAGAGAAGATCCAAGAGATTATTGATGCTCTAGGTTGGGAAGGCGAGTACTTCCAAATCTCTGCAGTGAACAAGCTAGGCACCAAAGAGCTTTGTTACAAGCTAGCTGACTTCATGGAAAATCTACCTCGTGAAGAGGAAGAGGTGACTGAAGAAGAGAAAGTCGACTTCATGTGGGATGATTACCACAAAGATGCGATGAGCGGCAAAGATGTCGTGACTGATGACGATTGGGATGATTGGGACGACGAAGAAGATGACGGTCACGTTATCTACGTTCGTGACTAATTGAGCCGATTAGGTAAAAACCGCAATTAATATTGCGGTTTTTTTGTATCTAAATCATGAATCGATGATGATGAATCAGGCAAAATTTACCTCTTAAGTATTAACGCCAATGGGAAGGAAATCATGGCATCAAAACAACGAGCGATATCTCGATTGGTCGCTCAATCTGGACAAATGTTATTAGCACACGGTGCCGAGAGCACCTTAGTGGGAGACATCATGCGTCGCATAGGCATTGCGTGTGGTGTTGATGAGGTGGAAGTTGCTCTGTCCGCCAATGCGTTGGTGGTCACGACAGTCATGGGTGACCACTGTATCACCACCACTCGAAGCTGTGCTGATCGTGGTATCAATATGCGGGTGATCACAGATATCCAGCGTATCTGCATCATGATGGAAAAAGGAATTCTGGATTCTGACCTAGCCCAGAGAAAGATTAATGAAATCAGCCCTGAGCGCTATAATCGCTGGTTGGTCGTGGTGATGATAGGGGTATCGTGTGCTTCATTCAGCCGTTTAGCTGGGGGCGATTGGCATGTATTCATGATGACTTTTATTGCGTCTGCTTGCGGCATGATTGTTCGCCAAGAGATCGGTCACCGACACTTTAACCCTCTTCTGAATTTTGCCGTTACGGCCTTCGTGACCACGGCTATTTCCGCTCAAGCTGTTTTGTTTGATATCGGTGGTCAACCAACTATCGTTATGGCTTCTTCGGTATTGATGCTGGTACCCGGCTTTCCTTTGATTAACTCAGTTGCAGATATGCTTAAAGGCCACATCAATATGGGACTTGCCCGCTTTACTATGGCGAGTTTACTGACGCTGGCGACCAGCCTTGGCATTGTGGCTGCAATGAGCTTGTCTGGTGTATGGGGGTGGGCTGGATAATGTTAGAGTTATTATTTGGTTTAGCTAATGATATGTTTTTTGCCGCCATTCCTGCCGTTGGTTTTGCGCTAGTATTCAATGTTCCGCAGCGAGCACTTGTTTATTGCGCGCTGGGTGGAGCCATTGGCCACGGGAGTCGCTATTTAATGATGCACTTCGGTGTTCCTATCGAGTGGGCGACCTTCTTTGCTGCAACCCTTGTCGGCATGATAGGTGTCCATTGGTCGCACAAACTGCTGGCTCACCCTAAGGTGTTTACGGTCGCAGCTCTCATCCCAATGGTTCCGGGTGTCTTTGCTTTTAAGGCGATGATTGCCATGGTTGAGATTAACAATATGGGCTATACGCCAGAGCTAGTGGCTATGTTGATGGAGAACTTCCTCAAAGCGATGTTCATAATCGCGGGGTTAGCGATTGGCTTAGCAGTGCCAGGGCTGTTATTCTACCGCCGTAGACCTATCGTTTAGCAAACATTAACCCAATTCAGAGTAGGACCTCAGTAGATATGATCATCAGTATGATAGCGGCAATGGCAGACAATCGTGTTATTGGTAAAGACAATCAAATGCCTTGGCACCTTCCCGCTGACTTTGCGTGGTTTAAACGTTCGACAATGGGTAAACCGATTGTGATGGGACGTAAAACTTATGACTCTATTGGCCGTCCGTTACCTGGCCGCTTGAACATCGTGGTGAGTCGTGATGAAACCTTGAAAATTGAAGGTGTCACTATGGCGACTTCTGTTGAGCAAGCTTTAGAGTTGGTCGGTGATGTGGAAGAGGTGATGATCATTGGTGGTGGCTCTATCTATGCGCATTGCCTACCAAAAGCAGATAAACTGTATCTAACTTATATTGATCTGGTTGTGGAAGGCGATACTCAGTTCCCTGATTGGGGAGAAGGTTGGACGCAAAGCTATTCAGAAACATTTAAGGCAGATGACAAGAACAAGCACGATATGGAGTTTCTGATTCTCGAGCGCTAAGGTCTAAAGTTTGTAAATGCTTGCGCTATCTCACTAGTAGCGTAAGCTTCTCGTATCTCGTATCTCGTATCTCGTATCTCGTATCTCGTATCTCGTATCTCGTATCTCGTATCTCGTATCTCGTATCTCGTATCTCGTATCTCGTATCTCGTATTTATAGCGCTCTCTGTGTGAAGAATTTCTTATCTTCCCAGCGCAAGATGGTGAGCTCTCCTCCCCATACACACCCGGTATCCAAGCCAATGACATCCTTCCCTTGATAGCCTTCCAGTGCTGCCCAGTGGCCAAACAGTACCGTTTTATCGAGCTGTTTACGTTGTGGTAGGTTAAACCAAGGAATAAACTGGTTATCTGACACCTCTTTTGGTGGGAGTTTACATCCCATATCCAAACGCCCATCTGGGAAGCAAAAACGCATGCGGGTAAAGCTGTTAATGGCATAGCGGTAGCGTTCGATTTTTTCTAAATCCTTGCTCCAGAGATCGGGTGTGTTGCTGTACATATTCTCGATCAGCCACAGCCATTTGTCTGACTGGAGGAGTTTGCTTATTTTGTCGCTCTCTTTACGAGCGCGTTTTAGGCTCCATTGAGGTGAAATACCAGCATGCGCCATCACAAATTCATCGTGCTCTTGCATTAGTGGCTGTTGTCGCAACCAGCTCAGTAGCTTTTCTCTATCTGGTGCATCTAGAATCGGTTGAGTCTTGTCTTTCGCTTTAGCAGGGAACAAACCTTGAGACACGGCAAGCAAATGCAAATCATGGTTACCTAACACCACCTTTGCAGAGTTGCCTAGAGCGCGGATATATCTCAGTGTTTCTAATGATTTAGGTCCACGAGCGACCAAGTCTCCCGCCACCCATAAGGTGTCTGTGCTCGGGTTGAATTGGATCTGTTCAAGAAGCTGCTCAAATTCATCAAAGCAGCCTTGGATATCTCCGACAATATAATTCGGCACGTTATTTCCTGTTAAATCAATAGGGGAGGGTTAGTTAAGGATATTAGGGATAGCCAAGCGAAACGGTTCAATCTCAGCAATAAATTCTGCCCCTTTACTGTCGGTCATGACGTAATGTCCCTGCATTACACCAACTGGGGTCTCGATGACAGTCCCACTGGTATAAGTGTATTCGTCACTAGACTCAATCACAGGTTGCTGACCAACAACACCGTCTCCCTCAATAGAGAGTTGTTTTCCGTTAGAGTCGGTTATCAACCATCGTCTAGAGAGCAGTTGAACGGTCTCTTGGCTGAGGTTTTTGATTGTAATGATGTAGGCGAAGACGTAGCGGTTCTTAGTCGGCTCTGATTGGTCTTCTATGTATTTAGAGTGGACTTGGCACTTAATACAAGGCGTTGATACATCCATATTCGCACCTTTTTGTTATCGTTCAATCTAGAGTATTACATAAAAAAGAGGCTCCTAACCGTAGCTAGGAGCCTTTTTATTTATTTTGTCGCGTTGTGGTTATCGTATAACCAGTTCGCCATATCCACGAATTGCACCAGAGTAAGGTTTTCTGGACGCATGCTCGGATTGATATCCAATTCTTCCAGAACTTCTTTGCTGATCAAAGATTTGTAGCAGTTGCGGACCGTTTTACGACGTTGGTTAAAGCCTTCACGACATACGCGGTCTAACCACTTCAGGTCTTTAGCTGGGTATGGAAGCTCTTCGTATGGCTGAAGACGAACCACTGCCGAATCTACTTTCGGTGGCGGAACGAACGCTGTTGGTGGTACTTCAAGTACAGGCGTTACTTTACAGTAGTACTGAGCCATAACCGTCAAACGGCCGTAAGCTTTGCTACCCGGCCCCGCTGCTAGACGGTTTACCACTTCTTTCTGAAGCATAAAGTGCATGTCTTTAATGTCTTTATGGAACTCAAAAAGGTGGAACATTAACGGCGTAGAAATGTTGTACGGTAGGTTACCGAAGATACGCAGTTTGTTGTTTGGCTTAACGAGCTGATCGAAGTCGAACTTCATCGCATCGCCTTCGTGGATCGTCAGCTTATCCGCTAGATCTGGATGAGTGCGTAGGCGCTCGGCTAGATCTCTATCGAGCTCAATCACGGTGAATTTGTCAACCAGTTTGCCCACTGGCTCTGTGATTGCACCTAGACCTGGGCCAATTTCTACTAGGTTTTGGCCTGGTTGTGGGTTAATGCTCGACACGATCCCGTCAATAATATACGGATCGTTTAGGAAGTTTTGACCAAAACGTTTACGCGCTTTGTGCCCTAAGTGGACATCATTTCTCATTGTTTTTTCTCTACTAATTCAATGGCGTGCGTGAGCGCTGTTCTAAAGCTCCCTGTATCAGCTTGACCTTTCCCTGCCAAATCTAGGGCGGTGCCATGATCGACCGATGTACGAATAAATGGCAAGCCAAGCGTGATATTCACTGAGCGACCAAAGCCTTTGTATTTTAGTACAGGCAGAACTTGGTCGTGATACATACCTAAAACAGCATCTGCATCTTGCAAATATTTTTCATTGAAAATGGTGTCTGCTGGTAATGGACCAATCAGGTTTATGCCATCTTCTCGGCGAATTTTTTCGAGCGTTGGAGTGATGGTTTCTATCTCTTCACGTCCTAAACAGCCATCTTCGCCGGCATGTGGGTTTAGTCCACATACATAAATGTTAGGTTTCTCAATCGCAAATTTCTCAACGAGATCTCTATTTAGAATTTCGATGATTTGCGCAAGTCTGTCTTCGGTGACGGCTTGGGAAACATAGGCTAAAGGAATATGTGTTG
Source organism: Vibrio sp. R11-SG3-ISO9 (assembly GCF_059834255.1). Lineage (NCBI taxonomy): Bacteria > Pseudomonadati > Pseudomonadota > Gammaproteobacteria > Vibrionales > Vibrionaceae > Vibrio > Vibrio sp. R11-SG3-ISO9. The sequence continues at coordinate 69,462 of NZ_JCBDGU010000030.1, forward strand.
TGACAAGCGCAACACGTAATCCTTCAGTTGCCAACATCATTACAACTAATGGTGTGTTGGACTTCTCAGCAAAGAACTCAGTGTGACCGCTAAAAGCGACCCCAGCACGGTTAATTACTCCCTTATGAACAGGGCCGGTGACAATAGCATCAAATTCATTATTCATACAGCCTATTGCGGCAGTTTCTAATGTATTTAATACATAATGACCATTAGCTTCGTTGAGCGTGCCAGCAATTGTGGGTTCTGCCATTGGAATATGGTTAACCACTAAGGTTCCGGCTTGCTGAGGTTGAGGTGCATCGCCACTTTTGTAGTCGAGTAGCTCAACATCTAAATTGAGGAGCTTTGCGCGCTCAGTCAGCATTTGTTTATCTGCACACACCACTAATTGATGTGGCCAGCTCTCTTGAGATAGAGCCAATACTAAATCTGGACCGATACCGGCAGGTTCACCCGCCGTTACCGCAATTCTTCTAGTTGTCATCTTGCTCTTCCTCAACCATCTCTACAAAAGCACTTGCGCGAATCTCTTGTAGCCACGCGCCAGCCTCTTCATTGAACTTACGGTTGAATAGAATCTGGTAAGCCTTGTTCTTAAGTGCTGAGTCGGTGCGGTCTACTTCGCGGCGGTCAAGAACTTCAACAATGTGCCAGCCGTGAACGGTTTTAAACGGAGCACTGATATCGCCTTCTGGAAGGGTCTCAACTTGGTGTTTAAACTCGGGTACATACAGGTCTGGAGTCTGGTAACCCAGCTCACCATTTTGAACTGCTGAGCCAGGGTCTTGGCTGTATTGCTGTGCCAATTCACCAAAGGTCGCTTCACCTGCTTTAACACGGCGTGTGATGTCGAGTAGTAGTTCTTGCGCACCTTCATCGCTCAAGATAACCGTTGGCTTCACTAGGATGTGTCGCGCATTTACTTCGGTAACTGCAACAGTTTCAAGACCTTTCACATCTTCGATTTTTAGAATATGGAAGCCTACACCACTTCGGAACGGGCCGATGATGCTGCCTTTATTCTGAAGTTTGATTTGGTCTGCAAAGATTGTTGGCATCTCTTCTTTACGCATCCAACCCCAATCACCGCCTTGCAGTGCTTTAGGACCTTTTGAGTAAGTGTAGGCCATGGTGCTGAAATCTTTGCCTGAGTTTAGTTCTTCAACAAGCTCATTGGCTTGTGCTTCTAGTTCTTCTTTGGTCTGGTCATCGTTAAAACGAAGCTGGATGTGGCCAATTTTGTATTGAACTGTTGCATTGGTTTCTTGCGCTAGGATGTCAGCTAGGTTATCGACTTCCGCTGGTAGGATATTGATTCGACGACGAACCAAAGCATTGCGTGCTTCGCTCGCGGCAATCTCTTTTCTTACCTGTTCGCGGAACGCGTTGTAGCTTAGGCCTTCTTCAGCGACTGAAGCGGTAAGTTGCTCAACGGTCTGGTTGTTGTCTTTAGCGATGCCTGCGATAGCTTGATCAAGGCGGCTATCATCGATACGTACACCAATGCGTTCTGCTTCTTGAGTTTGAATGGTGTCGATGATCAGTTTCTCTAATACCTGATCCTTTAGCACCTCTTGAGAAGGCAGAGTTTGTCCGCTTTTCTTAGCATTAGCACGCAGTGTTTTCATCGAGGTGTCGATGTCACTTTGTAGGATAACGCCTTCGTTTACGATGACTTTTACTTTGTCTAGCTCAACAGGAGCTGCGTGGCTTACTGAAACAGTACAAGCAGTAGCAAGCGCGATTAGTGTGTGTTTCCACAGTGTCATGTGTTGTCCTTTCTATTTATCGGTTAAACACCAATAAACTCTAAATTAGTTATTTAAGAAGAATGGGCGGCCATACTCTAATGAGTTACCAGAGCTATCAAAGCCAGAGGTATTTGAGCCTGTGCCTGCTGCTGTACCAAAACCAACAATACCGAAGTTGATACTAAAGTTGTTTTCATAAACAGGGTCTGAGTTTAGATCTGAGTAACCGCCACCTGACCAGCTTCTCAATTCGTTGCTGTAGGTGACACCTACGTACCAACAGTCATCTTTGTAACGCAGGTTAGCGAGCCACTCGATAGCAATGTTTTCATTCATATCGTGGTAGTACTGGGCGCTAGCGTACCATTTTGGAGAAAACTGATAGCCTGTCACTAAGCCTGCTTGAGAAATACCATCACGGGTGATCTCATCAATATTAGTGATGGTGTCGCCTACATTGTCTTCAATGTATTCACGGGTAACATAGCGATAGTTGGCTTGTACGAAGCCGTTCTCATCAATACGGTATTCAACCGTGCTGTTGGCCAGTTGCATGTCGCCATCGTCGATGTCGTATTGAACGCCGCCATGGTAGAAGAGGTAGTCATCGTAGTTGAAATCGATCTCGACAGCCCATGATGAGTAGCTCGTTTGTCCCTCTTCATCAGATGAAGCGCCTGGGTTCTTAGTGTTTCTATCAATGAAGAAAATCTGACCGAAAGAGATGTTGAGACGTTCTTTGTACTCATCATCAAAGAAACGCGAAGAAGCACCATAGCTTAACTGGTTTGCTGCAGCGATACGGTCAACGCCACTATATTTACGGCTACGGAATAGGCCGTAGTAGTCGGTTTGTAATAGAGTGGTATCGTATAAACCGATTTCACTTTGATCTTGCTTAGGTACGTATAAATATTGAACCTGTGGCTCGAGGGTCTGAGTATATCCAGTCAGATAAGTCGTATCACGCTCAAGAATAATACCAGCATGAGTTCGAAACTCTGGGATCACTCGACTCGCTGTATCAGAAAGTTCTGGATTAGCCGCAAGGATAGTGCTGTCTAAATCTTGGTCATAGTAAGTACCGAGCAGTCGGGCTTCCGTTGTCCAAGAACCCCATGTGGTACTCAGTGGCACCTTAATTCCAGGTTCTACATGGACGCGAGTTGCAGACGGCTTGCTGTCTGAGTCTGTGTCAAAGCGCGAGATGTGACTGATCACATCCATTTCGACCGTATCCCAAATCAGAGGAGCGTAATAGTTGAATTTTAGCTGTGGCATTACGCGGTATGGTTGGTTCTCAGTTTCAGTTAAGACCTGAAAATCGCGTACAGCTAAAGATGCGTCCCAATTTAGTGCACGATAAGCGACTTCACCAGACTGCATTAATTGACCGTCTTCACGGTTACCTATACTAGAATCGACATCCGTGAAGTAATCAACATCACTGACCTTTGAGTAATCAACGTCAAACTTCCAAGCTTCTTTGTAGATACCATTAAACTCAAACTGGCCACCCCATCGACTGCCTTTTTCTTTGAATTTACTATCGTTATCTAAATACTCAAATGTGACCGTACTCTGACCAAACTGGCTTAAATGGCGGAATTCATTATTTAGCTGAGTACCACGCTCAGACATGTATTTTGCTGTGGTTTGAAGGTCATAGTTCGGTGCAATGTTCCAGTAGAACGGTACTTCCGTTTCGAAACCATCGCTTGAGCCGTAAGAAAATGTTGGGTAAAGGAAACCGGTTTTACGACTCTCACCTACTGGAACCGTTAGGTACGGCAGGTAAAAAATGGGAACGTCTAATACTTCGAAGCGAGGGTTAATGAAGGTCGCGCTCTCTTCATCTTGATCAAGCTCGATATTGGAAGCTTTCAGGCGCCAAGATTTGTCACCCGGAGGACAAGAGGTGATCGTACCATCTTCCAACTCGTAAACAGCTTTACCTGTGCGAGCAATGTATCTTGCATCACCACGGCCAGACTCACACAGCATCTGATACTGAGTATTTTCCAGCTCAAACTCATTGGTAGTGAGGTTGTTGGTCACTTTATCTGATGTGGCTTTGAACTGTCCGTCATTGAAAGTTACATTCCCTTCTGCGACAACAATATTCTCTTGCTGGTGTAAGGTAACCGTCTCGGCTTCAATGGTTTTGATGCCTTGAGTCACTTTTACAGACCCCGAGTAACTTGCTTTCTCACCGTTAACGGCTTCTAGGCGATCGGCCTCGACGTATGCCGGTGCATTAAGGTCTGAATCTTCAGATGATGCGATCAAACATTGATCTGTAGAGGGCATTTCCTGCACACTATCATCAATTGTTGTTTCAGCTTGAGTTGTCGGCACAAATAACGCAGAGCTGATCGATGCGGCTAACAAGGTGCGGGAGAAACATTGCATGAAGTTGAACTATCCTGTGTCACTAGAAGGAGGGTTGATCTAGTATCAATCCAATTAATAAAGCTTTGTCCTTATGATAAAGGAAATCTTAGCATTCAGCACCATAAGACAGCAGTACTCGAATAAAATTCATAGATAGAGAACACATAATGCAAATATTTGGCAAAATTTTGGGCGCTTTTTTTGGTTTCTTGTTTGGCGGACCCTTAGGCCTAATTTTTGGCCTATTTCTTGGTCATCAATTTGATAAAGCGCGCCGTTTAAATCAGTCAGGCTTTAACACTTCGGGGTTTGGTAGCGGGCCAAGTCAGGCTGAGAAGCAACAAGAGTTCTTTAAAGCGGCCTTCGCGGTTATGGGACATGTTGCCAAAGCGAAAGGTCAGGTAACACGTGAAGAAATCCAATTAGCATCCACAATGATGGAGCGGATGAATCTTCATGGTGAGCAGCGTATAGCCGCTCAGAATGCGTTCCGTGATGGTAAAGAGAGTGACTTCCCACTAAAAGAAACGTTGGAGCGAGTTAAGATTTCATCGGGTGGCCGCTTTGATTTGCTGCAGTTTTTTCTTGAACTCCAAGTATCAGCAGCGTTTGCTGATGGCAGCTTGCACCCTAGTGAACGTCAAGTTCTGCACAAGATAGCTCAAGGTCTTGGCTTTTCATCGGAGCAGCTAGAGCGCCGTCTACAAATGCAAGAAGCGGCTTTTCGTTTTCAACAGCAAGGTGGCAGCTTTGGCGGTGGCCACCATCAAGGACAGTCTTCCGGCTGGCAGCAGGCGACTCAACAAGATCAACTGGCGGATGCTTTTAAGGTACTCGGTGTGAGTGAGTCGGCAGATGGTAAAGCGGTGAAGAAAGCCTACCGTAAGTTAATGAATGAGCACCATCCAGACAAGCTTATGGCAAAGGGCTTACCACCAGAAATGATGAACGTTGCGAAAGAGAAATCTCAGGAAATTCAAAACGCTTACGATCTAATTAAGAAGGTCAAAGGCTTCAAATAATATCAATAGAGTCGCTCGTTACAGCGGCTCTTTTTTGTTTAAAGGAATAGATATGACAGTTGGTTATCAAGATGTTTTGGCGTTCTGGTTTGACGAATTAACCCCTCGAGATTGGTTCAATGGTGGCAAGGAAATCGATCAGCTGATAATAGAGCGCTTTTCTGATCTACACACAGCGGCAGTTCAAGGTGAACTGTATACATGGCGTGAAAGCGCGTTAGGTCGTCTGGCAGAAATCATAGTGTTAGACCAATTTTCAAGAAACATTGGTCGCGATACGTCACAAGCATTCTCCGCGGACCCAATGGCGTTAGTCCTGGCCCAAGAAGCGGTGGCTGGTGGTTACGATCACCAACTCAGCGAACAACAGAAAAGCTTTTTATACATGCCTTATATGCACAGTGAGTCGTTGATGATTCATGAGAAGGCGGTCGAGCTGTTTAGTCAAACTGGGTTGGAACATAACCTCGATTTTGAGTTTAAACATAAGGTGATCATTGAAAGGTTTGGTCGCTATCCACACCGTAATCAAGTGCTTGGACGCGTTTCAACAGAAGAAGAACTGGCATTTTTACAGCAACCAGACTCTAGTTTCTAACACGCCCTAATTATTCATAAAATCAAGAGTAAGCTGTGGGTGGCTTACTCTTGAACCTTATTGAGTGCAATCAAGTTACTTTGCTTGGTTGAGTGCCCAATCATACTCGTAATCGATGTTTTTCACGTTTGATAGCGGTTGAGTACGATACTGGTTGAGGTGCTCGATGAGTTGCTCCTGAGTACCAAAATCGGCGATAAACCAGTCATAAATAGAAGAGAGTTGTAATTTATTCTTTTGCACCAAAACCCCTTTGTCGCTGTTCACAAACTCGCGAGCAGCCTGTTCCAGTAATGCTTCGGTGTTTTCAGCAGTGAAAGCTTGAGTTTGAAGGTTAGGGCAACCTAAGCTGGCACAGTTGACGGCGTAATGTGTTCTAGGGTCTTGCCAAATTGGGCGTAAAATTCGGTGCTCAATATCGTTCAGTGTCAGTGCTTTACTATTAATGGTAACGACTTCATCTCCCCACGGACCAAAACTAAACAAACCGCCGAGTTTGGTGATCGATTTGACTGGATAAGCATCTAAGATTAGCTCCACAGTGATCGCATTGTAGAGATTTACCCAGTAGGCATATTGCTCCGCTTGAGAGAATTGGCGAGGGTCAGTGTTGGCGAGTTGTTCAATATACTGCTTCAGCAGTGAGCGATCATTAGAGCTAACGGCTTGGTAGCGGATGAGATGGTTTTGTCCGTCGATAACAATATAGTTATCAAGAAACTGCTGCCAAGTAGCGTGAGAAATGGTGCCACTGTTTGACTCATTACTTTGATCCCAATATGACCATAGTTCTGATTTTGGTGCTGAAAAAGCCAATGAAGAAAAGAGCAGGCTAATAACTAGAAGTAGGTTTTTCATAAATGTTCTCCCTAATGACATCTATAAGACCTTGGCTACCCACACTTTCTTTCAACTTTTGCTAGTTTAAAGCCTAAGCATCAAAAAAGTTAAAGCCTAGACATCAAAAAAGGCTGACCTAAGCCAACCTTTTGAGTGTTACTAATACCAATCGTAGTAAATAATTGCTCAACCTAGCTTGTTAAAATGCTCGATAACTGCGTTAGAATTTTTGATTGTAGAATAACTACTTATCGAAAAATTCTGCCTTGTTCTCAAGCTTTTTTTCTGCGCTATTTTTGATTACTTACTTACTGTGATTGGTATAACATTGATTCTAGCTTACGTTAAGGTGTTACTTTAGAAAGCTAGGGATGTTTGCTTCATACGCAGAGATTTTATCTTCGTGCTGTAGCGTTAAACCAATGTTATCTAAGCCATTTAGCAGACAATGACGACGGAATTCATCAATCTCAAAAGAGTACTCTTTGCCGTTAGCACGAACCACGTTTTCTTCCAGGTCTACTTCAACTTCAGCCCCTTCATTCGCTTCAACGAACTGGAAGATTTCATCGACTTCTTGCTCAGTTAGGCGCACTGGTACCATCTGGTTATTGATGGAGTTACCATAGAAAATGTCGGCGAAGCTCGGTGCGATCATCGCTTTAATACCGTAATCTGCTAGTGCCCAAGGTGCGTGTTCACGTGATGAACCACAGCCGAAGTTTTCACGAGCCAACAAAATAGAAGCGCCTTGGTAACGTGGTGCGTTCATTACAAACTCTGGGTTTGGTTGCTGACCTGCATCATCTAGGAAACGCCAATCATGGAAAAGGTGTTTACCAAAGCCCAAGCGAGATACTTTTTGTAGGAACTGCTTTGGAATGATGGCATCGGTATCGACGTTCGCAGCATCTAGAGGAACGACTAAACCAGTGTGTTGTTTGAAACCTGACATGTTAAATCCTCTAAATTAAAGTTCACGAATATCGACGAAGTGGCCAGCGATCGCAGCAGCAGCGGCCATTGCCGGGCTAACTAAGTGTGTACGACCATCACGGCCTTGGCGACCTTCGAAGTTACGGTTAGACGTTGATGCACAACGCTCTTGAGGACCTAAGCGGTCATTGTTCATTGCAAGACACATTGAGCAGCCAGGTAGACGCCATTCAAAGCCAGCTTCTTTAAAGATTACATCCAGCCCTTCAGCTTCTGCTTGCGCTTTAACTTGTTCAGATCCAGGAACGATCAGAGCCTGTACATGAGATGCGACTTTACGACCTTTCGCTACAGCTGCTGCAGCGCGCATGTCTTCGATGCGAGAGTTAGTACAAGAACCCACGAATACTTTATCTACGTTGTAGTCAGATAGAGATTTACCTGCTTCTAAGCCCATGTAAGCCAATGCTTTTTCAGCCGACGCTTTTTCAACAGGGTCAGAGAAACTGTCTGGTGATGGGATAGGAGTATCAACCGAGATAACTTGGCCTGGGTTAGTACCCCAAGTCACTTGCGGTTTGATATCTGCAGCATTTAGCGTAACAACTGCATCAAATTCTGCGTCGTCATCGGTTTTCAGTGTGTTCCAGTACTCAACAGCCGCGTCAAAATCATCACCTTGTGGCGAGAATTTACGGCCCTTGATGTATTCGTATGTCGTTTCGTCAGGTGCGATAAGACCCGCTTTGGCACCTAGTTCGATAGCCATGTTACAAACCGTCATACGACCTTCCATCGTAAGATCGGTAATGGCTTCACCGCAGAACTCAACAACATAGCCTGTACCGCCAGCAGCTGTTGTTTCACCTATAATCGCCAATACGATATCTTTAGCGGTAATGCCTGGAGCGACTTTGCCTTTTACTTCGATTTTCATGGTTTTAGCGCGAGCTTGTTTTAGCGTTTGAGTTGCTAGCACGTGCTCTACTTCTGAAGTACCGATACCAAAGGCTAGTGAACCAAATGCGCCGTGTGTCGCTGTGTGCGAGTCACCACAAACAATGGTCATACCCGGTAGCGTAATACCAAGTTCAGGACCCATTACGTGCACAATACCTTGGTATTTGTGGTTCAAATCGTAAAGCGTAACACCAAACTCTTCACAGTTTTTCGATAGCGTTTCCATCTGGATACGAGCCATCTCACCTGATGCATTGATGTCTTTGGTTTGAGTCGAAACGTTGTGATCCATAGTCGCGAAAGTCTTACCAACTTGGCGAACTTTACGTCCCTTTTCACGAAGACCATCAAAGGCTTGCGGTGATGTTACTTCGTGTACTAGGTGGCGATCGATGTATAGGATTGGGTTTTCACCCTCAGCTGCAACGGCAACGTGCGCGTCGTAGACTTTTTCGTATAAGGTTTTGGCTTGCTGGTTTGTAGACATAGCTTGTTCTTCCTTGGGAGCATTAATCCCAGTGCTTATTTCAGCTCACCGCTTTGCAGTCAGTGAGCCGATATTGTTCTTATAGAGTGTTACGTGATCTTAAGCTTCTAGAATGTACTGTGCGATCTTATCGCCCATCTCTGAAGTGGTTAGTGCTGGTTTGTCGCCAGCAAGATCAGCGGTTAGTTCACCTGCAGATAGCGCTTTTGATACTGCCGTCTCAATCGCTTGTGCTGCCTCTTCTTCACCTAGGCTGTAACGTAACATCAATGCCGCAGACAGGATTTGAGCGACTGGGTTTGCGATGTTTTTGCCTGCGATGTCAGGTGCACTGCCGCCTGCTGGCTCGTATAGACCGAAGTTGCTCTCGTTTAAGCTAGCAGAAGGTAGCATGCCCATTGAGCCTGTGATCATTGCGCACTCATCTGAGATGATGTCACCAAAGATGTTCGAGCAAAGCATCACGTCAAACTGAGACGGGTCTTTAATAAGTTGCATCGTCGCGTTATCAATGTACATGTGGTTTAGCGTTACATCTGGGTAATCTTTTGCTACTTCTTCAACAACTTCACGCCACAAGATAGAGCTTTGTAGAACGTTCGCTTTGTCAATTGAGTAGACATTCTTGTTACGTAGACGAGCAGATTCAAAAGCGATTTTAGCGATACGCTCGATCTCGTAGCGGTGGTAAACCTCAGTATCGAATGCTTTTTCATTTGCGCCTTCGCCTTCACGACCTTTTGGTTGACCGAAGTAAATACCACCCGTTAATTCACGAACAACGACGATGTCGAAGCCGCGATCAGAGATATCTGCACGAAGTGGTGAGAATGACTCTAGACCTTTGTGGATCTGCGCTGGGCGTAGGTTACAGAACAGTTGGAAGTGCTTACGTAGAGGAAGTAGGGCACCACGCTCTGGTTGGTCGTTTGGTGGAAGGTGTTCCCACTTAGGGCCACCGACAGAGCCGAATAATACAGCGTCAGACTCTTCACACCCTTTAATTGTTGACTCTGGTAGTGGGCAACCGTGGTTATCGATCGCGATACCGCCGACATCATACTCTTCACGTGCAAAGCTAATTGCATGTTTCTTTTCAATAGCGTCTAACACTTTATGTGCTTGTTGCATTACTTCTGGGCCGATGCCATCGCCAGGTAGTACGGCAATTTTGTATGATTTGTCAGTCATGTTAATCCTTTAATTTCTTCGAGCTTGGAGGAGCGTTAATTTGTTTCCTAGCTCTCCTATATTAAGAGAGCCAGAGAGTGATTCTGTTTATACGGTTTCGATTCGTTGCTGTTTCATTTCAGCAATCGTGTCTGCACGTTGAATGCTATTGATAACATGCAGTAGCGCTTGGCCAGATGCTTCTACGATATCGGTTGAAACGCCTGTACCGTGGTATTTGCGACCTTTGTAGTTAGCGATGATGTCGGCTTGACCCAAGCCATCTTCACCTTCACCTTTTGCCGTTAGGTCGAACTTGTCTAGTACGATTTCGTAGCCAGTCAAACGGTAGATACATTGGTATAGCGCATCAACAGGGCCATTACCGACTGCCGCTTCACACTTCTCTTCATCACCACATTGCAGCTTGATACTGGTGGTCGACATAACACTGCCAGATTGAACACTTAGGTAGTTCAACTTGTAGAAGTCATCTTCGTCGCGAAGGTTAGCGAAGTGCATCAAGGCTTCTAAGTCGTAATCGAATACTTGGCCCTTGCGGTCTGCTAGCTTCAAGAAATCTTCGTACAATGAATCTAGGTTGTACTCGTTTTCTTGGTAACCCATCGCATCCATGTGGCTCTTAACGGCTGCACGGCCACTGCGGCTGGTTAGGTTTAGCGCTTTATCCTTAAGACCAATCGATTCTGGCGTCATGATCTCGTAGGTGTTTTTGTTCTTAAGCATGCCGTCTTGGTGGATACCTGAAGAGTGGCTAAAGGCGTTCGCACCGACAATGGCTTTGTTGTCTTGGATTGGCATGTGGCATAGCTGGCTCACTAGCTTACTGGTACGGTGGATCTCTTCATGTTTAAGACCTGTATGAACGCCTAGCAACTCTTGACGTGTCTTGATGATCATTGCGATCTCTTCAAGAGAACAGTTACCCGCACGCTCACCAATACCATTGATCGTACCTTCGACCTGACGAGCACCCGCTTGAACCGCAGCAATAGAGTTTGCGACTGACATACCTAGATCATCGTGACAGTGAACAGAGATGATCGCTTTATCGATGTTAGGTACACGGTTGAACAATGTTTGAATAATGCCACCGAACTCATTTGGAACTGTGTAGCCCACAGTATCTGGAATGTTGATGGTTTTTGCGCCTGCATCAATCGCGGCTTCTACCATGCGACACAGGTTGTCAATTGGTGTACGACCTGCATCTTCACAAGAGAATTCAACATCATCAGTGTAGTTACGAGCGTGTTTTACCGCTTTAACACCCATCTCAACCACGTCGTCGTAGCTACGACGAAGCTTGTCTTGTACGTGGACTGTAGAAGTTGAGATAAAGGTATGAATACGAAATGCTTCAGCAACTTTCAAAGCCTCCGCAGCTGCATCAATATCTTTGGCAACGGCACGAGAAAGGGCACAAATACGGCTGTTTTTGATGTTCTTTGCGATCGTTTGCACTGATTCAAAATCACCCGGAGATGAAACTGGGAAACCAGCCTCGATAACGTCCACACCGAGTCTTTCAAGTGCATAAGCAATTTGTAACTTCTCTTTTACTGTCAGGCTTGCAGCTAGTGCCTGCTCGCCGTCTCGTAAAGTCGTATCAAAAATTATCACTTGATCGTTCATGGGTGCTTCCTTATATCGATATCGTATCGATTGCTATCCAAAATATTATTGAGAATGATGTTCTTTTAATGAGCTTAGTTACAAAAAAACCCGCTTAGCGCGGGTTTTAATATTTGTGCAGTTCTTGACCCACAACTTACCCACGCGATTGGTTCACGATAAGGAGAAGTTTCAGCAGTCGAGAAAAAGAAAACGTCATGGCACAAATATCCGTAAATAAACTGTTAACACCATATTTACCGTAATTTATTCTGAGCGTCAAACGTGAAAATCCAATATCGGCGTGCATTGTGAGCTTTTTCATTTTGTTTGTGCTGATTTTTGTTTGTTTATTGGTGTTTTGTTTTGCTTATTTACTATCGAGTTGCGCGGTTAGTTTATCGTTTGCATGATGTTTAGGTTATAACTTTGTACTAAATCTTTTTTACCGAGTGAATGACGGGAAAATAATTCAGGCTCAAATTTAATTAATCACTTGATTAAATAGTGAGTAATTATTCTTCACCACCTGTTGGAATATCACCCTATAATTAATCGTGTGATTAATTATAGGGTGACTATAGAGTGGGACGAAAAGTTGGACGACCGCAGAAGAATCGAGAGGTTCGGCAACTCTTGATTGAACATGCGCGGGATCTGTTTGTCGTGCAGCCTTATGACAAGGTATCAACTCGGCTCGTCGCTGAGAGGGCTGGTGTGAATATCGCGATGATTCGCTACTACTTTGGTAACAAGGCGGGTCTGTTTGAAGCGATGTTGCGTGAAACTCTGCGGCCAATGCAGTTGCAGATGCAAAAGCTCATTGATGAGAGTAACCACGATAACTTTCTCGATCTTATGCGTACTTACTACAAAGAGATGGCGAAGGTACCCAAATTTCCTCGCTTAGTGGCTCAGGTGATGAATATGCCACCCTCTGAGGTTCAGCGAGAGCTGCTTGAGAAGGTGTTTGTTGATATCGCTAAACCTGCCCAAGACGTGATATTTGAGAAGCTGATTGACCATGGTGTGCTGAGAAAAGATATGGATCCTAAGTTATGTCGGATTTCGTATATCAGCTTAATGGTATTTCCTTTTATCGCACCACCACCACTGCTGGCGCTGCATGGCATTGAGTTAAATGAAGACTTTCTTAATCGTCTGATTGAACACAATATTCAACTAATGAGTGAGGGCTTTGTGAATCCAACAAGCACCTCAAAACTTCAGGACTAAACAGAATGAAAATAGGGAAAAAGTGGCTGTTCTTTCCAGCATTAGCAATAGGTGTTGTCGGCTTAGTTGTGGCGATTAACCTCAAGCCAGACCTTCCAACCAAACCTGCTGGCGATCGAGCCCGCTTGGTAGAGGTGCAAGTACTAGAGCCTCAATCTATGGCTCCTTTAGCGATTGGTTTTGGCAAAGTGGTACCTAAAGTTGAGTGGAAAGCGATCGCGGAAGTTACAGGTAAGATCGTCTATCGCCACCCTGAACTAGAGAAGGGCAAAGTGATCCCTGCTGGTACAGAGGTGCTCAAGATTGATCCTCTCGATTATGAACTCAAATTGACGCAAGCTCAGGCCGACCTTAAATCTTCTCAAACCTCTTTGGCTAAGTTGAATCAAGAAGAGCAGAACCTAAACCAAACATTAAAGATCGAGAAAAACCGCTTAGTGATCAGTAATAAAGAGCTTAAGCGTAAACAAGATCTGCGCAAGAAAGGTTTAACCTCTCAGTCTGATGTCGATCTGCAAGAGCAGAGTGCGCTTTCGCAGCGTAAACTGGTGCTTGATATCGAGAATCAAATCGCGTTAATGCCAGACGAGAAGAGAGTCGCTGAGGCGGTAATCAAAGTGAATGTTTCTAAGGTAAGAGAAGCTGAGCGCTCTTTGGAAAAAACCACCATTACTCTACCAAAAGCAATGCGTATCGCTCAGGTTGATATAGAGACCAACCAAGTGGTCAATCTTCAGCAAACCATGTTCATTGCTCACGGTATTGATGTGATGGAGGTCGAAGCGCAGCTTTCAATTCACGATATGCAGACCTTGGCTTCGAGCTTAGGTGAATTCACCCGTGATGAGTCTGGTATTCCTAATACCGACACCTCTGAAATTAGCGCCACTATTGAGCTCAATAGCGGTAACTTAAATGCTGCGTGGCCTGCGCGGGTGGCACGTATCAGTGAAACCGTTGATGAAAACCAAGCAACAGCGGGTGTGATATTAGAAATTAAGCAAGACTACGCACAACTTGAGCCAAGTAGTCTGCCCCCTTTAGTAAACGGCATGTTCGTTAAAGCCTTGATTGAAGGTGCATCTAACCTTGCTTGGGTAGTGCCAGAGCGAGCGCTGCATGGCGATACCCTTTACTTAATGGATAGCGAGCAGCGCTTAAGTATGGTTCAGGTGGAAGTTTTGTATCGCCGTGATAATCAGGTCGTGGTTCGTGGAGAGCTCAAACAGGGTGATAAGCTGATCCTCAATGATGTACTTCCCGCTATAGAGGGAATGCTACTGAGAGAGACCGGTGATGACTCGACCTCGATGCAGGAGAGCGATTCATGATTAAGTTTTTCTCTCGACACCCAACAGCAGCCAACCTACTCATGTTGGGGTTGTTGGTGCTGGGTTTGAGCTCGCTCTCCAACATTAAGCGAGAAACCTTTCCTGAGTACGATCCTCCATACATCATGGCGGGCATTGTTTACCCCGGCGCTTCACCACAAGAGGTGGAGGAGAGCTTGTGTATTCGTATGGAAGACGCCGTTGACGGTTTGGCGAATATCGAAGAAACCCAGTGTGAGGCGATCGAAGGCAGTGCGCGCCTGATCCTTAAGCTCAATGAGAAAGCGGACATTGGTCGTATGCTGGTGGACGTACAGACTCAGATTGATTCGATTAACGACTTCCCTTCAGAGATCGAATCCCCAGTCGTTCAAGAGCTTGATTGGAATGAGCCCGTGGTTGATGTGGCAATCACGGCGGATACCACATGGCCTGAACTCAAAGCTTATGCTGAGCAGTTAAAGCGCACCATGAAACTCGACTATGATGTCTCTTTGGTGGAAGTGAGTGGCTTTTCTGATCACCAATATCGTGTTGAGCTGGATACCCAAGCAATTCGTCAATTGGGGCTGACCGTTAATGACATCGCAGAGCAGATTGGGCGTCAGAACGTTAAGCTGCCAAGTGGTAATGTCGAAACACCCGACAAGAACTTTCTGATCCGTTTTGATGAGCGTCGAGTGACTCCACTAGAGCTCGAAAGTATCGTAGTCGGCTCTGCTCCAAACGGCTCTGTTATTCGCTTGCGAGACATTGCAACCATTACAGACCGATTTGAACTGGATGAGCAGAAGGTACTGTTTGATGGTAAGCCATCGGCTCTGCTTAAGGTTAGTAAGAACAAAGAAGATGATGCGCTGCGTATCAAAGAGCGCGTGACTCAATTTGTAGAAGACCAAAGTGCGATAGCCCCTGATGGCGTAACGCTGCAAATGACCAATGACCTCTCTTCTGTATTGTGGGACCGTCTGACGATGATGGTGCGCAACGGTTGGCAAGGGATCGTGTTGGTGTTCGCGACTATGTGGTTGTTCTTCAGCTTACGTTACTCATTCTGGGTTGCCGCAGGCCTGCCGGTTGCCTTTCTAGGCGGTCTGTTCTTGATGGCGAACCTTGGGTTATCCATCAATATTATGTCGCTTGTTGGTTTGTTGATGGCCATCGGTATCATGATGGATGACGCCATCGTGATCGCTGAATCGATAGCCTCACATCTCGATCGGGGGCAGAAGGTCGATGATGCTGTCTACAATGGGGTGAAAAAAGTTCTGCCTGGCGTGCTCTCCTCGTTCTTAACGACTGTGTGTATTTTTGGCAGTCTGTTGTTCTTAGACGGTGAGATGGGGGCGGTTCTTAAAGCGGTACCTCAAGTCTTAATCTTAGTACTTTCGTTGAGCTTGATTGAAGCCTTCTTGATTCTGCCCAACCACCTGTCGCACTCGCTGCATAAAGAGAAACAAGAGAAGCCAGCGCTGCGCTTTAAAGTTGTGTTATTGGAGAAATTTGAAAACTTCCGTAACACCACTCTGATGAGCATGGTGGAGCGCGTGGTCTCGTTTCGATATGCCTTTATGGGAGGCGTAGTGAGTTTGCTGCTCCTTGCTATCGCTTTGATTGCAGGTGGTATCGTTAAATTCCAGCCTTTCCCTGAATTGGATGGCGACATTGCTGAGGCTCGTGTGATTTTGCCACCGGGTGCATCGCTAGCACAAACTGAACGAGTCGTGGAGCATATCGTCTCTTCTGCTGAGCGTTTGAACGTGCAATGGAGTGATGAAGTTGAGGGTGGTAACACCTTAGTTGAGCACATTACCAGTCAGTTTAATGCCAATGCGGATGCCAATGAATCTGGTCCACATCTAGCGACGGTGCGTTTGGACCTGCGTGGAGCTGAGAGCCGAAACACGGTCATCGATGACTTTATCGATGCTTGGCGTAATGATGTGGGTGAACTGGCCGATCCGATTTCTCTGGTATTCAAGCAGCCGACGGTGGGGCCGGGTGGACGAGCGATTGAAATTCGCGCCAAACACGATGATCTGCAAGCGCTGAAAGCAGCTTCGATTGATATCCAGGAGTACTTGAATCAGTTTGATGGTGTGCATGGCGTGCTTGATGACATGCGAATGGGTAAAGAGGAGATCTTAGTTAAGCTAAGACCCGGGGCGGAGACATACAACGTCAACGGACAGATGATCGCGTCTCAACTCCGCGCTGCGTTCTTTGGTCAAACTGCGGATGAGATTCAGGTGGGTGTTGAGAACATTTCAATCGAAGTGCGATTGGACAAGCAGCAAGCTGGCGATGTTCAGCAGCTAGCTAACTTCCCAATCATTACTTCAGACGGCAGTCAGATCCCGTTAGCGACTTTAGCGACGCTCGACTTTCAGCGAAACTATGTGCGAATCCAACGTATTGATGGCCTACGTACCATCAGTATCTTTGGTGATGTAAACAATAAAAAAGCCAGTTCGTCGGCCATCTTGGCGCAGTTCCAGCGCGATGAAGCGCCTAAGCTGCTAAAGAAATACCCTGGACTGCGTTTTGATTTTGAGGGTGAGGCGAAAGATGCCGCTAAGACTGGTGCCTCTATGGGTAAGGGCTTCTTATTGGGTTTGTTTGGCGTCTTTACCATATTGAGTTATCAGTTCCGCAGTTACCTAGAACCTTTCGTGGTGATGTTGGCGATACCTTTAGCCTTTATCGGTGTTGTGGTCGGGCACTGGCTGTTGGGGCACTCCCTGAGTATGCCGAGTATGATGGGCTTTGTTTCATTAGCTGGGATCGTGGTTAACGACTCGATACTCTTAGTGCAATACATCCGGCACCATGTGGATGAAGGGGATAGCGTGCATGACTCTGTAGTGAAAGCGAGTCGTGAGCGTTTTCGTGCCGTGTTCTTAACCTCGATGACTACCGCGGCAGGTCTGTTGCCACTGCTCACTGAAACCAGCTTGCAGGCTCAGGTTATACAGCCACTAGTGATCTCGATTGTGTTTGGTATCTTCGCTTCAACACTACTGGTGTTGTTTATGATCCCTGCAGCCTACGCGATTTTGGCTGATTTTGGATTGGTTAAGAAGCATGAGCCCCTCACTGTTTAGTTAGCAGGGTGTGAACATCAAAAGCGGCGTTTGAGCCGCTTTTCTTTTGCCTACAATTCACTGTAATGATGAATCACCCTGAGGATGAAATGTTCATTTTTTATCCGCAAAATCGTCACCATATTGTCATTTCCAACTTCTAACGTAACCCCAAAGCACAGATAAGAGCTGAGGGAACACATGAGAACGATAGAACCAATTGTCCGCTGGGATGTGGCATTTTCTATGTTTTGCTTGAAGAGTCGTTACAGCAAGCAAACCGCGCAGATCAGTAAAGCCATTTCCCATACAGGGGACGGGCACCTATACCTTTTGTTTGCAATAGCTGCTCTGTTCTTAGATGAGCAGAACGGCAAAGCGTTTCTTATGGTGGGTTTGGCGGCATTTGCCATTGAGCTCCCTATCTATTGGCTTGCAAAAAATACCATCAAGCGTCGTCGCCCAGCTGAGTTTTCCTCTTTCCTACATTCTTACATCGTGCCTTCAGATAAATACAGCCTGCCCTCGGGGCATTCGGCCGCGGCTTTTGTTATGGCCACCGTCATTGGACACTTTTATCCGCAGGTTTACTTATTGAGCCTAGTTTGGGCAGGTCTGATCGCTGGTTCACGTATCTTGCTGGGAGTTCATTTTCTTACCGATGTGCTGATCGGTGCGGCACTTGGTATTGCTTGCGCGAATCTTGCGCTCAATGGACTGCTTTAGTTTTACAGATACTTCCTCCAATTCGAGAGTCTACAAAGGACCGATTATGAAAATACTTTATGGTGTACAAGGCACAGGCAATGGTCATATTGCGCGTGCTCGTGCGATGGCGAACGCTCTGAAAGCTAAGAATGTGGATGTTGACTTCTTATTCTCTGGTCGTGACGGGGATAAGTATTTTTCGATGGAAGCATTTGGTGATTACCAAACTCGCCATGGCTTAACCTTCTTCAGTGAACAAGGGCAGGTTAAGTATGGCAAAACTTTCCTTAAGAATAGCCTGTTGCGTTTTCGTCGTGAAATCGCTGAATTGGATCTCTCGCGTTACGATTTGGTCTTGAATGACTTTGAGCCGGTATCGGCTTGGGCGGCTAAAAAACAAAAAGTACCGTGTATTGGCATTAGCCATCAGAATGCATTTCGCTTCGATGTGCCCAAGAAAGGCGGAAACTGGATCGAGCACTCAGTGATACGGCACTTTGCTCCGACTGAGCACTATATCGGATTGCACTGGTATCATTTTGAACAGCCAATTTTACCCCCGATTGTTCATACTTTGTCTAGCCGCGAAAAGGCGTCATGTGCAGAAGGGAGCGCAGACTTCAGCCTAGTTTATCTGCCGTTTGAAGATTTGGATGATGTGACGGATCTTTTGATTAAGTTCATCTCTCATCAGTTTGTCTGTTATCACCCAGATATCATCGAGCAGCGCACTGTTGAAAATATCGTATTCAAGCCACTTAGCCATGATGGTTTCCAAATTGACCTTCAAGCATGCTCTGGCGTGATTGCCAATGGTGGCTTTGAGTTGCCCTCCGAAGCGATGACTTTAGGAAAGAAGTTACTATTGAAACCGCTTGCTGGCCAATTCGAGCAACAGAGTAATGTGGCAACTCTAGAGGCCTTAGGTTTGGCTCAGATGATGAGCTTCCTTGACCCTGCAACCTTACGCAGTTGGCTAGGGGAGAAACAAGCGGAAATGGTCTCTTATCCAGACGTGGCGAGTGCGATCGTTGAGTGGATTTTGGCGAAAGATTGGCACTGTCAGGAGCAACTAAGAAGGCAGCTTTGGGACAAGGTTGACTTCCCTAGTTACGCTTCTATCACTTGATTCATAGGTGAGGTTTTTGAATGCCTTGCACTATCAATTCATTGGCTCAATCATTTGTAACAAATGTAACTGAATGATTGAGCCGTCAAATAAGTCGTAAGAAAATCCCAAAATGCGCCATTTTATGTTTTTTTATAAATCCATAAGTGCATGATATTAAATTAATAATTATTCATTGAGGTAAAATAAAATTATTCTTTATCAATCTTGTTGGTAGCGTTCGATTGATTGGTTAATAGTAGATGTTATCCGAAACACATCGGCCAGATAAATATAAGAACTAGTGGTTATCTATTCCCACACTATTACAAATTTAACGCTGTCATACCGACAAGAGGCAACTTGAATGTTAGAGAAAAAAGACGCAATGAGTGCTATTGCAAGCTACAGAATGGAAAGCACACTTCGTGGAGTAGACCTAAACCTATTGACTGTTTTTGATGCTGTAATGCAAGAGCAAAACATTACCCGTGCAGCGCACAACTTGGGTATGTCTCAGCCTGCAGTAAGTAATGCTGTAGCACGTCTAAAAGTGATGTTTAACGACGAGCTATTTATGCGTCAGGGTCGCGGTATTCAACCGACTCAACGTGCACGTCAACTGTTTGGCCCAATCCGCCAAGCACTGCAACTAGTACGCAATGAACTACCAAGCTCTGTATTCTCTCCTGAGTCGTCTTCTCGTCTATTCAAGTTGGCGATTTGCAGCCCTTGTGACATGCGTTTTGCACCTAAGATTATGTCGACTATCAATGAGCTTGCGCCAAGTGTTCAACTACACATGGATGCTGAGTTCGACCGTCAACTGTCTGAGCGCATGCGTTACCAAGAAATCGACTTCGTTATCGATTACGCTCGCTTCGATGAGCAAGGCTTCTCAAGCACAGAGATCTTCCAAGATGAGCTAGTGGTTGTTGCTTCAGCTTCACACCCACGCATCAACGGTTCAGTAACGGCGGCTGAGCTTCTAGAAGAGAAGCACGCGAAACTGTCTCGCATTCACGGTCAGCGCAGCTTCTCTGAGCAAGCATACCGCGACCTAGACTGCACGCCTTACTATGAAGGTACTAGCCTAAGCAACGTGCTATACGTTGTGGGTCAGTCTGAACTTGTAACGATTGCTCCTCGTTGGATGGTTGAGCATGCAGCAAATAAAGAGCAGCTACAGATTCTGGATTTCCCATTCGATAACGCGGCAATTTCAGGCTTCCTAAGCTGGCACGAATCAAGCGAGAAAGACAAAGGACACATTTGGTTACGAGATCAACTAATGATGATCTGTGGCGAAGTTGTAGCACTTAACTAATCGCTGAAAACCTTGATTTATAAGCCCTGAGCTAGTTTGTTAGTTCGGGGCTTTTTTGTACCAGAACGCCGAACTTCGTTCATTTTTTAGAGTTAAGTTTACTATTACTGATAACTTTGAGCTCCATCAGTTGCCTTTTCCATGATCAGAGGTACACTTGTGCGCTCAAAAAAGCTTACAGGTGTAAGCCAAAGGTAAAGAGATGGCCAATTTAGATTTTCATATCGTAAAACGACTTCGCGAGCAGATTGCTCAAGGCGGCAACCGCACGGCTTTAAAGCATAAAGTTAATGATGTTTGGCAAGGCATTAGCTGGCAGCAATTTGGTGAACAGATCGATAAGCTGTCACTCGCACTATTGGCTCAAGGACTGAGAATCCAAGACAAGATCGGTATCTACTCAAATAACATGCCTCAATGGACTGTGGCAGACTTTGCAGCCCTGCAAGCTCGTCTTGTAACTGTGCCGATTTACCCAACGAACACTGCGGCGCAGTCTTCCTACATTATTCAAAACGCAGACGTTAAAGTGCTTTTTGTTGGCGAACAGCCACAGTTTGATGCAGCAATCAGCCTATTTGACGAATGTGAGCAGCTTGAAATCATCGTTGCGATGTCAGATGACATTGATACTCAAGGCTATGACTTTGCTATCTCTTGGCAAGAGTTCATCGAGCGCGGTCAACAGGCTCAACAAACGGAATTGGACGTTCGTCTTGCTGATGCGAATATGGATGACCTCCTTACTCTTATCTATACCTCTGGTACGACTGGCCAACCGAAAGGTGTAATGCTGGATTACGCTAACATCGGCTCTCAACTAGAAGGCCATGACGAGCGCTTAAGCCTAAGCAAAGATGATGTTTCTCTCTGTTTCTTACCGCTGTCTCACGTATTTGAACGCGCATGGACTTTCTATGTCCTTTATAAAGGCGCAACTAACTGTTACCTGCAAGACACAATGCAGGTGCGTGATGCTCTAAGCGATGTGAAGCCAACCGTAATGTGTGCGGTTCCACGTTTTTACGAGAAGATCTTCTCAGCGATCCACGAGAAAGTATCCAAAGCACCACTGATTCGTAAGGTCCTCTTTACTTGGGCTGTGAACATGGGTGCTAAATTGGCAGCTTGTCACCAAGAGGGTCGCATACCTTCTCTAATGTTGAAGAAGAGCCATGCATTAGCGGATAAACTGGTGTTATCTAAGCTGCGCGCTCTACTTGGTGGAAACATCAACTTTATGCCATGTGGTGGTGCAAAGCTTGATGAAACCATCGGTCGCTTCTTCCACGCAATTGGCATCAATGTGAAGCTTGGTTATGGCATGACAGAAACCACAGCAACGGTTTCATGTTGGGACGATCGCTGTTTCAACCCAGACTCAATCGGTATGTCTATGCCGGGCGCGGAAGTAAAAATTGGCGAACAGAACGAAATCTTAGTTCGTGGTCCAATGGTGATGCGCGGCTACTATAAAATGCCAGAAGAGACGGCTAAGACTTTTGACGAACACGGCTTCTTGAAAACGGGTGATGCGGGTCACTTCGATGAGAACGGTAACCTATTCATTACCGACCGTATTAAAGAGCTGATGAAAACCTCTGGCGGCAAATATATTGCGCCACAAGTGGTTGAAGGTGCTATCGGTAAAGATCACTTTATTGAGCAGATCGCCGTGATTGCCGATACACGTAAATTTGTTTCTGCACTGATCGTCCCTTGTTATGACTCTCTGGAAGAGTACGCGAAAGAGCTCAACATCAAGTACCACGACCGTGTTGAGTTGATTAAGCATCACCAGATTGTTGAGATGTTAGAAAAACGCGTTAATGACCTCCAACAAGAGCTGGCTAAGTTTGAGCAAGTGAAGAAATTCAAACTGTTACCAAAGGCCTTCTCTATGGATGCTGGTGAACTGACACCGACTCAGAAACTGCGTCGTAAAGTGATTAACGATAAGTATCAAGACGAAATCGAAGAAATGTACACTGAAAAGCCGAAAGATAAGTAATTTTATCTAAGTTAACTTTTTAGTTGTTTAAAAATCCCCCTAATCGTACACGGTGACGATTAGGGGGATTTTTTACGTCACGACATCAGGTAAATGTGCGTGAGAGCACATCCAGAGCGTGGTGTTCACACTGAAAAAAGAGGGATTGTGAAATATTTAGAGTTTTTTTATCGGGTACTGTTGGTGATTTGTTCTGCTTTGAAAGTTCTGGGTGGTGTTAGATGAGGTTTTCTTTCTAAAACATGGTTATATCGAATTATTGACTGTAGAAGGGTGTTAGACCCGATGATAATAAAACGTTACAGTTGTTTCGTACCACTGCTTATTGTTATCACGACGAGCAGTCATAGCCGAAAAAGTGGAAGTATTTCGAATTAGGCTACGAATAAGACCTAGACTATGTAAAAACCAGCCCCTTCGGCTTACCCAACTGAAGGAAACTGGTAAGGAGAGCAATATGACAACTAAGCCAGAGTGCGCCCAATTATCCGGCGCGGAAATGGTAGTTCAGTCCCTAATTGAAGAAGGGGTTGAGCAGATCTTTGGTTATCCAGGCGGTTCCGTTTTGGATATCTACGATGCCCTACACGCAAAAACAGACAAGATTAAACACGTATTAGTGCGCCATGAGCAAGCAGCGACGCATATGGCCGATGGCTACACGCGTTCAACCGGTAAACCTGGTGTTGTACTAGTATGTTCAGGTCCTGGCGCGACCAATACCGTAACGGGTATTGCGACAGCGTACATGGACTCGATTCCAATGATCGTTATTTCTGGTAACGTACCGAATAACTTGATTGGTAATGACGCATTTCAAGAGTGTGATATCGTAGGTGTATCTCGTCCAATCGTAAAACACAGCTTCTTAGTAAAGAAAGCTGAAGACATCCCAGAGATCGTAAAAAAAGCCTTTTATATTTCGACGACAGGTCGACCTGGCCCAGTTGTGATTGACCTTCCTAAAGATGTACTTAATCCACAAATTAAGCTGCCGTACGAATACCCAGAAACGATTAAAATGCGTTCGTACAACCCAACGGTAACAGGCCACAAAGGACAAATTAAGAAAGCACTTAAGGCACTTCTAGAAGCGAAGAAGCCGGTTCTTTATGTTGGTGGTGGTGCGGTTATTTCGGAAGCTGATAAACAGTTGCTTAAGCTTGCCGAGGCGCTAAACCTACCTGTTGTTAGCACACTGATGGGATTGGGTGCTTTCCCGGGCACGCATAAAAACTCGCTAGGCATGCTTGGTATGCACGGCCTATACGAAGCCAATATGGCAATGCATAACGCAGACCTTATTTTTGGTGTTGGGGTTCGTTTTGATGACCGTACGACCAATAACCTTGAGAAGTATTGTCCAAACGCGAAGATCATGCACATCGATATCGATCCATCATCGATCTCTAAGAACGTGAAGGTGGATCTACCGATCGTAGGCTCTGCTGAGCGCGTACTTGAGAGCATGGTGAACCTACTTATTGAGCAAGGCGGAACAAACGATGCTGAAGCCTTGGATGCATGGTGGGCCGAAATTAAAGTATGGCAAGACCGTAAGTGTCTCGCTTACGATAAATCGCCTGAGCGCATCAAACCTCAACAGGTTATCGAAACTCTACACAAAGTGACCAATGGCGATGCGTATGTTGCTTCTGATGTAGGTCAGCACCAAATGTTTGCCGCACTTTACTATCCATTTAATAAACCACGCCGTTGGATCAATTCTGGTGGCCTTGGCACCATGGGCTTTGGTTTACCTGCGGGTATGGGAGTTAAGTTCGCGAAGCCGGATGAAGAAGTGGTCGTTGTAACAGGCGATGGCAGTATTCAGATGAATATCCAAGAGCTATCAACGGCACTGCAATACAATATCCCGGTTAAGATCATTAACTTGAATAACCGTTTCTTAGGCATGGTAAAACAGTGGCAAGACATTGTTTACCAAGGTCGTCACTCAAACTCATACATGGACTCTGTGCCAGACTTTGCGGCTATCGCGGAAGCGTATGGTCACGTAGGTATGCGTATCTCGTCTCCTGATGAACTTGAATCAGGCTTAGAGAAAGCACTGGCAATGAAAGACCGCTTGGTATTCGTCGACATTAGTGTTGATGATACAGAGCACGTATACCCAATGCAGATTAAAGGCGAGGGTATGGATAACATGTGGCTAAGCAAAACGGAGAGAACATAGTATGAGACACATTATTTCGCTATTAATGGAAAACCAACCGGGTGCCTTGTCTCGAGTGGTTGGCTTGTTTTCTCAACGTGGTTACAACATTGAATCGCTGAACGTGTCGCCGACAGATGATCCGACGCTTTCACGTCTGAACGTAACGACCAACTCAGATGAGATGCAACTAGAGCAGATTCAGAAGCAGCTGCATAAGCTGATTGATGTGCTTAAAGTTCAAGAAGTATCAGAGCTTGATCATATTGAGCGTGAGCTACTAATGGTTAAGGTTCGCGCGAGCGGTTTTGCGCGTGCAGAGGTTAAACGTACTGCTGATATCTTCCGTGGTCAGATCGTCGACGTAACCGCCTCTCAATACACAGTGCAGATGGCAGGCACCAGTGAGAAGCTCGATGCGTTTATTCAAGCATTATCAGAAGTAACGGAAGTGCTTGAAGTGGCACGCAGCGGCGTGGTTGGTATTGCTCGAGGAGAGCGCTCTCTAAAAGCTTAAGAAAATTGTATGATAGAAAGCCGCATTAAGTGCGGCTTTTTTATTTTGTTAATTTATAACAATGATATAATTCTCGCCATATTTACCCTATTTTGAGCAATTAATGAGAAATAAAAAAACAATCGCCACGCTTCTCGTTATTTGCGTCACCTTTTGTGCAGCTATCGCTCTGTACTACCAGCAACGCTATCAAGACGTCAAAAAGCAGAGTTATCAACGCACTGCAAAACAGGCTCTTCATCAACTTGTGTACGCCGAGCGCGACTACAATGTGTTGAAAGACCAATTGGTCTCTATGATGCAACTGCTCAGCCACAGTCAAAGCTTGGTTGATTTTGCGACATCTCCTTCTGTTGAAAATAAGAACCTACTGGAAGAGGTTTGGCAGTCGGTACTGGTCAATCAAAGATGGTATACCCAGATCCATCTGTTGGATATTGATGGCCATGAGAAGGTCAGAGTCAATTACTCCTCAAGAACAGGTGTTGTTACTCTTCCTAGTGAGCTACAAGATAAATCGAACTACGGTTATTTCCACTATGCACAGACCCTGGATGCTGAAGAGATTGGCGGGTGGGGTATTGAGCTGGAATCCGAATATGGTGAGCTGACTTATCCATATACTCCCGTATTG
The DNA here is from genome assembly GCF_059834255.1 of Vibrio sp. R11-SG3-ISO9. NCBI lineage: Bacteria > Pseudomonadati > Pseudomonadota > Gammaproteobacteria > Vibrionales > Vibrionaceae > Vibrio > Vibrio sp. R11-SG3-ISO9. The sequence goes on from NZ_JCBDGU010000030.1 coordinate 95,389, forward strand.
AGAGTGATCACGCCTGTACAAACACCAGAGCGTCGCGTCGGCTACTTAGTGATAAACCTCGATGTATGGGGATTAGCGTCACGCTTAAACTTCTCTCCTGATTTTGATTTTCGTGCTGAAGTGGTGAACCAATATGGTTACTACATTGCGAGCCAAAACAAGAGCAAGCTGTTTGGTGATTCGATCCCTGAGCGTAAAGGGTTCAACCTTTCACAAATCGCCCCAAAAACTTGGCAGGCGATCTCTTCTGAGCGCATGGGTTACATGTTTGAAGACGGTAATCTATTTGCCTTCAACACCGTTGATCTTGCGCAGAAACAAAAGATGCACTTAGTGATTCAGTTGAACTCAGAGCAGTTATTAGAGAGAGCGGAGCGCGATCTCAATGACTTAGCGCAAGAGCAGCTGATCGTGTTCTTTACCGTAATGGTCTTTGCTTTCCCGCTGGCTTATCTCGTGACGCATTATCAAAGGCGCAGTCTAGAGAGCAAATTGGCTCGCGCAGCGCTGAACGGTATGTCTGCGGTGATGATCTCTGATAAACATCATCGCACCATCATGACCAACAATGAGTTTGAGAACATGACTGGTTACAGCAAGTCGCAGGTTGATGGTAAAAACGCCCTGCAGCTGCTGCTAGAGAATAGCGAACAACTTCATACTGCAGAGACCATCTGGACACATCTCGAAGAGAATGATTTGTGGGAAGGTGAGGTGAGCTGCAAGAGCAAACTTCGAATCCCTTTCACTGCGATCATGCGAGTGCAAGCCGTGAAGAGTAATTCAGGTAAGGTGAGCTACTACATCACGTCGCTGGTGGACATTACGGTGCGTAAAGAGTTAGAAGTACGATTGCGTATTCTCAGTGAGCGAGATTCGCTGAGTAAATTATGGAATCGTCGCAAGTTTGAAGAGCAGTTGGCGCAGTATTCACGAATGGTGGAGCGTTTCCCTAACGAATCTCAAGTGTGCTTAGCGTTGATCGACATCGATAACTTCAAACGCATTAATGATGAACTCGGCCATGACGAGGGCGATCGCGTGATTGCTAGAGTGGCTGCGATCCTTCAAGAAAGCTTGAGAACCACAGACTTTGTCGCGCGTGTTGGCGGTGAAGAGTTTGCTATCTTAATGCCTCATACTTCGTTAGCAGAAGCGAGAAGAGTGTTGGATCGCCTACGCATTGAAGTACAACTCTCTGGCGGCACGAAAGTGACGGTCAGCATCGGCTATACCGATCTTACTGGTAACAGCACCCACTCCTATAAGTGTGCGGATATTGGTCTTTATGAATCTAAGTCCTCTGGTCGCAACACCATCTCTATCTGTACAAGTCAGGCGGACGTTGCCTAGTTTGCATCTTGGGCTTGAGTTTGAACATCGGCAAAAAATAGAACCAATCTGTCTTATCTTTGAGAGATTCCCGTCACAATATTTGTACGATTAGACTAAAGTCTAATTTGTGCGCAAATTTGAACTAAACTGAACAATAAGTAAACTACCTTGCTTCGTAGAGTTAGTGTTGCACTGACTCTTTTTGAGAAGCCAGATCTCAAAAAGGGATGACAAAGTTAACTTAATTCAACTGCTCAGTTTCATCGACTTTTATCAGCAGAATTAGGTTAGCAGGAGCAAGAGTTAGGGATTCATACTATCTGGTGAAATGAGGCGTGGTATGTTTGTCGATTTTTTAGTGAGATTGACCATCGGCACACTAGTGATTCTTGGTTTTAAACTCAGTGCACTGTATTTTTTGCCTATGGTGTTACTGCTCAATACTCATCATAAAGAGTTCTTTGGGTGGTAAACAAAAACGGAGCATTAGGCTCCGTTTTTTTATTCACTGAGATGCTCAAACTACATAAAACTACGCAGCTTCAATCACTCTTTCAATGCGTCTCATTGAGCCCATTAGGTGTTGATCAAGTAGCTCTGTCGCTTGCTCAGCATTCTTCGCTAGTACCAGTTTCATGATCATTTCATGCTCATCAATGTTAAACAGCTCATCTGATTCTTGATCGTCTGCTAATGCTAAGAAACGATAACGCTTCACTTGGTTGATCAAATCACTGAAGAACTCGAACATGTTCTTTGAATCGGCACCTTCTAAAAGTGCCACGTGGAATTGCTGATGGCGCTCTTCCCATTCTGCACTATTGAACTCTTCTGCCGTGTTGTTCACGCGAGATAGCTTGTGGTACGAAGTGAGAACTTCTAGTTCCCAGCTTTCATCACCGGTAGCGATTGCTTTTTTCAGCAGAACAGAAGAAACCACACGTAGGCTTTCGTATAAGTCGTTAAGTTCTTTCTTAGATACAGGAGCTACCCAACAGCCTTTTTGAGGCTCAAGCTTTACATACTTGCTCCAAGAAAGTTGTACGAGAGCTTCACGAATCGGTGAAGCGCCGACGTTGTATTTCTGTTTTAAATCAGCCACAACCAGTTTCTGGCCTGGGCGCAATTCACCATTAAGAATATCTTGGCGAATCATCTTTGATACTTTGTCGGTGAGAGTAGGGCTAGACATTGTGCAACCTCATGTAATTTGAATTCTTAGCCTGCTAATTCAAATGACCTAAGGCGGGAATTAACAGTACGCAGTTCTATTGTTGGTTTGATAATACAGCGTACTGATTATTAGAGCAAGATGTAATATATAAAAAAAGAGGGCCGAAGCCCTCTTTTTTATTTAACTGATGATTAAACTCTTCAGTCTTATAGAACGTGTACAGAAGCTGTGTTCGTAGTGCCTGAAGCTACTAGAGCACCAGAAACCATAACTACGATGTCGCCTTTGCTACCGAACTCAGCGTTAAGAGCGTACTCTTTACCCATTTGGTAGAAAGCATCAGTGCTGTCGATAGAATCAACAAGAACAGGGCGAACACCTTTAGTAAGAACTAGTTGTGCAGCTGTTTTCTTGTTTGTTGTTAGTGCGATGATGTTTGCAGTTGGGAAGTACTTACGTACAGAACGTGCAGACTTACCACCTTCAGTAGCAACGATGATTAGTGGAGCAGCTAGCTTCTCAGCTGTGTCTACCGCACCTTTACATACTGCTTCAGTGATGCGTAGGCGTGGGCTGTCTAGACGAGAACCTAGTTCAGCTTTAAGAGCGCTGTCAGTACGGTTCGCGATTTGAGCCATGATAGTTACTGCTTCAACTGGGTATTTACCTTTCGCAGTTTCACCAGAAAGCATTACAGCATCAGTACCGTCCATGATTGCGTTCGCAACGTCACCCGCTTCTGCACGAGTTGGACGTGGGTTGTTGATCATAGAATCAAGCATTTGAGTTGCTGTGATAACCATCTTACGTGCACGGTTACACTTCTCGATCATCATTTTCTGAGCGAAGATTACTTCTTCAGCTGGGATCTCAACACCTAGGTCACCACGAGCAACCATGATACCGTCAGAAAGCTCTAGGATTTCGTCGAAGTTATCAACACCTTCTTGGTTCTCAATCTTAGAGATGATGTGGATGTCGCTGCCGCCGTTCGCGTCTAGGATCTCACGGATCTCTTTAACGTCAGATGCTTTACGGATGAAAGAAGCTGCTACGAAGTCAACGCCTTGCTCACAACCAAACTTAAGGTCGTTCTTATCTTTTTCAGATAGAGCTGGAAGTTGAACAGAAACGCCAGGAAGGTTAACACCTTTGTTTTCGCCTAGTGCACCGTTGTTAAGAACTTTACACTTAACTTCAGTTTCAGTAGTAGAGATAACTTCCATTTCGATTAGGCCGTCATCTACAAGGATAGTGTTACCAACGTTTAGGTCAGCTGCGAAACCAGCGTAAGTTACCGCTACAGTCTCTTTGTTACCTACAACTGAAGTGTCAGTTGTGAAAGTGAATTCTTGACCAGCTACTAGATCTACGTCGTTGCCGCCTTCTAGCTTGATAGTACGGATTTCTGGGCCTTTAGTATCAAGAAGGATAGCCAGTTGCTTACCTACTTTGTCCATTACTTCGCGGAAGTTCGCAATACGAGTGCCGTGCTCTTCGTAGTCACCGTGAGAGAAGTTAAGACGCATAACGTTCATGCCTGCGTTTACTAGTTCAGTTAGCTTCTCTACAGATTCAGTTTTAGGGCCAATCGTACATACGATTTTGGTCTTTTTCATGGAAGGTACTCTCCGGTAAGTTTTGTTACAAATTGAAATTTATCTGTTTTCTGAAGCGGCCTACCCATTTCGTCAGCATTTTGTGCCTGCTGCGATAATAGAGGGACTTATCAATTGCCCTTCAGAGTTGTAAGTCTTTCATCAATTTTAGTCATTTTATGACCAAATGATTTTGATTCAACATCGGTTTTCTGTGACTTACCCCAATATATCAGGTGAAAGTTGCAGAAAAATAACGGTCATTTTTGTAATTTTTTTTCTTTTCGGGTGCGGATTCTACCACCGAATGAATTCAATATCACTGCTTAACAATTGTCTTAGGACAAGGTTTTAGCGCTATTTATTAATTTTTTGGATCGAAATAAATGGACTAAATGGTTTCGTTGTAACTATAATATCTTTCATATCGAAACTTATGGTTCATTTTTAAATGTCGAAACGAAACACTCAGCTCAGAAGACACGCAATTTCTAATCTAGTTAACGAGAAAGGTGAGGTTAGTGTTGATGAATTGTCCGCTAAGTTTGAAACCTCGGAAGTCACAATTAGAAAGGATTTGGCGTCTTTAGAGAAAAATGGTCAGCTTTTACGCCGATATGGCGGTGCTGTTTCATTGCCGAAAGAAGTTGTGAACGATGAGATAGGCAAAAAAGTTTCGACTCGAAAGCTTTCGTTAGCAAAAGCTGCAGCAGACCTAATTCGTGACCATAACCGCATTGTGATCGACAGCGGTAGCACGACAGGCGCTCTGATCGAACAGCTAAACAGTAAGCGTGGATTGGTCGTAATGACCAACTCGTTGCACGTCGCTAACGCTCTAAATGAACTAGAAAGCGAACCTACATTGCTAATGACGGGCGGAACCTGGGATACACACTCAGATTCGTTCCAAGGTCAGGTCGCAGAATCGGTACTGCGTGCTTATGACTTTGACCAACTGTTTATTGGCGCTGACGGTATCGACCTTGAAAGAGGTACTACAACATTTAATGAGCTAGTCGGACTGAGTAAGGTCATGGCTGAAGTATCACGTGAAGTTGTTGTGATGGTTGAATCAGAGAAAGTAGGTCGCAAAATCCCGAATCTTGAGCTGTCTTGGGAGCACATCGATGTCTTGATCACTGATACTGAGCTGGCGGAAGAAGCCAAACAGAGTATCGAGTCTCAAGGGGTGCGGGTGATTCTCACCGAGCCAGTATAGAAACTAAATTTAAAATTTATGCATTTAACTTCCTATAATAGATCTCTATGAGACATGGCCTTTGCTTGCTGCCAGATAGGAATAACTAAAAAAATTGATGGAGTAACATTATGTGTGGAATTGTTGGTGCAGTAGCACAACGTGACGTAGCAGAAATTCTAGTAGAGGGCCTACGCCGTCTTGAATACCGTGGTTACGACTCTGCAGGTGTCGCGGTTGTGGATAGCGAATCCAACCTAACTCGTGTTCGTCGTCTAGGTAAAGTACAAGAGTTGGCTGACGCAGTTGAAGCACAACAGGTAATCGGTGGTACAGGTATCGCTCATACACGTTGGGCGACTCACGGTGAACCTTCTGAAGCGAACGCGCACCCACATATGTCTGGTGACATTGCAGTTGTTCACAACGGCATCATCGAAAACCACGAAGAGCTACGTACGCTTCTTCAAGGTCGTGGTTATGAATTCACGTCTCAAACAGATACCGAAGTAATTGCTCACCTAGTTGAGTGGGAACTGCGCACGTCTGAGACGCTAGTTGAAGCTCTACAAAAAACAGCGAAGCAACTAGATGGTGCTTACGGCACAGTAGCGGTTGATCGTAAAGATCCTTCACGCATTGTTGTTGCTCGTTCTGGTAGCCCAATCGTAATCGGTTTTGGTGTTGGCGAAAACTTCCTAGCATCTGACCAACTAGCACTACTTAGCGTGACACGTCGCTTTATGTACCTAGAAGAGGGCGATGTAGCTGAAGTAACTCGTCGTGAAGTTAACGTATTTGACGCAAGCGGTGAGTCTGTTGAGCGTGAAATCGTTGAATCTAACGCAGAGCACGATGCGGGTGACAAAGGTAAATACCGTCACTTCATGCAGAAAGAGATCTTTGAGCAGCCAACTGCGCTAGTTAACACAATGGAAGGTCGTATTTCAGATACAGCTGTTATCACTAATGCAATCGGTGTTAAAGCTGAAGAGATCCTAAGCAAAGTAGAGCACGTTCAGATCATTGCATGTGGTACTTCTTACAACTCAGGTATGGCGGCGCGTTACTGGTTTGAATCTCTAGCGGGCGTAAGCTGTGACGTAGAGATCGCTTCTGAGTTCCGTTACCGTGATTTCGTTGTTCGTCCAAACAGCCTGCTTGTGACGCTTTCTCAATCTGGTGAGACGGCAGATACGCTAGCAGCACTTCGCCTTGCGAAAGAGAAAGGCTACATGTCAGCAATGACTATCTGTAACGTAGCGGGCTCTTCACTGGTTCGTGAATCTGATTTCGCGTTCATGACTCGCGCAGGTACAGAGATCGGTGTTGCTTCAACAAAAGCATTTACTACGCAGCTTGCAGCGATGCTGATGATGGTAACGTCAATTGGTCGCCTACAAGGCCGTATCGATGAAGCGAAAGAGACTGAAATCGTTCAAGCTCTTCACCAACTTCCTACAGACATCGAGAAAGCACTGGCATTTGATAAAGAGATTGAAGCACTAGCGACAGATTTTGCAGACAAGCACCACACACTATTCCTAGGTCGTGGTGAGTACTACCCAATCGCGATGGAAGCGTCTCTAAAACTGAAAGAGATCTCTTACATCCACGCTGAAGCATACGCTGCAGGTGAGCTTAAGCACGGCCCTCTAGCTCTGATTGATGCAGATATGCCAGTAGTGGTTATTGCACCGAGTAACGACCTGCTAGAGAAGCTGAAGTCGAACGTAGAAGAAGTTCGTGCACGTGGCGGTCTGCTGTATGTATTTGCGGATGAAGCAGCTGGCTTTGAAAGCGATGAGAACATGAAGATCATCAAGATGCCTCACGTGAGCGAAGTAACTGCACCTATCTACTACACGGTTCCAATGCAGCTATTGTCTTACCACGTAGCGCTAATCAAAGGTACGGACGTTGACCAACCTCGTAACCTAGCGAAAGCAGTAACGGTAGAGTAAGTTAACTTACCTTGGTAAATAGATGAAAGCCCATCATGATGATGGGCTTTTTTGTTTTTCAGCATTGAGCTTTTGTTACTCGTGGTTGAGGTAGGCCTTGGTTGAGATGTTGGTCCACGCTCGAACTTTCTTTGCGTAGTCTGCTTGAGAGTCGATGATTTTCTTCGCTAACGGATCTTTCGCGGCTTGTTCAGCAAGAAGCTCATCCGTGGCTGCACGCATCGTTTGGAGCACTTCTGGTGGGAAGTCACGGACTTTGATGTCTGGGTAATCAGATTGCATGGTTGCCCAACTGCTAGCATTGGCATCGAGAGCTTGGGTATACATATCGAAGGCTGCTACTCGGAAAGACGTTTCTAGAATGAGCTGAAGGTCTTTTGGTAGCTTATCCCAAGTCTTTTTGTTCACTAAGAACTGAGTCTCAGACCCCGGCTCATGCCAAGCTGTGTAGTAGTAAGGTGCAATCTTTTGAAAGCCCATACGCAGGTCAAAGGCAGGGCCAACCCATTCGAGCGCATCAATCGTGCCACGCTCTAGAGAAGTGTAGAGCTCACCCGGTGCAATATTGGTAGGCTTCGCGCCAACCTTAGCGAACACTTCGCCAGCAAAACCTGGAATGCGCATCTTCAAGCCTTTGAGGTCATCGATTGAGTTGATCTCTTTCTTAAACCAGCCACCCATTTGAATATCAGAGTTACCACCTGGGAACGAGAGTAGGTTATGTGGCGCGTACACCTCTTGCATCAGCTGCATACCACCGCCTTGGTAAAACCATGCGTACTGCTCAGTAGTCATCATGCCAAATGGCATTGAAGAGAAGTAGAGCGTGTTTGGTACCTTACCTTTCCAGTAGTAAGAGCTTGAGTGTCCTAAATCGTATTGCCCCGACTTCACCATATCGAACACCCCAAGCGGCGCTTTGTGCTTATTGGCTGAGTCGATGCGGATCTGCAGTCGACCGTTAGACATTTCATTAGCTAACTTAGCCATGTTCTTGCTGGCGTCACCGAGGATTGGGGTATTCGGTCCCCATGTTTCCGCAAGTTTTAAGCGATATACTTTTTCTGCGGCCTGTGCGGAGAGTGCAACGGTTGCGAGCAGCGCCACTGAAGCTGCTTTGATTAGGGGGAGGATTTTGTTTCGAGTGGTCATGAGGTTCCCATTATCGGCTGTCATTATTATAGGTTTGGCTTAGATTCCCGAGTTATCTCGGTAAGGTCAATCAAGCTCATGTGATGAGAAGAGAGCGGTGACAGTCGTTTCGTTCAGGTTTAAGTTAGGTATGAAGATGTTTGGGGGAGATATATCTCTCTTATGCAGGAAGATATTCTGATGGAAGGTGGGAAGTAGGGAAGATATCGTTATTGCTTAATTGATATGTTAATCACAGAACGATAGCGTCAACAAATAAGCCAGCACATACATGCTGGCCTATGGTGTTGTTTGCTATAGAAACGTAGTGTTAAGCGTTTAATGCTTGTTCTAGGTCGGCAAGAATATCGTCGATATGCTCGATACCAACAGATAGACGAATCATCTCTGGAGATACACCTGCTTGTTTCTGTTCTTGCTCACTTAACTGACGGTGAGTGGTTGAAGCCGGGTGACATGCTAGCGACTTAGCATCACCAATATTCACCAGGCGCTTAAAGATCTGCAGTGCGTCATAGAAGCGAACTCCAGCTTCATAGCCATCCTTGAGGCCGAAAGACAAAATAGCGGAAGGTTTACCCTGCATGTATTTCTCTGCCAGTGGGTAGAACTCTGAGTCTGGCAAGCCTGCATAACTTACCCAACTCACTTTATCATGCTGCTTGAGGTACTCAGCAACCTTGAAGGCATTTTCAGTGTGACGTTCCATACGCAGTGATAAGGTCTCTAAGCCTTGCATCAGCATAAAGGAATTCATTGGTGAAAGTGCTGACCCCGTATTGCGCATCGGTACTGTACGCGCTCGGCCGATAAAGGCAGCTTCACCAAAGGCTTCGGTGTATACCACGCCATGGTAAGACGGCTCGGGTTGGTTGAATACTGGGAAGCGATCTTTATGCTCCGCCCAAGGGAACTTACCTGAATCGACAATGACGCCACCTAGAGTGGTACCGTGGCCGCCAACGTATTTCGTTAATGAATGCACAACAATGTCCGCGCCAAAATCGATAGGCTTGCATAGCACTGGAGTTGCAACTGTGTTGTCGACGATGACAGGAACACCTTGGGCGTGGGCAAGTTCGGCAACACGCTCTAGATCGATGATATTACCAGCAGGGTTACCAATACTTTCACAGTAAACCGCCTTGGTGTTCTCATCGATGAGCTCAGCTAAGCTTTCAGGTTTGTCGTCTTTGGCAAAGCGTACTTCAATGCCTTGGTTTGGCAGCATGTGTGCAAACAGGGTGTAAGTGCCACCGTATAGCTGAGGGGTAGAAACAATGTTGTCGCCCATTTGCGCCAAAGTCTGAATTGCGTAGTTGATCGCAGCACTACCCGCACTCACCACTAAGCCTGCAATACCACCTTCAAGCGCTGCCATTCGTTTTTCCAACACATCATTGGTTGGATTCATGATGCGGGTGTAGATGTTACCTGGAACTTCGAGATTAAAGAGGTCCGCGCCGTGCTGAGCATCATCAAACTCGTAAGCCACCGTTTGATAGATAGGCGTAGCGACAGATTTGGTTGTTGGGTCTGTCTCGTAACCAAAGTGGATCGAGAGAGTTTCGTCTTTCATTTGTCTTCCCTGAACAGTTGATTGAATAGTGACCTTTCATAGTGCCGCCTTTTAGAATAAAAAAACGCAAATCAAGTCACAGGTAAGTGATTGAATACACCGTGTTGTGAAGAAGTATTGAGGAAACTGACTCAAAGATGCTGTAAACGGGAAGGGCCAAAATTGGGGGCAAGAAATTATTCTGCTCAGAAAAGCAAAAAGCCAGAGCAGCATCAACTGCTCTGGCTTTTCTAAATTTGGTGGCCCCTCCCAGATTTGAACTGGGGACCGAACGATTATGAGTCGTGCGCTCTAACCACTGAGCTAAGGGGCCGTAGGGCAATGATTATAGGGGATGCAATGGGTGGTGTCTAGCCACTAAAGGGGGCAATTGCGCTTAGTTCTTAGCCACTTAAATCATATAGATACAAAAAAGGTGAGCTAAAGCTCACCTTTCTTCTTATATGCTTAAAAGCTAGCCAATTCTCGCGAGAGATTACTCGTCTAGGAAACTACGTAGAGTTTCAGAACGGCTTGGGTGACGCAGCTTACGTAGCGCTTTTGCTTCGATCTGACGGATACGCTCACGAGTTACGTCGAACTGTTTACCAACCTCTTCTAGAGTGTGGTCAGTGTTCATGTCGATACCAAAACGCATACGAAGAACTTTTGCTTCACGAGGCGTTAGGCCTGCTAGAACGTCTTTCGTAGCACCACGTAGGCTGGTTGCCGTTGCAGAATCTAGAGGCAGTTCTAGAGTCGTATCCTCGATGAAGTCACCTAGATGCGAATCTTCGTCGTCACCGATTGGTGTCTCCATTGAGATAGGCTCTTTAGCGATCTTCAGTACTTTACGGATCTTGTCTTCCGGCATTTGCATGCGCTCAGCCAACTCTTCCGGTAATGGCTCACGACCCATCTCTTGTAGCATTTGACGAGAGATACGGTTTAGTTTGTTGATCGTTTCGATCATGTGAACCGGAATACGGATAGTACGAGCTTGGTCGGCAATCGAACGAGTGATCGCTTGACGGATCCACCATGTAGCGTAAGTCGAGAACTTGTAACCACGACGGTATTCAAACTTATCAACCGCTTTCATTAGACCGATGTTACCTTCTTGGATTAGATCCAAGAATTGTAGACCACGGTTGGTGTACTTCTTAGCAATCGAGATTACTAGACGTAAGTTCGCTTCAACCATCTCTTTCTTCGCACGACGAGCTTTCGCTTCACCGATAGACATACGACGGCTGATGTCTTTAATGCTTTGTACTGTTAGTGACGTCTCTTTTTCGATCATATCCAGTTTCTGAATAGAGCGACGGATATCACTTTCGTTACGTTTGATCTTCTCTGCGTATGGCTTGTCTGAAGCAAGAACTTCGTCTAACCATGCTTCGCTAGATTCGTTGCCTGTGAATAGGGCAATGAAAGATTTCTTCGGCATTTTGCCGTACTCAACCGTTTGACGCATGATTAGGCGCTCTTGAGTACGTACACGATCCATTGAAGTGCGAAGTTCATTAACTAGGTAATCGAACTGTTTTGGCGTTAGGCGGAACTCTTTGAACACGTCTTGCATCATGGTTGTTGCAAGAACGGCTTTCGGGCTCTCTGCGCCGTATTCGTTGATCGCTAGCTGACGATTTTGGAAGCTTGTGCGAAGTGCAGTGAATTTCTCAAGAGCAAGCTCAGGGTCGATACCAGTATCTTCCTCTTCCTCTTCAGATTCGTCTTCGTCATCTACATCTTCTTCATCTTCGTCGTCAAGATCAGATTCTGCCAGCTCAGAACCGATATGCGTCGCTGTTGGTGCTGCCGTACCATCATCATCTGGGTCAACGAAACCGCTGATCAAATCAGTAAGGCGCAGCTCTTCAGCTTGAACTTTGTCAAACTGTTCTAAGATGTATGGGATAGTGCCAGGGTATTCAGCAACAGAAAGCTGAACTTGGTTGATACCATCTTCGATACGCTTAGCAATATCGATTTCGCCTTCACGAGTCAGTAGCTCAACGGTACCCATCTCACGCATGTACATACGTACTGGGTCAGTTGTACGGCCGATCTCGTTTTCTACGCTTGAAAGCGCAGCTGCTGCCGCTTCGGCTGCATCTTCATCTGTGATGGTATCGTCATCATTTAGGGCTAGATCATCGGCATCAGGTGCGGTTTCTACAACCTTGATACCCATGTCGTTAATCATCTGAATGATGTCTTCTACCTGTTCAGAATCAACAATTTCTGCAGGTAGGTGGTCGTTTACTTCGGCGTAGGTCAGATAGCCTTGTTCCTTGCCTTTAATAACAAGTAATTTTAGCTGTGACTGCGGATTTTGATCCATAGATGATATCCAACTTCAGGTCTGGTGAAGGACGTTGCATTTTTAAATGCAAACCATAAATGTTAACAAATTTTATCAATGCTGACTAATCAATCAGGGTTACGCTTTTAAATCTAGCATCAAGGCTAGCAGCTCCCTTTTTTCTTCGGCTGATAAACCGACACTTCTTGCTTTGGCCTGCAGGTTTTCAATTTGCTTTTCTACGCACTGGGCAAGAATATTGTCCAATGAGTCTAAGAATATATCTTCTTGATTGTCATCATCGAGGGGGATTTCCCAGCTCGCGAGACGAGACAGAAGTGCCTCATGTTTACTGTGTCGCCAGTGCTCTAATAACTGGCCGGTGTTGATATGGGGGTTAGTATGGCATTTATCAAGTACCTCAACGAATAAACTTAAACCAGGTAATGGTAAGTCTCGAACACTCGATAAATCCGGTACCATATCAGCATAGCTCGGATTTTGTAGAAGCAAAGCGATCACTTCTCGCATAGGGGTGCGTTTAAGCTCTTTATGCGGTTGCGGACTAGAGCTCTTGTTATGAACTCTAGCTCGTCTTAGCTGATTATCAAACCCAGTGCGCTCATCCAGTAACTTTTCGAGCAGTTCTTGGAAGTAGCTATCAGGAATTTTATTGATCAGTGCACTGGCATGGGCTCTCAACGCCGATTTACCTTCAGTTGTTCCAAGGTTTAATTGATGAATTTCAATTAGGTTGTCGAACAAGTAAGTAGAAAGTGGCGTTGCGTTTTGAACTAGTTGTTCAAAGGCCTCTTTGCCGTGTTGTCTAATATAGCTGTCTGGGTCTTCGCCATCTGGCAAGAACAGAAACTTCAGGGTATTCCCGGTCTTTAAATACTCAAGTGCATTTTCCAGTGCGCGCCAAGCGGCTTCTTTACCCGCTCTGTCACCATCATAACAACACACAACCGTGTGGGTTTGACGGAACAGCATTTGGATATGATCACCGGTTGTCGAAGTGCCCAACGAGGCGACGGAATAATCTACGCCATATTGCGCTAGTGCGACAACATCCATGTAACCTTCAACCACCAAGACTTGAGGTGGCTCACGGTAAGCCTGTAAGACTTCGTAAAGACCATATAGCTCTTTGCCTTTATGGAAGATCGGAGTCTCAGGGGAGTTGAGGTACTTTGGTGTTCCATCTTCAAGAACACGCCCACCAAAACCAATCACTCGACCACGACGATCGCGAATCGGGAACATGATGCGTCCACGAAAACGGTCGTATCGGTTACCCTTGTCGTTTTCGATTAACATGCCGCCCGTGACCAGCATGTCCTGCGCTTCTTTTTGTTGGCCGAAATTCTTACGAACTAAATCCCACTCATCGGCAACGTAACCAATCCCAAACTTCTGTACGATTTCGCCCGACAGACCTCGATTCTTGAGGTAGTCAATTGCGGGCTTGCTCGCTGATAGCTTGAGTTGTGAGCGGTAAAATTGGCTGATACCACCCATTAAGTCATATAGGTTACGCTTTTGCTCCGTGTTGGCTCGCGGCTGAGTCGAAATGGCACCGCTGCGCTGCTCTCGAGGGACTTCTAAACCAAGAAAGCTCGCAAGCTCTTCAATGGCCTCCACAAACTCGAGGCGTTCGAACTCCATAATGAAGTCGATGGCATTACCGTGTACGCCGCAACCAAAACAGTGATAGAACTGCTTTTCTTGGCTAACGCTAAAAGAGGGAGTTTTTTCGTTGTGAAACGGACAACAAGCACTGTAGTTTTTGCCCTTTTTCTTAAGTTTTACGCGTGCGTCAATGATGTCGACGATATCGAGACGCGCGAGGAGGTCATCAATGAAACTACGTGGGATAATTCCAGCCATAAAACCTTAGAAAAATGCACTAACTGAGAGTGATGATAATATAGTTTGAATAGGTAGCAGATACAAACAAGCCGTGCGTTCCATAGGATTGCACGGCTTGTTGCAATTTGATTTGGGATTAAGCGAGTTTAGAACGAACTAAACCACTAACTTTACCCATATCTGCACGCCCTTGAATTTGTGGTTTCAAGATAGCCATTACTTTACCCATGTCTTGCATGCCCGCAGGTTTAGCTTCTGCAATTGCGCTATCTAGTAGTGCAATCACTTCTTCTTCAGTAAGCGGTTGAGGCATAAAACCTTCAAGTACAGCAATTTCTGCTTGTTCCACGTCAGCAAGATCTTGACGACCAGCCGATTCATATTGAGCAACAGAATCGCGACGCTGTTTAACCATCTTAACTAGAACAGCAAGGATGTCGTCGTCGTTCAGAGTAATCTGTTCGTCAACTTCACGTTGCTTAATAGCTGAAAGAGCTAAACGGATAGTGCCAAGGCGCGGTTTGTCCTTGGCTTTCATCGCTAATTTTTGCTCTTCTTTGAGTTGTTCAATAAGAGCCATAACTCAGTCCTTATGGATTAAGTTATTAGTACAGGCGAACGCGACGTGCGTTTTCGCGAGCTAGCTTCTTAGCGTGACGCTTTTGAGCTGCTGCTTTAGCGCGTTTGCGAACTGTAGTTGGTTTTTCATAGTGCTCACGACGACGCACTTCAGAAAGGATACCTGCTTTTTCGCAAGAGCGCTTGAAACGACGTAGTGCAACGTCGAACGGTTCGTTTTCACGTACTTTAACTACTGGCATATGCCTTTCACCTCAGGGGTTATTCGTTAACGCTGGTAACTTAGTGAACTGAACTTAAATATTCAGTCTTAACCAGCTTGATCAAAAATGGTGCGGAATTTTAATCCGATCACAGTGGCTTTGTAAAGCACTTTGTCGATTATAGTCTGTACAATATTTGTTTGCTGAGCTTAGGCAGGGTAATATTGCGCTAATTTCCCATTAAAGATGAAAGCGTGCCGAGAAAATTATGCGCATTATTGGTATTGAAACCTCTTGTGATGAAACAGGAATCGCAATTTATGATGATGAGCAAGGTCTGCTTTCTCATCAACTCTACAGCCAGGTAAAACTGCATGCCGATTACGGTGGTGTTGTTCCTGAGCTGGCATCACGTGATCACGTGAAGAAAACCATTCCACTGATTAAAGCGGCTCTTAAAGAAGCAAACTTAACCTCTAAAGATATTGATGGCGTAGCTTACACGGCGGGCCCTGGTCTGGTTGGTGCGCTGCTTGTTGGTGCTACGATCGGTCGCAGTATTGCTTACGCGTGGGGTGTTCCTGCCGTGCCAGTACACCACATGGAAGGTCACCTGCTTGCTCCTATGCTAGAAGATAACCCACCACCGTTCCCATTTGTGGCGCTGCTGGTATCGGGTGGTCACACTATGATGGTTGAAGTAAAAGGTATTGGTGAATATCGCATTCTGGGTGAATCGATTGATGACGCAGCTGGTGAAGCCTTCGATAAAACCGCTAAGCTGATGGGCTTAGATTACCCAGGCGGTCCACTGCTTTCTCGCTTGGCAGAAAAGGGCACGCCGGGTCGCTTTAAGTTCCCGCGCCCAATGACAGACCGTCCGGGTCTAGATATGAGTTTCTCAGGTCTAAAAACCTTTGCAGCTAATACCATTCGTGACAACGACGATAGCGAACAGACTCGCGCAGATATCGCATACGCATTCCAAGAGGCGGTTTGTGGCACCTTGGTAATCAAGTGTAAGCGTGCCTTGGCGGAGACAGGCATGAAACGTATAGTAATTGCTGGTGGCGTGAGTGCAAACAAGCAGTTACGAGCAGAACTTGAAGCGCTAGCGAAGAAGATTGGTGGTGAGGTTTACTACCCTCGCACTGAGTTTTGTACAGATAACGGTGCAATGATCGCTTACGCAGGTATGCAACGTCTTAAGAACGGTGAGGTGGCTGATCTTTCTGTTCAAGCGACACCACGCTGGCCTATCGATCAGCTTGAGCCAATTGCTGAGTAATCGAATCTGAATAAATGGACGGCCGCTGAAGTAGCGGCCGTTTTTATATGACTTAGGGAAGAAAATGAACAATTTCACTATTGAAAACCAAAACATGGCGTACCTAGATGAAGGGCAAGGGCCTGTATTAGTGTTTGGTCACAGCTACCTATGGGATAGTGCAATGTGGCAACCTCAGGTAGAGGCACTGAAATCTAAGTACCGTTGTATTGTTCCTGAGCTTTGGTCTCACGGTCAATCTGATGCAGCGCCAAGCTCAATGCGCACGCTAAAAGATTATACTCAACATGTTTTGGCACTGTTGGATCATTTGGGTGTTGAGGAGTTCTCAATTGTTGGCCTATCGGTAGGCGGCATGTGGGGAACCGAGTTGGTGGAGTTAGCGCCGTCTCGCGTGAAAACTCTAGTACTTATGGATACCTTTGTTGGCCTAGAGCCGGAAGTGGCACATGCTAAGTATTTCTCGATGCTAGATACCATCGCACAAACAAAGATGGTTCCACCACCGATTGTTGAAGCAGTTGTTCCTTTGTTCTTTGCTAATCAAGCAGAGCAAAATAGCCCTGAGCTAGTAAAAGGCTTTACAGAATTTCTATCTCAGTTAAATGGTGAGCACGCGGAACAGGTCGCACGCATTGGGCGTATCGTGTTCGGACGCCGTGATATGATTGAATCGATTGAGAAGTTTGCTCTGCCAGTCCTGGTTGCTGTGGGTCAAGAAGACAAACCGCGCCCAGTATTGGAATCTTACTTAATGCATGATTGCATCGCAGGTAGCGAGCTGGCTGTGATCCCTAATGCAGGTCATATTAGCAGCTTAGAACAGCCTGAGTTTGTAAATGAGATGCTTGCGAGCTTCCTAGATAAACATCTTCTGGTGTAATTGAGTCACCAACGAAATGATGAAAAATCGGCGTAATCTATATTGATTACGCCGATTTTTTTTGTCCTAATTTTGGCTCACTGCCGTCGAGTAATCGGCGAATATTTTGATGATGGCGCAGCACGATCAAGCAGCACAACATGGCAACAGGAAGTGTGTATTGTGGTTTTACCATCCACGCATAAAACGGAGTGACTAACACGGTGACAATCGCAGCCAAAGATGAGTAACGGAAAAGAAAAGCGACTAGTAGCCAAGTGCCCATAATCATACCGGTGAGGTCAAGACCAATAGGCGCGATGGCACCCAAGGCCGTCGCAACGCCCTTGCCACCCTTAAAGTGGAAGAATATTGGATACATATGGCCCAAACAAGCGGCAATCGCGACAACGCCCAGAATGATAGGGTCGATATCGAGGAAGTAACCAAGCCAGACGGGAATCGTCCCTTTTAACATGTCACAAAGTAGCACAGAGGCTGCAGCGGCTTTGCCACCGATACGCAATACATTGGTAGCGCCGGGATTATTTGAACCTACGGTTCTAGGGTCGGGCAGACGCGCGACTCGGCATATCAAGACCGCACTTGAGATTGAACCTAATAGATAGGCTGCAATGATCATAATGAGTGCCAATGGAGTCATGTCTGTCCTTAATGGTGCGAAAATAATGCTCAATCCAAGAGTAATTGATATCATATCCTGAATTAGGCAAATAATACGTTTTTTTCCCATTTTTGGGTATCCGACCTCTAAAAGGACAACTAATGGCACTGGATAAAGTTTTCATCGAACAGTTAGAAGTAATCACAACAATTGGTGTGTATGACTGGGAACAAGAAATTAAGCAAAAGCTGGTGCTTGATATAGAGATGGCTCACGACAACCGTCCTGCAGGTAAAAGTGATGACGTGGTCGATGCTTTAGATTATTCAAAGGTGAGCACGGCGGTGCTTGAGCACATTGAAAATGGTCGCTTCCTATTGGTTGAGCGTGTCGCAGAAGAGATCGCTGAGTTGATCATGACGCAATTCTCAGTGCCATGGATCAAGATCCGTCTGGCGAAGCCGGGCGCAGTGCCTCAAGCGAAAGCTGTAGGCGTGGTCATCGAACGAGGCCAAGCATGACCATTGCTTATGTCGGGGTCGGCACCAATATCGACCGTGACAAACATGCCAAGGCCGCTTGGCTAGAGCTGCAATCTTTGGGGAGCAATCTGCGTTGCTCCTCGATTTATCACTGTGAACCGGTGGGGTTTGATAGCCATCCGTTCTATAACTTCGTGATTGAGCTCGATACTTTGTTGTCATTGACCGAATTTTCACAACAGCTGCGTAAAATTGAGTTTAAATACGGGCGCGCGAAGGATGCCCATAAGTTGCAAGACCGCAATTTAGATCTCGATATCGTGTTGTTTGGTGATGTGGTTTCTTCTCAAAAACCTCAACTTCCTCGCAGTGATATCTTTAAATATCCTTTTGTCACACAACCACTATATGATCTCTGTCCTGCTCGGGTAATCCCCCAGGATGGACGAACCGTCAGTGAAATATGGCAGAAAATGGAGCAGCTAGACTCCCTCTCTGTTGTAGATATAGAACTATAAATTTATAAGGTTAGAAATGAGTTATTTTGAAGCGTTTATTTTGGCGTTGGTGCAAGGCTTTACCGAATTTTTGCCAATCTCAAGCTCTGCACACTTGATCCTTCCTTCAGCTGTACTTGGCTGGGAAGACCAAGGTTTGGCATTTGATGTGGCGGTACACGTTGGTACATTGGCGGCAGTAGTGATCTATTTCCGCAAAGAAGTTATCTCACTACTAAACGCGTTTTTTGGTTCAGTGTTCAAAGGTGATCGAAGCAAAGAAGCGAAACTGGCTTGGATGATCATCTTAGCGACTATTCCTGCTTGTGTGTTTGGCCTGTTGATGAAAGACATCATTGAGCTTTACCTGCGTAGTGCGTGGGTTATCGCGACCACGACTATCGTGTTTGGTTTGTTGTTATGGTGGGTAGATAAGAACTCAGCACTGCGTGATGACGAGTATCAAGCGGGCTGGAAGAAGGCGTTATTCATTGGTTTGGCGCAAGCGATGGCGATGATCCCAGGTACGTCTCGCTCTGGCGCAACTATTACTGCAGCGCTGTACCTTGGTTTTACTCGTGAAGCGGCAGCTCGTTTCTCTTTCTTAATGTCGATTCCTATTATCACGCTAGCGGGCGGCTACTTAGGCCTTAAGCTAGTCACTAGCGGTGATCCAATCCACGTTGGTACTTTGTTGACGGGTATTGTGGTCTCTTTCATCAGCGCTTATATCTGCATTCACTTCTTCTTGAAGTTAATCTCTCGCATGGGTATGACGCCATTTGTTATCTACCGCTTGATTCTAGGTTGTGGTCTGTTTGCTTTCTTGATGATGCAATAAGCTCCAACTCAAAGTTCAAAACGCACAAAGCCCGCTGACTCAGCGGGCTTTGTTGTTTAAATCAATGATACAAGTTAGCTACTTTTAAGCGGTAGCTAGAGCGCTCTCAATAGCCTGAATACGGCGCTTCTCTTGCTCATCACGAATATCTTTACCTTTAAAACCATCGGCAATCACGGCTTTAACATCGACCCCTAATGCAGCTTGATACGCCGCTTCAAAGCGCGGTTTTTGTGGATAAGGATCAGACTCTAATCCTTTTCTTCCCGCATGATCTGCTTGGCAACATAGCAGGATGTCATTGAGTCTCTCAGGTTTACGCCACACATCAAATTTGTTGAGGATCTTTAGGAAGGTGGATGGCCTGAGCTCACCTGCACGATGGATGTTGGAGTGCTGTTCGCAGACAAGCAGTGCTAAATCTCGAAATTCATTCGGCACACGTACTCGTTCACACAGGGATTTGATCAGCTTGAGACCCGTGTGACAGTGCATCTTATGGCTTGGCCACTCACTTGGCGGAGTCACGCCTTTACCAAGGTCATGAACTTGGGCTGCAAAACGCACGGGTAGTGAAGAGCTTAATAGTGCTGCTTGTTGAGCAACCATCAAGGTGTGAATACCAGTGTCGATCTCAGGATGCCACTTTTCAGGCTGCGGGACGCCAAATAGCGCGTCCAACTCTGGGAGTACCACGGCTAGGGCACCGCACTCCCTTAAGGTTGATAAGAAGATCTCAGGGTGTGGTGTGCTCAGTGATTTGTGCCACTCTTGCCAGACTCGTTCTGCTGTTAGATGTTCTAATTCACCTGACTCAACGATACGTTGCATCATCTCTAGTGTTTCTGGCGCGATGGTAAAACCCAAGTGATGAAGCTTGGCGGCGAAACGAGCCACGCGCAGCACGCGAAGTGGATCTTCGACAAAGGCTTCTGAGACGTGCCTTAGGACGCGGTTCTCTAGGTCTTGTTGACCATGATAGGGGTCGTAGAGTGTACCTTGTTCATCTTGTGCGATAGCGTTGATGGTTAGGTCGCGACGCATGAGATCTTCTTCGAGGGTAACGTCAGGTGCAAAATAGCACTCAAAACCTGTATAGCCAGAGCCAGACTTTTTCTCAGTTCGTGCTAGTGCGTGCTCTTCTTTAGTTTTTGGGTGCAAGAAAACTGGAAACTCTTTACCAACGGCGGTAAACCCAAGTTCTTCCATCTGCTGCGGCGTACTGCCGACGACAACCCAATCTTTGTCGTAGCTCGCAATTTCCAGTAATTGGTCGCGTACTGCACCACCTACTAAATATCTGTTTAGGCTCTGGTGTATTGGTAAGCCATCGTAGTTTTGCAACTTATCACCTCGAAATCTTTTATCACTGTTGGACTTTATGGCGAGCAATGGTAATTTCCATTTATCGTAATTATAGGGCAGCCCATGTATAAGGAATATTTTGGCTTCGTAGAGATGCCATTCTCGATTGTACCAAATTCTCGCTACTTGTTTTTAAGTCAGCGTCATCAGGAAGCAATGCAGAACCTGCAAGCTGGATTGGGTGACGGTGGTGGTTTTGCCATGCTGACAGGTGAAGTGGGAACTGGTAAAACGACCGTTGCTAAGGCGATGTTGGCATCTTTGGATGATCAAACTCAAGCAGGCCTTATACTGAATCCGACATTCTCTAACATTGAGCTGCTCGAAGCGGTGTGTGATGAGTTTGAGATTGATTACCCAGAACAGGCTTCACTCAAGCAGTTGAGCCAGGCTATTCATAGTTTCTTGTTGGACAGCCATGAGCAGGGGATTCAAACTCTGCTGGTGATTGATGAAGCGCAGCATCTCGCCGCTGATGTATTGGAGCAGTTGCGACTTCTGACCAACTTAGAGACAGACAGCCGTAAATTATTGAAAGTGCTGCTGGTGGGGCAACCCGAGCTGCAACAACATTTGCAAACTAATCAACTTCGACAGCTAGCACAACGTATCACAGGGCGTTATCACCTGCTGCCTCTCAATGCCCAAGAGGCGGGTAAGTACATTGCGTTTAGATTGGAGACTGCGGGTGCACAGCAGATGCTGTTCTCTAATCGCGCAGTGAAATCCATCGCCCAATACACCCATGGCATACCGAGATTGATTAACCTTGTGTGTGACAAGGCCCTTCAATTGAGCTTTCATCAAGGCGAAAAAACACCATCTCAAGCTACCGTTGAGCAAGCGTGTCAGCAGATCATGTCGTTCCAAGCTGAGGTGTATCAAGCGCCGGTTAAACAGCAGTCGGCAGTTTGGCCGAAACTGGTGCAATACAGCGCGTTGAGTGTGCTGGGCTTAGGACTCGCTTGGGGGACGTTTACGTACCTACCGCAAAACATCGACAAGTGGCTTGTCAATGAACAGGTGGCGTCTGACCTTGAACCTCAAATTAAAACGGCGATGCAGGTTCCCATAGAGATTCAAGCTGAAACAACAGCCCCTCTGCTGCCTGAACATATTGCTCAACAGCTCACGCAGGGCACAAGTCGAGCTTCTGCCATCCAAGACCTGTATCAGTTGTGGGGTTATCAATCTTCACTTCGAGATGGCTTATGTTTGAGTGAACCACAGAGTGTGTTTGTGTGTGTTGAAGGGCAAGCGACACTGCGTGAACTGATTCAACTCAACTCACCAGTAGTATTAAACCTGACCTTTGAGGAACAGTCTTATCATGCAGTGCTGTATGGTCTTTCTGACGAGTCGGTTGAATTATTAGTGAATCAATCTTTAGTTCAAATCCCGGTTTCAGCATTAGAAACCTTGTGGCAGGGCGATTATGTTGCGATATGGAAACAACCTCTGAGAGAGACACTTAGAGAGGGGGATTCCGGAGAAGCGGTCGCATTGCTTGATTTGCTACTGTCTGAAGCATTAGGAGAAAATGTAACGGGACAAGAGCTGTTTGATGACGAGCTCAAGCGTAAGGTCGAAGCATTTCAGATCTGGCAAGGAATGTCAGTCGATGGCATTGCAGGAAAAAGAACGCTTGCGCGTCTACAACGAATCGCTCAGTTAGATTCACCTATCCTGATGAGCATTGATGAGGAGAGAGGGTAATGTCTCGAACAATGAGCCGTTTACAAAAATCGGAAATGCCCGGGTTCCAGCAGCACCTGGTGTCGACTCAAGCTCCTAAGTTGCGTTCGCATCGTGGTGCATCAATCGCGTTGAGCCTATTGATCTTATTGGTACCATCGCTACTTGTTGCAGGAGGCTTGCTTTATCAAGAGCGAACCTCTAAAGAGCAAGAGAGTGCAGTTGCACTAACAGAGTCAGCAAGTGTGGTCGAGTCGGTCACGCCGGAGTCGGTTCCTGCTCCAGAAGCCCTAGAACTCGACGCTGAGTTGGTGGTGAGTAACGCAGATTCTGAGCTGTTTAGCATTCGCCCTGCACCTCAGGTGGGTGAACTGAAAGCTTTGCCTCGTCAAATGAACTATGCATCGGTTAACGCTGAAGCAGTTAACAATGATGAGCAAGAGACACAAGTATCGAACGAACAAGACGACTCTGTATTGGCTCAGGTTGATTTCGAGGATGAACCGCAACAACTGGCCGATGAATCAAACAATCCGCAAGTGAAGCAAAGCACTAGTAGTGCAGGTAATGAAGCTATGGAAGGTGACCTGTTACAAGGACTGGATCTTACCGAGCTGTCTCCTGAGTTAGCCCTCAAGATTGAGTCGATTCTTGATAACAGTGATTCACCGTCTGAGGTGGACATTGACCAATACCGACCTCAACCGACTGTCCAGCTGGAGTCGCATACCCAGAGCTTAAGTGGTCGTTTACCAAGCCTGAACCTGCAAACGCATATGTACTCAAGCAGTGCAGAGAGGCGCTGGGTTAAAATTAACGACAAAGAGGTGGCACAAGGGGATTGGATAACTCCTGAAGTGCAGCTAATAGAAGTGAAGCCGCAATCTATTGTGGTGGAGTTTGAAGAGCAGGCTATCGAAATCCCAGCGCTTTATGAGTGGCAAGGTTAATCGCTGGAGCGATTGAACATTAGAAAAACAAAAAGGAGCACATGAGTGCTCCTTTTTTGATTTGTTGCGATTACGCCCAACCGTTTGGTGATTTTCTCTTGCGCGGGATTAGGTGCGGAAGAATCAGACCAAACAACAGACCTAGGCCTGCGACACCGCCGCCGTACATGAAGTACTTCAGCAGTAGGTCATCTTTTTGCGTGTCTAACTTAGCGCGTAGTTCGCGGTTTTCAGTTTGAACGCTTGTCAGCTGTTGGCTGATTTCGCTGTAGTTCTGCTCTAGCTCAGAAATTTGCGTGTTGCGAGAATCAAGAGAGCTGATTAGGCCCGCTTTTTCGCTATCTGCGCTTTGACGAGCGTTAGCCAGCTTAGCTTTCACTTCTGCTAGTTCTTTTTCTAGCTTAGGCATGCGCAGTGCCATGCTCTCTTGAGAAGTGACAAACTTGCTCTCAACCCAGCCTTTACGGCCACGGTTGTCTTGAATTTGGGTATAACCAGTTTGCTTATTTGCTTGTAGGAATGTGATTTTTTGACCGGCATCGACACTACCAATAATACGGTAGCTATTGTTTGGGCCAGAGTGCATATAAGTAAATAGTTTATCAGCAATATAACGGTCTTGTGCAAACGCAGCTGGGGCTGCAAGCATTGCGAACAAAACGAAGCTAATCAGTTTTTTCACAGTAAATCCCTTAACGATTTCAATTGGGGTGGGCAATAAGTCAGCCTCAGTTAGCAGATAGTATTTAGTTTCTCGGTAGGGTGCAACAAAGAAGGGAGGCTGAGCCTCCCTTTCTGTGTATTTGAGTCAATAATGACATGAGATTTACATATCGTTACTGAAACTCACAATTTTCTGACGTGCATTCAGCCCCTGAAATAGGGTTAGCCGATGAACATACCTTGAATTGCGTAGAAGAATACAACCGCAAGCAGTGCACCTGCTGGCAGTGTTACAATCCAAGAAGCAACGATGTTACGTACTACGCCAAGGTTTAGAGCTGCGATACCGCGAGCGAAACCAACACCCAATACCGCACCAACAAGTGTTTGTGTGGTTGAGATTGGTAGACCAGTACCAGAAGCAAGAACTACGGTACATGCTGTTGCAAGTTGTGCTGCAAAACCACGGCTTGGTGTTAGTTCTGTAATACCAGTACCAACTGTTGCCATTACTTTATGGCCAAGTGTTGCAAGACCAACAACGATACCAAAACCACCTAGAGGTAGAATCCACCATGCGATGGTGCTCTTACCTGTGATTTCACCCATGTGTTCAACTGTTGATACAACAGCAGACAGTGGACCAATCGCGTTAGCTACGTCGTTTGAACCGTGAGCAAATGCCATCGCACACGCTGTGATAACCATAAGAACAGAGAAGATACCTTCTACGCCAGCAAAGCTGTGGTCTTCTTCGCGGTTAGCGAATTTCTTCTGGATGTATAGGTAGCCACCAACCATAACGATCGCAGAAACGCTAGCAGCCCAAACCCAAGCTTCAGTGTTGCTTAGGTGAAGACCAACGTGCTTTAGACCTTTCTTGATTGTTACTAGCGCGATCACCATCGTTGTGATGAACATGTACACAGGAACAAAACGCTTAGCGTTGAACAGTGGGTTCTCAGTATCAAAGATCAGGCGCTGAGCACTTACGAAGATAACGTAAGCGAAGAAACCAGAGATAACAGGCGTAATGATCCAGCTACCTACGATACCTTGAACGCTGCCCCAGTCCACCGCTTCAGTACCAACAGACACACAAGCGAAACCGATGATAGCACCGATGATTGAGTGCGTTGTTGAAACAGGCCAGCCCATGTAAGAAGCAAGTAGTAGCCATGTACCAGCAGCAAGTAGTGCTGACATCATGCCGAATACAAGTACGTCAGGTTGGTGTGCAAATAGAGATGTCTCGATAACACCTTTACGGATAGTATCGGTAACTTCACCGCCAGCAAGATAAGCACCAGCAAATTCAAAGATCATTGCGATAATGATCGCTTGTTTAACGGTTAGAGCTTTTGAGCCTACTGAAGTGCCCATTGCGTTCGCAACGTCATTCGCACCAATACCAATAGCCATCAAGAAACCGAAAGCTGCTGCAATAAGAATCAGGACAGTGCCGTAGTTAGCAAGGATATCCATCGTAATACCTAGTTGTTTGATAACAAGCGGAGCAAATTTAGACGCAAAAAACCGCTCAGCGAGAGAAATACTCAACGCATAAGTGGTTTTGGTTAAAAAGTGCTCTTCGTTATATAGTTAACGTTTGATTTAAGATCGAGAAAGCATTACTTCAAGACGAGCGCCAACACGCTGCGCTTGGTCTGCAATACCACCGACCCATTCAAGAATCTTGTATAAGAACATGATGTCGACAGGGTTTAGATCCGCTTCAATTGCCATTAGTTGTTGGCGTAGCTCGATCTGCATCGCGTCTGTATCATCTTCGATTACATCTAATTGATGAATCATCTCAGCAACGAGTGTTACTTCACGGCCTTTAAAGCCAGTTTCAAGTAATTCATCTAGTTCATTGATTACGTTTTGTGCTTGGTTCGCTGCATCTAGGCAACGTTTAACGTAAGCGATGAAATTCTCTTGTAGAGGAGCAGGAATGACAAGCTGACGACCGTAAACGCGGCCAGCGATGTCTTTCGCTAGGTTTGCAAGTTTGTCTTGCTGAGTTAATAGCTCCAACATATCGGTGCGATCAACCGGCATAAACAAACCGCGAGGAAGTTTAAGGCGGATTTCACGTTTTAGTACGTCTGCTTCTTTTTCAAGATGAGAAATCTGCGCACGAATTTCAGCTGCCTTTTCCCAGTCACCCTTTGAAGATACTTCAAAGAAGTTAACTAGGTGAGAACAACATTCGTTCACACACACAACGTGACGTTGCAAAGGTTTAATTGGGGACTTTGCAAATAACCCCATAATTGTATTTACTGGCATGGTTGTCCAACCTAATAAATAATAACCTTAAAAAAAACATACACCATGTTCGTGGTGAAATGTTAAGCGATGGCTATAAAGTCGCGCATGTTAACCTAATCAATCTCTCATTAAAACTGTTTTAGATCATCATATGGGCGATATTTCTGACTTGCCGAGTTCTAAAATTGGCAATATCCTGTTCCTATCTTCCCAGAAAGGTATAACTATGGAAACCGAGATAGAACTGAAGTTTTTTGTTTCTCCTGAATTTTCAGAGACTTTACGCAATAAAATTGCTGAAACGAAGGTACTTCAGCACAGTTGTCGAGAGCTAGGTAACATCTACTTTGATACGCCGGACAACTGGCTACGTGAGCACGATACTGGCTTGCGCATTCGACGCTTTGATGACGTATTTGTACAAACCGTAAAAACAGCGGGTCGCGTGGTTGCAGGTTTGCACCAGAGACCAGAGTACAATGCGGAG
The DNA here is from genome assembly GCF_059834255.1 of Vibrio sp. R11-SG3-ISO9. Lineage (NCBI taxonomy): Bacteria > Pseudomonadati > Pseudomonadota > Gammaproteobacteria > Vibrionales > Vibrionaceae > Vibrio > Vibrio sp. R11-SG3-ISO9. The sequence goes on from NZ_JCBDGU010000030.1 coordinate 122,365, forward strand.
CATGATAGCAATCAACCGAATCTATCTCTTCACCCTGGCGATATTTGGCCAGACGGTAAGGATATCGAGACACTGCAATCTGAACTGATTCCTCTTTTTTCGACTAACTTCACTCGCGAACAATGGCTGGTGGGGATGCCTGATGGCAGTCAGATTGAGGTGGCGTTTGACCAAGGCTTTGTTGAGTCTGGTGACAAACAAGAGCCAATCTGTGAGGTTGAGTTAGAGCTTAAATCTGGACAGGCCGATGCACTATTCACACTGTCGCGACAGTTCTGTGAACAGGGCGGGATGCGTTTGGGCAATCTGAGCAAAGCAGCAAAAGGCTATCGCTTGGCGCAGGGTTACCAAGGTGATGAAGTTAAACCACTGGCATTGGTCGATACCGATAAGAATGACACGGTTGAATCTTGTTTTATTCAGTCTCTAGAACATGCTCTATCTCACTGGCATTACCATGAGCAGATCTTCACTGAGCGCCAATCAATTGAAGCCCTGCATGAGATCAGCCATTCTCTGAGCTTTATCCGTCAAACCTTTACTATTTATGGTGGCATTGTCCCACGTCGTGCGAGTGCGATCCTCCGCCAAGAGCTTAAATGGTTAGAGCAAGAACTAGAGTGGCTTAAGAGCTACGACCATCTAGAAGACTTGCTAGAAGATAAAGGCCACGTTTTACGTAAGCTAGATGCTCGTAAGTTCTTGGTTGCTGAACTTAAAGAGATGCAAGAGCAGCTTCCAGATCGTGAAGAATTACTCACTCTTTTGAGCTCTGCGCGTTATACAGGTTTGCTGCTTGATTTGAGCCGTTGGATCCTATCGCGCGGTTGGCAGCCATTCCTTGATGAGAAAGCGCGTGAACAAATGGCTCGTGGCATTGAGTGGTTCTCGGTTAAGCAATTAGATCGCACTTGGGCTGAGCTAATGGAAGCTTTCCCGCCTGAACGTGTCATGACCAGCCAAGCTTACATCGATCAGCAGTACCGCCTGATGCGCAACCTATATTCAGGTGTTGGGTTTGCCAGCTTGTATGATGCTGATGAACGTAACAGCTTCCGTCTACCGTGGGCAGATATGATCCAAGGCATTGATGACCTATTGATGCTAAGAACGCTTGCCCCGTTAACTGACAAGTTAGAGGGTGATGAGAAGGATCAACTGGAGCGTTGGTTGGCTCGCCAAGAGGTATCTATCCTGCATGCGATGGAGCAGACGCGTCAGATCAGCGTCGAAGTTGAGCCATATTGGCAAGACTAACAATAACCAAATAGAACATGAAAATAGGGCATTGCGCCCTATTTTTTTGTCTGCTGTTCTAGCTTATCTAACCGTTCAAGGATTTGTTGCTGTTGTTCCAAAATAAGGTCGAGTTTTTTGTCGTTGTTCTCCAGCTTTTGATTTTGTAAATCGGTTGGCTCGGTAATTAAGGACGTCACCAAACCTGAAATCATACCGAATACACCCACACCACAAATGATCACCAAAGAGGCGACCAGTTTTCCTGAGTTTGTCACTGGGTAGTGATCGCCATAGCCTACGGTACTAATCGTCACAAACGCCCACCACAGTGCGTCGTGGCCAGTGGTAATGTTTGCCCCTGGCTGTTTATGCTCAAGTAATAGAATCGTACCGGCACCAATGGTGAGCAACAGCACTAGCAATAAAATGATGGAGGCGAGTGTGGTTTCTTTGCGATTGCGAAACAGCTCTCTAAAAATACGTTTGCTTGAGCGTAAAACCAAAATAACCCGTAATATCTGAAAGATACGTGCGAAGCGTAGTGGTTCTATCATCGGGATACTGGCAAGGAAATCTATCCAGTGGATCTTTAAATATGATGTTTTACTTTCCGCTCGAAATAGATCAATAGTGAGCTGCAGAAGAAAAACACTACAGATTATAAAATCGAGGCCGATAAGAACTTGTTTAGATTCGTTATCGATAGGCGCGAACAATAAGCCAGAGATCACAAATAACGCTAAGAAAGAGAGAATCAGTGATAATAAGCTCATTGGCTTGGGTGTGTCTTTGGTACTATCTAACATTCATACGAAGCTCGAAATAAATCGCAATCTTTAGCAAATCGTTGCTATTGCGCGGATATGGAAGCGTCCAATATATAAGACTTAATGGAGAACTGACAATGACCAAACTGTCATTCAAGCCGTGGGAAAGGGTAATCTCTGACGTTCGTCTCGTTCCAAAAATGATCATGCTGATGGTATTCAGTACCATTTTGATCATTGCCAAGCAGCTGTGGGATGCAAGCACATTCCATGATTCACTGCTTGCAGCAACGAACAACGCACAAGTAGCACAAGAGCACTACGAAACGTACCTAGTACAAGTGGCTTGGCAAACTGGCTTGATGATTGTGGTGTTTGTGGTTCTTCTGATGGCAGCGGCACGTGTGATGCTGCGCCAGACTCAGTATCTGAGTGAAGCCATTAAAACGATGGCGGATAAAAATCTGTCAGTGCCAATCCATATGGACTGTAAAGATGAGTACGGTGATGTTGCTCGTGAGCTTGAGAAAACTCGCGTTCAACTGAATGACATGATTAAAACGCAAGTGGCTTCATCTGATGAACTGTTTGCACTGACCGAGGTGATGACGATCAGTATGTCAGAAACCAAAGAGTCAGCGCAGGAAGAGTTCAACGAGATTGATCAGCTAGCGACTGCAATGAGTGAGATGACATCAACGGTTCAAACGGTGGCTGAGCACGCACAGAATGCCTCTTCTCTCACGGAACAAGCATCAGGCCAAGCCCTGACGGGGCAAAAGTTTGTGCAAGGCTCTGTGTCTAAGATGAGTGAGCTCTCGACTGATATCGCAGCATCAGCGGCGGCGGTAAACCAAGTTGAAGAGCGTGTGGACTCAATTGGAAGCGTAGTGGGTACTATCCAAGGTATTTCTGAGCAGACTAACCTTCTGGCATTGAACGCGGCAATCGAAGCGGCACGTGCAGGTGAGGCGGGTCGTGGCTTTGCGGTTGTTGCTGATGAAGTGCGTAACCTAGCGCAACGCACTCAACAAGCCACGGTCGAAATTCAAGATATGATCACTCATCTGCAAACCAGTGCTAACTCTGCGGTTGAGCTGATGGAGAAGAGTGTTGTCGAAGCAGCTGAAGGCGTTGATTTGGTCACCAACGCAGGCTCAGAGCTTGATGGCATCGTGAACCAAGTAAACCAAATCAATGATATGAACTTCCAAATCGCGACAGCAGCTGGTCAACAAAGTAGCGTCGCCGAAGAGATGAGTGTCAATCTAACCAATGTTCGTGAGCTGGTCGAAGCCTCGGTCACAGTGGTCGGTGAGCTTCTTGAGACCTCACAAATCATGCAAACCAATGCTGAAGAGCTGGATGGTAAGATCAAGCAATTCAAGGTCTAAGTAGGCTTTACAAGCTTAGGTTTGATTTCTAATCCGATAAAACGCCCACATTCCTGATGTGGGCGTTTTTTATTGGCATAAGTTTGATATAAATAGAGACAGTATGCGCTTAGTCAAACAAGGAAGAAAAATGCAATTGCCTGCTTCACTTACTCAGCACTCTCAATCGGCTTTAGAAAACCTGCTTGAACATCAAGGCGAAGCGATTTCGACTTGGTCTCCTCAATATCAAGAGCAACTTAACTACGTTTTAGGGCTGAGCAGTTTTGTCGGCGATTGCTTGCAACGTGATAGTGAGCTAGCAAAAGTGCTACCTAAAATGCTCGAGTGTGAAGAGCGTGCCGAAGGTTATCGAGAGAGACTCGCTAACCTGTTGACTGAATGCCAAGATGAGGTGAGCGGTCAGCGTGTGTTGCGTCAGTTTCGTAATCGCGAAATGTCTTATATCGCGTGGCGTGATTTTACCGCGTCTTGGCCTCTAGAGCAGAGCCTCAGCCACCTTTCAATGCTCGCTGAAGCCATGATCTTTGAAACCTATCAGTGGCAATACAACATCTGTTGCAAAGAGTGGGGCACGCCTTGTAATGCGCAGGGAGAAGCTCAACCTATGCTGATCATCGGCATGGGCAAGCTCGGCGGTGGTGAGTTGAACTTCTCTTCAGATATCGACCTTATTTTTACCTACCCTGAGAATGGCGAGACACAAGGTGCACGCCGCAGTATCGCTAATGCGCAGTTTTTCACGCGCCTTGGACAGCGCATTATCAAGGCGCTCGACCAACAAACCTTTGATGGCTTTTGCTACCGCGTTGACATGCGACTGCGCCCATTTGGTGAAAGCGGTCCATTGGTGATGAGTTACGCTGCGCTAGAAGATTACTATCAAGAGCAAGGGCGCGATTGGGAGCGCTATGCCATGGTGAAAGCTCGGGTGATGGGGAGTGAGATGTACCCTGAGTATCAAGAGCTGCGCCAAATGCTGCGCCCGTTTGTGTTCCGTCGTTATATTGATTTCAGTGCTATTCAATCTTTGCGTCGAATGAAATCGATGATCAGTAGCGAGGTTCGTCGTCGTGGCTTATCCAACAATATTAAGCTTGGCCCTGGCGGAATTCGTGAAGTGGAATTTATTGCGCAGGTCTTCCAGTTGATTCGCGGTGGGCGTGAACCAAGCCTGCGAGACCGTGGTCTATTGAACACCCTTGAAGCCATCGACAGCTTGAAGCTTTTAGAGTCAGGTGAAGTTGCACACCTCAGAGACGCTTACCTATTCCTTCGCCGTTTAGAGAACCTACTGCAAGCGATGGCCGACAAGCAGACTCAAACCCTGCCTGATAATGAGCAAGAGCAGCTCCAACTGGCGGTAGCGATGCAGTTTGAAAGCTGGCAGGCACTGATTGATGAGACCCGTCAGCACATGGCTAATGTTCATGTGGTGTTTGAAGAGCTTATCGGTGTGGAAGAGGAGGAAGCGAATCCAATCGCGAGCCACTTCAGTGAGCTGTGGGATATGGCACATAAGCCGGATGTGATTGAGCATGTCTTGGAGACAGACATTGATGCCGTCGACCCACAGAAAGCCGCCAATACCATTATTCAGTTTAAGGCTGATATCGCGAAGAAAACGTTAGGCCCAAGAGGACGTGAAGTTCTTAACCGTTTGATGCCGAAAGTGTTCCAAGCTTTATATACCAATAAAGATGCAGAGTTTGGGTTGTCGCGTGTGCTGCACCTGCTGCATAAAATCGTCACGCGAACAACGTACCTTGAACTGCTCGATGAGCACCCAGCGGCTCTGACTCAGTTGGTACGCCTGTGTACCGCGAGTCCAATGATCTCAGAACAGCTAGGGCGTTACCCAATCCTGCTTGATGAACTGATTGATCCTCAGCAGTTGTATAACCCAGTACCACTAGAGTCCTACAAAACTGAGTTGCGTGATTATCTGGCGCGCATTCCTGAGGATGATATGGAGCAGCAGATGGAAGGGCTGCGTCAGTTTAAGCAGACCTGCATCTTGAGAATTGCAGCGGCGGATATTGCAGGTGTGCTACCTGTGATGAAGGTGAGTGATCACTTAACCTATCTAGCAGAGGCGATTGTAGAAGCAGGTGTGAATCAAGCTTGGCTGCAGGTAGCGGCTAAATATGGTGAGCCAACACACATCAAAGATCGTGATGGACGCGGCTTTGCGGTCGTTGGTTATGGCAAAGTCGGTGGTTGGGAGCTAGGTTACAATTCGGACCTAGATATCGTCTTCATGCATGACTGTCCAGTGCATGTTTATACCGACGGCAAGAAAGAGATCGATGGTCGTCAGTTCTATCTACGATTGGCTCAGCGCATTATTCATATCTTCTCGACTCGCACTGCCTCAGGCATTCTTTATGAGGTTGATACGCGCCTGAGACCTTCTGGTGCATCAGGCTTATTAGTAAGTCCAACCGATGCTTTTGACGAGTACCAGCACAGTGAAGCGTGGACGTGGGAACATCAGGCATTGACTCGCGCACGCATGATCTATGGTGATGAGCCTTTGGCATTGGCGTTTAACAAGACGCGTCATGAGGTGTTGTGTCTTGAGCGTGATGGTGAAAGCCTCAAGCAAGAGGTAGTTAAGATGCGCGAAAAAATGCGTGACCACCTTGGCGGCAAGAAAAGCGATCGCTTTATGCTTAAACAAGACAATGGTGGCATTACCGATGTTGAGTTTCTTGCTCAATACCTGGTACTGAGATACAGCCATGAGAAACCGAAGTTGACACGTTGGTGTGATAATGTGCGCATCTTCGAGAGCTTGATGTCACAGGGTATTATGGAAGAACCACAAGCGATGGCACTCACTCACGCCTACACCACACTGCGTGATGAAATTCATCACCGTAACCTACTTAACCTCGATGCTGATGTTGCGATGGATAAGTTTGAGCAAGAGAGAGCTCTCGTCACTCAGGCTTGGCAGCAGTGGATGCTCGCTGAATAGCGGGAACCTTGTACCAGCGTAACTGTCTAGAATGTGAAGCGGTGGCTTAAACCGCTTCATTGTCTTTTTCTATGGTTTAGCCACTACTATCAGTGTGCTAGACTCTATCCAGATTCGATTTTTGGAGATCCCTAATGAAACCTATTCTACCTGACTACAGCCAATCGGGTGTGTTGATTGTCGGTGATGTGATGCTAGACCGTTACTGGTATGGCCCTACCGGTCGTATTTCACCAGAAGCGCCAGTACCTGTAGTAAAAGTAGAGAATAACGAAGAGCGTCCTGGTGGTGCAGCTAACGTGGCAATGAATATTGCATCATTAGGCGGCCATGCGCATATCGTTGGTTTAACGGGTAAAGATGAGCCTGCACAAGTACTTAAGAACACACTGAGTGCACTTAAAGTTAATTGTGATTTTGTTGAGCTAGAAGATTACCCAACCATCACGAAGCTACGTGTGATGAGCCGTGGTCAACAGTTGATTCGTCTAGATTTTGAAGACAAATTTGAGAACACTGACCCTGAGTTGGTTCTGTCTCGTATGGAACAAGCGCTACCGAACGTGCGCTCTGTGATCCTGTCTGATTACGCAAAAGGTGCGCTTGAGCATGTTCAACGCTTTATTCAGAAAGCGCGTGCAGCAAATGTTCCAGTGTTTATTGACCCGAAAGGTGCGGATTTTGAACGCTACCGTGGTGCAACACTGCTGACGCCGAACATGGCTGAATTTGAGCTAGTTGCGGGTAAAGTGAAATCTGAAGAGGAGCTAGTGGCGAAAGGTTTAGCTCTGATTGAAGAATTTGATTTTGAAGCGTTACTTGTTACTCGCAGTGAACACGGTATGACGCTACTGCGTAAAGGCCAAGAACCGTTCCACCTGCCGACACAAGCGAAAGAAGTGTACGACGTAACGGGTGCGGGCGATACTGTTATTTCTGTACTTGCGGCTTCTGTTGCTGCAGGTAAGCCTCTTGATGAGGCGTGTGCACTGGCAAACGCAGCGGCAGGTGTTGTTGTTGGTAAGCTGGGTACTTCAACGCTTTCTATGATTGAGCTAGCAGAAGCAGTACACGGTAGCCAAGATACAGATTACGGCGTGATTTCAGAGGCTGCTCTGATTGAAGCGGTGAAACGAGCTCGCGCTAAAGGCGAGAAAGTAGTTATGACTAACGGCTGTTTCGATATTCTTCATGCGGGCCATGTTTCTTACATGAACCACGCAGCTGAGCTAGGTGACCGCCTGATTGTAGCTGTAAATACCGATGAGTCTGTTAAACGCTTGAAAGGCCCTGGTCGTCCTGTAAACCCAACTGATCGTCGTATGGCGGTTCTTGCTGGCTTGGGTGCAGTAGACTGGGTTGTTCCTTTCTCTGAAGATACGCCACAGCGTCTAATCTCTGAAGTTCTGCCGAGCATCCTAGTTAAGGGCGGTGATTACAAGCCAGAAGAGATCGCTGGTGGTGCAGAAGTGATTGCTGCAGGCGGTGAAGTGAAAGTGCTTAACTTTGAAGATGGCTGCTCAACCACAGAGATCATTGAAGCGATCAAAGGCGGTCGTGGATAAGCGCCTTAATTGATTTGATATCCGATAAATAAAAATGCCGCTCAATGAGCGGCATTTTTGTATCTGCATATGTAGAGAGCGATAAGTTCGCTCTCTATCAGACAGCGTGTTGAGTGATTAGCTCGCTGGTTTTAGACCTGCGTTTACGTCAACAATGTCTTGCTCGCTTAGTGTACCTACCGCTTGGCGCAGTTGCAGTACGCTTAGGATGTAGTTGTAACGAGCGTCAGATAGGTTCTTGTTCGCATCGTATAGACGACGAGTTGAATCAAGTACGTCAACGATAGTACGAGTACCTACATCGAAACCTGCTTCTGTCGCTTCAAGTGCAGATTGAGCTGAAACTACCGATTGCTCGTAAGCACGTAGTGCGCCGATCGATGCGCTGATGTTGTTGTTGAACGCGCGAACGTCTTTAACAACACTACGGTAAGTTGCTTCAAGATCTTCACTTGCTGCTACGTAGTTGTATTCAGCCTGCTTAGTTAGCGAGGTCGTGTTACCACCAGTGTATAGTGGCACAACTAGGTTTAGGCCAAGGTTTAGGTTGTCTTGATCGTAATCATCAGAGCTATTTGATTGATCTGCTAGCGAGTAGCTACCATCAAGCGTTAGGCTTGGAAGGTGACCAGAGCTTGCTAGCGAGATGTTATCTTTCGCGATGTCTTGAGAGATACGTGCAGCCAATAGGCTTAAGTTTTTCTCTTGAGCTTGCTCAACCAGCGCTACAGCAGACTCAGAAGACTTGCTTGCTGAGAAGCGGTCAGTATCAAGAATACTTAGGTTAGAGTGCTCTTGACCTGTGATTTCACGAAGGCCTTCGTAGTTGTTAGTCAGTGTGTTTTCAGCTAGAACTTCGTCTGCCAGTACTGCATCGTACTGCGCTTGCGCGTCATGTACGTCAGTAATTGCCGATAGACCGACCTCAAAGCGTTGCTTAGTTTGCTCTAATTGACGAGCAACGGCAGCTTTCTCTGCGCGAACGAACTCAAGGTTGTCTTGAGCACGCAGTACCTCGAAGTAAGCCGTCGCAACACGAAGGATTAGACCTTGTTGCTCTGCCGCGTAAGCTGAATCAGCTTGGCGTGCTGTTTTCTCAGCCGTGTCTAGTGTGATCCAAGAAGAGCGTTGGTAAAGCTCTTGCGTGAACCCTACACCAACACCCCAATTGTTATTGTCGAGGTTGGCGCTGTTGCCTGCATCATAATCACGGTCACCACGGTTGATGTCGTAGTTCGCAGTTAGGTTGATTTGCGGTAGTAGTGCACTACGGCTAGAAGTGACTGCTTCAAAAGCGGCATCACGCTGCGCAGCTGAACGAAGAAGTGTTGGATCGTTTTGTTTTGCTTGGTCATATACTTCGGCTAGCGTATCAGCGAAAGCTGATGAACTCAGGCTGCCAATTGCTGCACTGATAAATAGTGGAAGCAGTTTTCTCATTTTCCTATTCCTGCCTTAATAGAATTTTTCTTTACAGAGTTTAACTCAGTTTGGTGGTAATTTACTCGAAACTTTGCACTTTTTTACATTTAACTGTCCACTTGTGCAATATTTATTTTCGGATACTTAAATTTAATTATAAATTTTGTATAAAAAGTTGAACCTAGACCTTGGTAGTTAACTCGTACAATGAGTAAACTATAAAGATCACTTAGTGAGGTGCTAAATGCAACAGTATGACAATCAACAACATGAGTTTACTCCACAAGATGTGGAAATTGTCTCAAAAGAAACGCTCTTTCGTGGTTTTTTCAAAATGGTTAAGTACACCTTTCGACATAAGTTGTTTGAAGGCGGGTGGAGTAAGCCGATAGAACGCGAAATGTTTGAGCGTGGACATGCTGCTGCACTGCTACCTTACGATCCTATTCGAGATGAAGTAGTGATCGTCGAGCAGATCCGAGTTGGTGCCCTTGAGCACGAGAACCCTTGGCAATATGAGATTGTCGCGGGAATCATCGATACCGATGAATCACCGGAACAAGTCGCTCGTCGAGAAGCGGTTGAAGAGGCTGGTGTTGAAGTGACTCATGTCTTGCCGATCACTTCATATTACCCATCATCGGGTGGTTGCTCTGAGAAGCTGGATGTAATGGTTGGCTGCGTTGATGCGACCACGGCGAAAGGTGTCCATGGGCTTGACTACGAAGGTGAAGATATTCGTGTTCAAGTGATGAGTCGTGAACAAGCTTATCAACTGGTACAGCAAGGTGTGTTCGAAAATGGTGCTACTATTATTGCTTTGCAATGGTTGCAACTGAACTACCTAGATTTACAGTCAAAGTGGAAAGAGTAACGCTATGCCGAATATAGCGGTGAAAAAGCCGTATCATGTTGATCTTGCTGAATTGATGCGAGTCTATGAGACAAATTACGCGAAATTGAACGCGCTGCTGCCTGTGGGACATCAGGTCGGCGACGTGCGTTGTTATCAAGCGGTTAATATGGTGTATCAATTGACAGTGAATGAGGTCACAAAATACACCACATTAATAGATATATGTCAGAGTGATGCGATGCCAGTATTCCCTTTGCCAAAAATGTCTGTCAGGCTATATCACGACGCTCGCGTTGCAGAAGTGTGTGCCAGTGGGGACTTCTCAAGAGTCAAAGCGAAATACGACTACCCAAACACTAAACTTTTGCAAAAAGACGAGAAATTTCAACTCAATAAGTTTCTTGGCGAATGGTTAACGTTTTGTTTAAAAAATGGAATCAGTCGCACACCTATTACGCTGAGTTAGCGTACGTTTGAATACTTTGAAGATCTAACAGTAACGTATCTGGATTTGTTATTTTGGAATTATCACACACTTCAAAATTAGATGAGAGCAGCATTAAGTTAGTGCAACTGACCGACACGCACCTCTTTGCGCCAAGTAATGGTAGCCTGCTGAGCATCAACACAGAAGATAGCTTTCGTGCTGTTGTCGATGGCATTGTGAACCAAGGTTATGAATATGAAGCGGTTCTGGCGACTGGTGATATCTCTCAAGATCACAGCGCAGAGTCTTACCAAAAATTTGAGGCTGGCATTCAGCCTTTAGAGAAGCCTTGTTACTGGTTGCCAGGTAACCACGACTATAAACCCAATATGGGCAGCGTTATCCCTTCAGCTCAAATACAGTGTGTTGAGCACGTGCTGTTGGGGGAACATTGGCAGATGATTCTGCTCGACTCGCAAGTTGTCGGTGTGCCACATGGTCGCTTAAGCGATCAACAGCTCGAACTATTAGAACAGAAATTGGCGGAATATCCGCAAAAGCACACGTTAGTTTTGTTGCATCACCACCCACTACTGGTGGGTAGTGCTTGGCTTGATCAACACAGTTTAAAAGATGCGGATCAGTTCTGGGATGTCGTGTCACAACACAACAATGTTCGTGGCGTTTTATGTGGCCACGTGCATCAAGATATGAATCGTGAGCACCTAGGTGTACAGGTTATGGCGACGCCATCGACTTGTGTTCAGTTCAAGCCAAATTCAGACGACTTTGCGCTTGATACGCTCAGCCCGGGCTGGCGAGAGCTTGAATTGAAGCCGAACGGTGAGATTACGACAGAAGTACGTCGACTTGAGCGCGGTGCATTTGCCCCTGACTTCAACGCCGAGGGTTACTAATGTCAGCTGCTACGCCACAAACAAAGCCTTCAATGTTGCTCTATATCCACGGTTTTAATAGCTCATCGCGTTCGCACAAAGCCAATGTCATGGCTGAGTACTGTGCTGAGCATCGTCCTGATATCAAGGTAGTGACGCCACAACTTCCTAGCTTTCCCGCTCTGGCAGCAGCGTATCTTAAGAGCGTTGTCGAAGAGCACAAAGAGCAGTACCAAATTGCGCTGGTGGGTAGTTCGTTAGGTGGTTATTTGTCGACGTGGCTAAATGCGCATTATGGGTTTAAAGCGGCTGTGGTTAATCCAGCAGTGAAACCTTATGAGTTGTTGACCGACTACCTCGGTGAACAGGTTAACCCATACACCAATGAACATTATGTTTTAGAGGAAAAACACATTGATGAGCTCAAGCAGCTCGATGTGGCCTCTATTTCCGAGCCAAGTGATTTTTGGTTATTGCAGCAAACAGAAGATGAAGTTTTAGATTACCGCCAAGCGGTGGCTAAGTTTCAAGGAGCGAAGCAGACTGTAGAAGAGGGCGGCGACCACAGCTTTGTCGATTTTGAACGTTACCCTCAAAAGATAATTGAATTTCTAGCCTTATAAGGTTTAACTTCAGCCGCAACATCTTATCTTTTTTGCCTGTTATTTCATCTGTCAGTGGTGAAATATCATAGTTTGGTGTCATAGTTTTTGAACGTGCTTGACATCAAACCCCTGCTTCCAGACTATATTCCCCAATACTTTCGCTCGTTCGCTCTGCTGTGAGGGTTCACGGCAACTAACACGGTTATATCGAATTAGAGCCCAGCGAACAGACGTAAATTTTTTGAGTAAACTCCGTATTATGACTGAACAATATAATGCAAAAGACCTCGAGGTTCTTGAAGGTCTCGACCCGGTTCGACACCGTCCGGGGATGTATACTGAGACTGAAAGGCCAAACCACTTAGCCCAAGAAGTTATCGATAACTCTGTAGATGAAGCATTGGCTGGCCACGCGAAGAAGATCAAAGTGGTCTTGCACGCTGACCAATCTCTAGAAGTGGTGGATGATGGTCGTGGTATGCCTGTCGATATTCACCCAGAGAAAGGCATCTCAGGTGTTGAGCTGATTTTAACTAAGCTCCACTCAGGTGGTAAGTTCTCAAACAATAACTATAAGTTCTCAGGCGGCCTACACGGTGTAGGTATCTCGGTGGTGAACGCACTCTCAAAACGCGTTGAAGTTACTGTCCGTCGTGATGGTCAAGTCCATGAAATTGCATTTGAAAACGGCGTTGCTGTTACCGACCTAACTGTTACTGGCTCATGTGGCCTGCGTAACAGCGGTACATCAGTACATTTCTGGCCGGATGCGAAGTACTTCGACAGCTCTAAATTCTCTGTGCTGCGCTTGGTGAACAACCTGCGCGCGAAAGCAGTTCTTTGTCCAGGCCTAGAGATCACCTTTAGCGATAAGGTGAACAACGAAGAACATAAATGGTTCTACGAAGATGGTCTAAAAGACTACCTTGCAGAGGGCGTGAAGGGTTACACCTTACTACCTGAAGAGCCGTACATCGGTGAGTTTACAGCAGAAACCGAAATGGCAAACTGGGCCGTGATCTGGCAGCCAGAAGGCGGTGAGATGATCACTGAGAGTTACGTGAACCTAGTACCAACCAAACAAGGTGGTACTCACGTAAACGGTCTACGCCAAGGTTTATTGGATGCAATGCGTGAGTTCTGTGAATTCCGTAACCTGTTGCCGCGTGGCGTCAAGCTAACGGGTGATGACATCTTCGATCGCTGTTCATACGTGTTATCGGTGAAGATGCAGGATCCTCAGTTTGCAGGTCAAACGAAAGAGCGCCTCTCTTCTCGTCAAACAGCTGCGTTCGTATCTGGCGTTGTAAAAGATGCGTTCAGCTTGTGGCTTAATGAAAAACCACAACTGGCTGAACAGCTAGCGGAAACCTGTATTGCCAATGCGCACCGTCGTATGCGTGCCAGCAAGAAGGTGGTACGTAAGAAAGTGGCATCAGGCCCTGCATTACCAGGTAAATTGACAGATTGTTCAGTTCAAGACTTAAACCGCACTGAAATCTTTTTCGTGGAAGGGGACTCGGCGGGTGGTTCAGCAAAACAAGCTCGTGACCGTGAGTTCCAAGCAGTGATGCCACTGCGTGGTAAGATTCTTAACACGTGGGAAGTATCGGCTGACCAAGTTCTTGCATCTCAAGAAGTACACGATATCTCGGTGGCTTTGGGTATCGACCCAGACAACGATGACCTATCTGGCTTACGTTACGGTAAGATCTGTATCCTTGCCGATGCGGACTCGGATGGTCTACACATTGCGACGCTGCTGTGTGCTCTGTTTACTCGTCACTTCCGCTCTTTGGTTGAAGAAGGTCATATCTATGTGGCGATGCCGCCTCTATATCGTATCGACTGTGGCAAAGAAGTGTTCTATGCCCTTGATGACGATGAGAAAGATGGTGTGCTAGAGCGCTTATCGAAGAAGAAAGCCAAGATCAACGTACAACGATTCAAAGGTCTGGGTGAGATGAACCCACTTCAGCTACGCGAAACCACCATGGATCCAAATACTCGTCGTCTGGTTCAGCTAACGATTGATGACAGTGAAGCGACCAACGAAATGATGGACATGCTGCTAGGTAAGAAGCGTGCTGATGATCGCCGTTCATGGCTACAAAACAACGGTGATTTGGCCGAGGTATAATGAATGTCTAACGAAATTACTTTTGATGGCGTTGAACAATTGCCAATGCGCAAGTTCACCGAAGATGCCTATTTAAATTACTCAATGTACGTGATCATGGATCGTGCATTGCCTTACATTGGTGACGGCCTCAAACCAGTACAGCGTCGTATTATTTACGCGATGTCTGAGCTTGGCTTGTCAGCAGCTTCAAAATACAAGAAGTCGGCACGTACCGTTGGTGATGTATTGGGTAAGTACCATCCACACGGTGACTCGGCGTGTTACGAAGCCATGGTATTGATGGCACAACCGTTCTCTTACCGCTACCCATTGGTAGATGGCCAAGGTAACTGGGGTGCTCCGGATGATCCGAAATCATTCGCTGCGATGCGTTATACCGAAGCGAAACTGTCTAAGTTTGCTGAGGTTTTGCTTGGCGAATTAGGCCAAGGCACAGTTGAGTGGCAACCAAACTTTGACGGCACGATGAAAGAGCCGCAAATGCTGCCAGCGCGCCTGCCTCATATTCTACTTAACGGTATCACTGGTATCGCGGTAGGTATGGCAACAGATATCCCGCCACATAACGTGCGTGAGATCGCCGATGCGACCATCAAACTGATCGATAGCCCGAAAGCGGAACTGTCGGAAGTGATGGAGCATGTGAAAGGCCCTGATTACCCAACCGAAGCTGAGATCATTTCTCCGAAATCAGATATCGAGAAGATCTACAAAACAGGTCGTGGCAGTATCAAGATGCGCGCTGTTTGGCACAAAGAGGGCTCTGATATTGTTATCACGGCTCTGCCTCACCAAGTATCCGGCGCTAAGCTTCTAGAGCAAATCGCTAACCAGATGCGTGCTAAGAAGCTACCAATGGTAGACGACCTTCGTGATGAATCGGATCACGAGAACCCAACGCGTATCGTTGTGGTTCCTCGTTCGAACCGTATCGATTGTGATCAGTTGATGAGTCACCTGTTCGCTTCAACGGATCTTGAGAAGAACTTCCGTGTTAATTTGAACATGATCGGTCTAGATAACCGTCCTCAAGTTAAAGGCCTAGTTCAGATCCTTAAAGAGTGGATTGAGTTCCGTCGTACAACAGTACGTCGTCGTTTACAGCACCGTCTTGATAAAGTGCTAGCGCGCTTACACATCTTAGAAGGTCTTTTGGTTGCTTATCTCAACCTTGATGAAGTGATTGAGATCATCCGAACTGAAGACGATCCGAAAGCAGTGCTTATGGAGCGCTTTGGTATCACAGAGATTCAAGCAGACGCAATTCTAGATACCAAACTTCGCCATCTTGCTAAGCTGGAAGAGATGAAGATCCGTGGCGAGCAAGATGAGCTAGAGAAAGAGCGTGAAAAGCTAGAGAAGCTACTAGGCTCTGAGCGTCGTCTGAATACTCTGATTAAGAAAGAGATTCAAGCGGACGCAGATAAGTACGGTGATGATCGTCGTTCTCCACTTGTTGAGCGTGCAGAAGCGAAAGCACTGACAGAGCGCGACCTTGTGCCAAGTGAACCAATCACAGTCGTGCTTTCTGAGAAAGGTTGGATTCGTCATGCGAAAGGGCATGAAGTGGATCCAGAAGGCTTGAACTACAAGTCGGGTGACAAATACCTTGCGAGTGCGCGTGGTAAGAGCAACCAACAAGCAGTATTCCTCGGCAGTGATGGCCGCAGCTACTCGCTTGAGTCTCACTCTCTGCCTTCGGCGCGTAGCCAGGGTGAGCCGATTACTGGCCGCTTGAATATCAATGCTGGCAGCTCGATCCGACAAGTTGTGATGGGTGAAGACGATCAGCTATGGCTGGTGGGCTCCGATGCAGGCTACGGCTTCGTGTGTAAAGGCAGTGACCTGTTATCGAAGAACAAGAGCGGTAAGGCTCTGGTGAACTTGCCTCAAGCGTCTGAAGTGATGCTACCAAGTCCGATTGAAGATCTTGAGACCAACGAGATCCTGGCGATTACTAACCAAGGTCGTATGTTGTTGTTCCCAATTAAAGATCTGCCTCAATTGAGCAAAGGTAAGGGTAACAAGATCATCAATATCCCATCAGCGAAGGCCAAAGAGCGTGAAGAGTTTGTCTCACACCTAATGGCTATTCCTCAAGGAACAACACTGACGCTGTATGCGGGTAAGCGTAAGCTTGGCTTGAAGCCGGCTGATCTGGATAACTTCCGCGGTGAGCGTGGTCGTCGTGGTGGACTACTGCCAAGAGGCCTACAGCGTGTTACTCGCATCGATATTGAGAGTGACGACTAATCGCAGCTTTTGATAAACAGCTTTATAGATAATAAAAAACCCAGCCTTGAGCTGGGTTTTTTGTTGTTCGCAATCTACTTAGTGTTAGTCGTAGATTCGCTTAATTTAACTAGCGCTTGTCTTCCGCAATCGTCACCTTGAGGGTTTTGCTTTCACCTTGACGAAGTATGCCCACATCGACCACTGTGCCAGGTCTTAGGTCGGTAACGATATCCATAACGCTCTGGCGTCCATTGATTTTGGTGTTATCGATACTGATGATGATGTCTTGAACCTCGAATCCAGCATCAGCAGCAGGACCTGCAGGATCGATACCTAGCACTACAATGCCACCAATGTTTTTATTGCCCAGTAAACGGGAAGTAACCGAGTTGATGTCTTGTCCATCGATACCGATATAGCCACGGATCACACGGCCATCAGCGATGATCTTCTGCATGATCTTGTTGGCTAAACCATAAGGAATAGCAAATGAGATGCCGTAAGTTTCCATGTCTGTCGCTTGTTGGAAAGAGGCGGTGTTAATACCGACCAGTTCACCTTGCGAGTTGACGAGCGCACCACCCGAGTTACCCTCATTGATCGCAGCATCGGTTTGGATGAAGGCTTGATGGCGGTCGGCACTGATCGACGAGCGGCCAGTCGCGGAGATAATGCCAAACGTAGTCGTCTGGCCTAGGTTATATGGGTTACCAATCGCGAGCACGATGTCGCCGACATTAGCCTCGTAATTTGGATTCAAAGGAATCACAGGAAGGTTGTCACCACTGACTTGTAGTATGGCGATATCCGTTCTTTTATCTGAACCCACTAACTGTGCGGCAGCAGCGCGACCATCTTGCAGGGCGACGACAACTTGGTCTGCTTGAGCAACCACGTGGTAGTTGGTAATGATGTAACCTTTCTCACTGACAATAACGCCAGAGCCTAAACCCTGAGTGAGCAGTTTATTACGATCGGATTCATCGTATTTTCGGCTATAGATGTTGACGACCGCAGGCGCTGCGCGTCGAACTGCATCATTGAATGACAGTTGCAGTGAGCCGATGTTGCTTACCTGCTTACTTGCCGCTTCAGAGACGAAGTTAGGTCGTAGCTGTGGGAAAGCCACAAGAATAATCAGTGCTGATACTAATCCAAGGGAAATAGAACGAAATAGAAAGGACAGCATGTTTCCCTCTTCGACAGGTAAGGTATTGAGCCTCCACACATGGGTGACCAGTTTGAGTTACTTGTGAAGCATAGCATTTTGATTCGTCTAAATAAAAGGGCAGGCTGATTAAGTTCTATACGAACTTGTTCAACCTGCCCTCAATAACGGTGATTAATTATTAGCGAATCACTAGGTAAATGGTTCTTGGACCACGCTGGATATTGAGTGCCAATACACCAGGGTTCTTCTCAACAATTGATCTGAACTGCGCTAGGTTCTTCACCGTTTGACGGTTCACGCCAATAATGATGTCGTCTGGTTGAAGTTGGTATGCCTCAGCTGGTGAGCCTTTGGCTACACTTGAAACCTTCACGCCTTTCACCGGATCGCTGTCATTGGTATTGGTCAGCTCTGCACCTGCTAAGCCTTCATGCAACTTCTCTGCTTGAGTCTTGCTGTTAGTTGATTCACCAAGTGTCACGTCGAAGGTTTTATTTTTACCATCACGAACGACACCAAGTTCTATCTCTTTACCTGCGCCAAGAGTCGCGACTTTAGCTCTTAGTTCACTAAAGGTATCAATGCGCTTGCCATTGATGGCCACAATGATATCACCTGCTTGTAAGCCAGCTTTATCTGCAGCGCTGTCTGGAACCACTTGGCTCACAAATGCCCCTTTACTTGATTCATAACCCAGTGCTTCGGCTAATTCTGAAGTGATTTCGCCACCTTGAACACCAAGCATGCCACGTTTGACCTCACCAAACTCTAGGATTTGGTCGGTTAGGTTACGCATCATATTAGATGGGATCGCAAAGCCGATACCTACGTTGCCACCGTTCGGGCCTAGAATCGCGGTGTTAATACCGATCAACTCACCGTTAAGGTTAACCAGTGCACCGCCTGAGTTACCGCTGTTGATAGCCGCATCGGTTTGGATGAAGTTCTCAAAATTTTCAAGGTTGAGGCCACTTCTACCTAGTGCAGAGACGATACCGGATGTCACTGTTTGACCTAAACCAAATGGGTTACCGATAGCGACGCTGAAATCACCAACGCGAAGCTTGTCGGAATCGGCGAAGCGAATCTCGGTCAGGTCTTTGGCTTTTTCGAGTTTGAGTAGGGCGATATCAGACATTTCATCACCGCCAATCAGCTCGGCATCGTATTCACGTCCATCATGCAGTTTTACGCGGATTTCGTCAGCGTTATTGATAACGTGATAGTTGGTAACGATATGTCCTTTCTTGGCATCGATGATTACACCAGAGCCTAGACCTCGGAATGGGCGCTCTTGTGCTTGCTCTGGGCCAAAGAAGAATTGGAATTGTTCTGGAATGCGTTGACGTTGAACTTGTTTACCTTCAACAGCAATGCTGACTACTGCAGGGGTAACTTTTTCAAGCATCGGTGCAAGGCTAGGTAGTTGTTGGTTGTCGACACTTAATGGTAGTGCCGCAGTTGCCTGAATCGGTGTGATGATGGAACTTAAGCTTAAAGTCAGTACCGATAAAGCAAGCAAAGGTTTTTTCATCATAAACTCCTCGTTAGTTAAGGCCTTGTAACACACATAAAGTTGGACTATCGCCAAGTGTTATACGACCCAAGTGAAGGTTATGACTCAAAAACCTTTGTAAAGTTCATTGAATTTAGTTGTTTAAGAAGCTTTCGCTGTTACAACCTCTGGTGCTTCAATGACTTCTTTCTTCTCATCGCTGAACAAACCGGTTGCGCCATTGGCGTAATCTTTTGGTTGTTCATCAATAGTTGATACTTTGCTGTCTGCTTTCTCTGATGACTTATCTGAGTGTGCAGCAGCCGTTTTTACAAATGGATTATCCTGCTCTGGTAAGTTGGGGATTAACTCAGCGCTGGTCTTTTCCATATGTTGGTAAAGCTTGGTGTAGTCTTTACCTAAGGTATCCAACATTTCAGCTGTTTTAGCAAAGTGATCGGCAAGCTCTTGGCGTTGCTGTTCTAGTGCAAACTTTGCTGTGTCTAATTCTTTTTGAACATTCTTTTGCTTCTTGTACTCAGGAGTCGTGAGGCGAGAAATAGCAACCCCTAAGATAATTCCGATTAGTAAACCGCCAACGGCATACATCCAAGGCATAACAGCTCCTTATTGTTGTTTTTTAACATGTTTGTTACTGCTTAGTTACACATAATGCAGCTTCATGGTACTATGAGAACGCAGCAGTATAAAGAAAAATGCGTGTGCGCTAGCTATCAGTTTGAAGCTGCACATACAGCGCTGAGCCCCCGCCTATTGTACTGTTGAAGCCCTTTTTCCTTCTCTGGTTGATATCGATTTCATTGTGGAAATGTCGTCATGAATCCCGTTAAAAAATACGAACAAGATATAAAAGAACATGGATTTCAAAGAGATCCAGCCCAAGAGCAAGCCGTACAGGCACTAGACCAATTGTTCCACCAATTCCAAGAATACCAAAATGCACCAGTGCCACAGCTGACGCGTTTTCAAAAGTTAATGGGTAAAAAAACACAACTGCCTACGCCACCAAAAGGGCTCTATTTCTGGGGCGGAGTAGGGCGAGGTAAAACCTACTTAATGGATACCTTTTGCGATGCTCTACCAACATCACGTAAAATGCGTGTCCACTTTCACCGCTTTATGTACCGAGTTCATGATGAACTCAAAGCGCTGGGAGAGGTAAGTGATCCTTTGCCGTTGGTCGCCGATAAGTTTAAGCAAGAAGCGGATATTATCTGTTTTGATGAGTTCTTTGTTTCTGACATTACCGACGCGATGATTCTGGGTACTCTTTTCCAAGAGCTCTTCGCTCGCAACGTTATCTTGGTCGCGACCTCAAACATTCCACCTGAAGACCTTTACCGAAATGGCTTGCAACGCGCGCGCTTTCTTCCTGCGATCAAACTGATCCAAGAAAATTGTCGAATCTTGAATGTAGACAGTGGCGTTGACTACCGACTACGTACATTGGAGCAGGCAGAAATTTATCACTACCCGTTAGATGCACAAGCGGATATTAATTTACGTACCTATTACCAACAGCTAGTCGGTGAGGGTAAAGAGGTATTAACTCAGATTGAGGTTAACCATCGTCAACTGGATGTGGTTGAAGCGAGTGATGGTGTTTTGCATGGCACCTTTGCTCAACTTTGCCAATCTGCGCGCAGCCAGAATGACTATATTGAGTTATCTAAGATCTATCACACGGTGTTACTGGCTGAAGTGAAGCAGATGAATGCGACCTCTGACGACGCAGCCAGGCGCTTTATTGCTTTAGTGGACGAGTTTTACGAACGTAATGTAAAGCTGATTATTTCTGCCGAAGTTGCGCTAGAGGAACTCTACACTCATGGTCAGTTAGAGTTTGAATTTAAACGCTGTCAGTCACGTTTAATTGAAATGCAGAGCCATGATTATCTAGCAAAAGAGCACCTAAGTTAGGCGGGGAATTCTATATTAAGAAAATGGAAGAAAAAAATCGTGATTTTGTTCAAAAAGAGGTGATTTTTTCTTCGCTCTTCTCTATAATCCTGCGACCTACCGTTACTGCGGGCCTCTAACGATGAGTTAAATCACGTTATGCCAAGAGTTTTCCAACACTCGAAGGGGTGATGAATGGGGACTCTTAGACAGTGGGAATACTCAGTATTCCTTAAGTGTAAATTTTTTTAATAGGTAATTATTAGCATGAAAACTTTCGTTGCTAAACCAGAAACTGTAAAACGCGACTGGTATGTTGTAGACGCTGAAGGTAAAACTCTAGGTCGTCTTGCAAGTGAAATCGCTTCTCGCCTACGCGGTAAGCACAAAGCTGAATACACTCCTCACGTAGACACTGGTGATTACATCATCGTTGTTAACGCTGAGAAAGTTACTGTAACTGGTAACAAGGCTAAGGGTAAGGTTTACTACCGTCACTCTGAGTTCCCTGGTGGTCTTAAGTCTATCACTTTTGAAAAGCTGATCGACCGTAAGCCAGAGATGGCTCTTGAACTAGCTGTTAAAGGTATGCTACCACGTGGTCCTCTAGGCCGCGCTATGTACCGTAAGCTAAAAGTATACGCTGGTGCTGAGCACAACCATGTTGCTCAACAACCACAAGTACTAGACATCTAATTGGGGATTATGAAAATGGCAGAGAATCAATACTACGGCACTGGTCGTCGCAAAAGCTCAGCAGCTCGTGTTTTCATCAAACCAGGTTCTGGTGAGATCGTAATCAACAAGCGTAGCCTTGATGTTTACTTCGGTCGTCCAACTTCTCGCATGGTTGTTAAGCAACCTCTTGAGCTAGTTGAACTAACTGAGAAACTTGACCTATACATCACTGTTTCTGGTGGTGGTATCTCTGGTCAAGCTGGCGCAATCCGCCACGGTATCACTCGCGCTCTTATGGAGTACGATGAAACTCTACGTCCTGCTCTACGTGCAGCTGGCTACGTTACTCGTGACGCTCGTTGCGTTGAACGTAAGAAAGTTGGTCTACGTAAAGCACGTCGTAAACCTCAATTCTCTAAGCGTTAATTTTCCTTTACCGGAAAATACACGCTCCCAGTTTTATTACTGGAATTGTGGTTCAAAGCTCGGCTATATGCCGGGCTTTTTGTTTTTCTACTCCCCGCTAAATGCTTTTCCCCCCTCGTTTTATTTCCAATTTCTTATATTTTGATAGCTTTTGTAACCCAATGTGCGCTTTGCCTCATGATTGTTACAAAAAGGTAGCTTTATCTTGTCAAAAAGTAGGGTTTTATTTATCATTTGCCGTCAATAAATAGAACTAAATACGTATTTTGTTAGCCATGCTCTTTAAGCGGAATAATTTCAATCCAAAAGGAGCAAATGGGAGAATGTTTGGATGAGCAACGCGCCTTTAAATAACGGTCGCAGGCGTTTCCTAACCGCAACAACAGCCGTTGTTGGTGGTTTAGGGGCTGCTGCTGTAGCCGTGCCTTTTATTAAATCATGGAATCCGAGTGCCAAAGCGAAAGCTGCGGGCGCGCCGGTGGAAGTGGAAGTCAGTAAATTAGAAGCTGGCCAGATGGTTCGTGTCGAATGGCAAGGTAAACCTGTATGG
The DNA here is from genome assembly GCF_059834255.1 of Vibrio sp. R11-SG3-ISO9. Taxonomy (NCBI): domain Bacteria; kingdom Pseudomonadati; phylum Pseudomonadota; class Gammaproteobacteria; order Vibrionales; family Vibrionaceae; genus Vibrio; species Vibrio sp. R11-SG3-ISO9. Next base: position 145,137 of record NZ_JCBDGU010000030.1, read on the forward strand.
GTTGTACGCCGTGCTGAGTCGGTACTAGAAAACTTGAAAACCATTGGTGGTCAACTTCGAGATCCTCAATCGGAAGCTGAACAACAACCTGAATACGCTCAAAATGAGTTCCGCTCAATTAAGCCGGAATTCTTTGTTGCGGTTGGTTTCTGTACTCACCTAGGTTGTTCTCCAACTTACCTACCTGATTCTTTCGCAGAACAAGTACAAGGTGTTAAGTCTGGTTTCTTCTGTCCATGTCATGGTTCGAAATTTGATATGGCTGGTCGAGTATTCCAAGGCGTACCTGCACCGCTAAACCTTGTTGTGCCAAAGCATATGTATTTAAGTGACACCAAGATCCTGATCGGTATTGACGAGGGAGATGCATAATGCAAGGACTACTAGATTGGGTAGAGAAACGTATACCCGCGATGAATGCTTATAAAAAGCACTTATCTGAATACCCAATGCCTAAGAACTTTAACTTTTGGTACCTTTTTGGTTCTTTAGCAATGTTAGTTTTGGTTAACCAAATCCTTACAGGTATTTGGCTAACAATGAACTACGTGCCATCTGGTGAAGGTGCGTTCGCTTCTGTTGAATACATCATGCGTGATGTGGAATACGGATGGCTGCTGCGTTATATGCACTCAACGGGCGCATCTGCGTTCTTCGTTGTTGTTTACCTGCATATGTTCCGTGGTCTGATTTACGGTTCTTACCAAAAGCCTCGTGAGCTACTTTGGATCTTCGGTATGTTGATCTTCCTAGTGCTAATGGCTGAAGCCTTCATGGGTTACCTACTACCATGGGGTCAAATGTCATACTGGGGTGCTCAGGTAATCATTTCTCTGTTTGGTGCGATTCCAGTTATCGGTGATGACCTAACGCTTTGGATCCGTGGTGACTACATCATCTCTGGTGCAACGCTTAACCGTTTCTTCGCGCTACACGTTATTGCTCTGCCAATCGTACTTCTGCTGCTTATCGTTCTTCACGTTCTAGCACTGCACGAAGTAGGTTCGAACAACCCAGACGGTATCGAGACTAAGCTTCCTAAAGGCACAATGGGCGACGACTACAAAACTCAGTTCCCATTCCACAAGGATTACACTAAGAAATACGACATCATTGACTCTATTCCTTTCCACCCATACGGGACTGTGAAAGATATGGTTGGTGTTGCTGGCTTCTTGTTCTTCTTCTGTTATGTGCTGTTCTTCAACCCAGAAATGGGTGGATTCTTCCTTGAGCCGCCTAACTTTGAAGCTGCGAACCCGCTGAAGACTCCTGAGCACATTGCTCCGGTATGGTACTTCACACCGTTCTACGCAATCCTACGTGCGGTTCCTGATAAGCTGCTAGGTGTTGTAGCTATGGGCGCATCTATTGTTGTGCTATTCCTACTGCCATGGTTCGACCGTTGTAAAGTACGTTCGTACCGTTACCGTAGCAAACTGCATTTGATTAACATCATCCAATTCACAATAAGCTTTATTGCGCTTGGTATTCTTGGTGCGCTTCCAGCAACACCAACGTACACAATACTTGCACAAGTATTTAGCTTAGGTTACTTCATGTTCTTCGTACTACTGTGGTTCTACAGTAAGAATGAAGCGACGAAACCATTACCAGAAAGGGTGACATTCAAATGAAAAAATGGATTGTAATTTTATTTGCTATGTTGCCGTCATTAGCTATGGCAGCGGGCGCAAATGTTCCGCTAGACAAAGCGAACAATGACTTAACTGACCAAGCTTCACTGCAAAACGGTGCTAAGCTGTTCATGAACTACTGTTTTGGCTGTCACTCTACGCAGTACCAGCGTTACGAGCGAGTTGCTAACGACCTTGAGATCCCTGTGGATCTGATGAAAGAGAACCTAGTCTTCGATCCTGAAGCGAAGATTGGTGATCTAATGGTTAATGCAATGCCTGCGAAACAAGCGGCAAACTGGTTCGGTGCTCCGCCACCGGATCTAACACTGGTTGCTCGTGTTCGTGGCGCAGACTGGCTATACACTTACCTTCGTACTTTCTACGAAGACCCATCTCGTCCATTTGGCGTAAACAACATTGTTTTCCCAAGTGTTGGTATGCCACATGTGCTTGAAGAGCTACAAGGCATCCCAACGCCAATCTACGAAACTCACATCGTAGATGGTGAAGAGGTAGAAGTGGTTGTAGGTACTGAAACTGACGGTTCTGGTGAACTAAGTTCAGGCGAGTACGACGAAGCTGTACGTGATTTGGTTAACTTCCTAGTTTACTCTGGTGACCCAGTTCAACTTGAGCGTCACGCTCTAGGTTGGTGGGTAATGGCATTCTTAGTATTGTTCACTATCGTTGTGATTCTACTGAAGAAAGAGTATTGGCGTGATGTGCACTAATTGTGCTATAATACCGTGCTAATTCCCAAATTATGTTAATGTACAATGGAGGCTTAGGCCTCCATTGTTTTTATTTAAAGTGTACTGGAGGGCTCCATGGCTGTAGCTGCCAATAAACGTTCTGTGATGACTCTTTTCTCAAGTGCTTCTGATATGTATAGCCATCAGGTGCGCATTGTTCTTGCTGAAAAAGGCGTAAGTGTTGAAGTTGAGTTGGTTGATGAAAATAATCTTCCAGCAGAGCTTGTTGAACTGAACCCGTACAAATCAGTACCCACTCTAGTTGATCGCGAGTTGGCTCTATACGACTCAAAAATCATCATGGAATACCTAGATGAGCGTTTCCCTCATCCACCATTGATGCCTGTTTACCCTGTTGCTCGTGGTAACAGCCGTCTAATGATGTACCGTATCGAACGTAACTGGTACTCAGTTGCTGAGAAGATTGTAAAAGGCAATGCAGAAGAATCTGAAGCAGCACGTACTAAACTGCGTAACGACCTACTAACTTTGGCTCCTATCTTCGCAGAGTACGAATACTTCATGAGCGAAGAATTCAGCCTAATCGATTGTTACCTTGCTCCGCTACTATGGCGTCTTCCTGAGCTAGGTATCGAACTAATTGGCCCAGGTTCTAAAGAACTGAAAGTTTACATGAACCGTGTATTTGAGCGTGATTCATTCCTAGCTTCTCTAACAGAAGCTGAGCGCGAGATGCGACTGGCTCGTTAATCGTTATGGATATCTCAACGATGACGCCACGCCGTCCATACATGCTCCGTGCATTTTATGATTGGCTGGTTGATAACGAACTGACACCACACCTTGTTGTTGAAGCAACATTGCCGGGTGTTCGTGTACCAGAAGAGTTTATTCAAGATGGTCAAATCATCCTGAATATTGCTCCTCGTGCGGTAGGCAACCTTGAGCTTGGCAACGAAGCGGTGACATTCAGTGCGCGCTTCAGTGGACGTCCTCACTCTGTGATCGTACCGCTTTATGCTGTTCAAGCGATCTACGCTCGTGAAAATGGCGCTGGTACCATGTTCGAGCCTGAAGAGGCTTACATGGATGTGCTTGAAGAAGGGATTGAAGAGGGGCCATTTGAAGCTCCGGAACAAGGTCCTTCATTGAGTGTTGCAACGGCAGAAGTTGATGCGGAAGATTCAGACCCTGAGCCTGAACCACCACGCCCAACTAAAGGCCGACCAAGCCTTCGAGTGATCAAGTAACCGAACGACATTAAAAAAGCAGCGATGATTCGCTGCTTTTTTTATAACTCGATTTTTGATGGAGTCTACATACTTGGATGAAGTTAGTTAACGACAGTTTCTGCTTCAGTTTCAGCGGCCGCTTCAGCCTTCACCGTTGCCTCATCACCATATTCGAATGCTCGAATGACTTGTTTGACCCCTGAGATATTGCGAGCAACATCGGTTGCAATATCAGCATGCTCACGAGTCACAAGGCCGAGTAGGAACACTTCACCATCTTCGGTGATAACTTTAACCTTGATGCCATTGAGTTCGGCATTGGCCAGTAGAGCGGACTTTACCTTAGTCGTGATCCAGCTGTCTTTGCTGATCTCACTCACACTCAATGGTGGTTTAACGCGTACTTGGTTATGGACATTGTTCACACCAGCTACTTTTCTCGCCTCACTCTCAAATGAGCGGCGCTCTGCCTCTGTTGATGCTTGGCCCATCAATACCACTGTGCCGCGGTAAGAGCTGGCAGTGATTCGAACGTTACCGCGATATGGAGCCTTGTTAGTGATGGCTGCAACTTCGAACTCGATATTATTGTCATTCCAAATCTCTTTGGTAGTGCGAGTGTCGGTGACTAGGTTTGCTGTCGTTGCAGCACCTGCAATGAACAGCCCCGCACATCCGGACAATGATAGTGTCAGCAGTGAAACGCTGAGCAACTTAACAATAGAAAACTTCATGTTACTCCAATTACTCCTCGTGAGCTGGGAATAGGACTTGGTCAATGAGATCGCACAAGCAATGCAGTGTGACCATATGAACTTCATGGATACGAGCGGTGCGATGCGATGGGATTCGAATCTCTACATCGTGTTCGCCTAGAAGACCTGCCATCTCACCACCGTCTTTACCGGTAAAAGCGATGATGGTCATATCACGGGTTACTGCCGCTTCCATCGCCTTGATGATATTTTTGCTGTTACCACTGGTCGAAATAGCAAGAAGGATATCGCCAGTTTGACCAAAAGCACGTACCTGTTTTGAGAAGATCTCTTCGTAGTGGTAGTCGTTTGCAACCGCAGTTAGCGTAGTGTTGTCTGCGGTTAGCGCCATTGCAGGCAGGCTAGGGCGCTCGGTTTCAAAGCGGTTAAGTAGGCAAGAGACAAACTGCTGTGCGTTCGAAGCTGAGCCACCGTTACCACAACATAAAATCTTATTACCATTAAGCAAGGTTGCAACCATGGCTTGAGCGGCATGGGTAATAGCATCTGGCAGGGCTTCTGCTGCCGCGATTTGGATCTGAATACTTTCTGTAAAACTTTCTTTGATGCTATCTAGCATGTTTATCCTTGGGTAATTGCATTTTCTATCCAGTTGATTTGTTCACTTGGCCCTTCAATAGCCACAACATCAAACCGGAAGTTAGTCGAGTGTACCGACATGCCTTGCTCCATCAGCCATAGATTGGCTGTGTTGATCAGCTTTTTCGCCTTACTGGCGGTGACCATTTCTGCTGCATGCCCATAACGTGTCTGTTTTCGGTATTTGACCTCAACAAACACAATAGTCTGGTTGTGGTGCATTATAAGATCAATTTCACCACATTTTGCTACGAAGTTTTGCTCTATTAAAGAGAGTCCGTGGCCTTCGAGGTGCTCTTTGGCCACGCGTTCGTATCTATCGCCCACTTGTCTGTGGGCGTTGAGTTTTTGTATCAGTTTGGTTCGGCTAAAGAGCCCCATGCTCAGCCCAGCTGATTTGACGCTGTACCACACAGTTATTGTCGATGGTCAGTACACCGGTTTCACCAGAAATACTGTGTCCTTCAACAGCTTTCATTTGTGGTAGCGCGTCCATCAGGTAGTATGCGTCCATACCTAGTGCTTGTAGACGTTTTTGACCATTAGAGTGTGATGGCCAAAGCTCGTTTAGCTGCCTGTTTAGCTCGCCTTTACCCTCTACAAGCAGAGGAATATCGCTGTAGAAAACGCCGGTTAAGTCTTCATACTGCTTATCGCCACTGTTACTGCGAGAGTTCGAGAATAACGCAGGCTGTTTCGCATCCGGGTTAATAGCTACCTCAATGAAAGGTTTGATCAGCGTGAGCTCAGAGTTCTTCGCCACGATGTATACCGCGTCGACGTCGCGACGGCTGCGTGGTTCCGTTTCTAATGGCAAGTCGATCAAATTATCCATCTGAGCAATGCGCTGTTGACTCTCTTGCAGGCCAAATATCTGATTCACATTGCGTTGTAGTTGACGTTTGTCAGCGAAGAAAGAGGTCGCGACCTCGTTGCTGCTGTATTTCGACCACTCTTCTTTGAAGGCTTCTTGTACACGATCACCTAATCGGCCTTTCGGCGCCAAGATAAGTGGGTATTTGTAACCTTGCGTGAAGAGGTGTTTAGCAGCTTGTGCTACTTCTTGCTCTGGTGATAGCGCAAGGTAACAGAGCTTAGTATCTGCCTCTAATTGATCGGGAATGTTCAGTGCAAGAGCTGGAATGGCATCTTCGTGACCTTTCTGAGCTTCCTGCAGCTTAGTAATATTGCTCTTAATCAGTGGGCCGACGATAAAGTCGACTTTGTTATCAACTAGGGTCTGTTTGATCTCTTCTGCGCTTTGCGTGTTGGTATCTAAAACTGTTAGCGTTGCGTCTTCTTCACGCTCTTTATCGTTCATCATCGCAAAGATGAAGCCATCACGAACCAACTGTGCCTGCTTGCTGTACTTACCAGTCAAAGGCAGTAGCAGGGCAGTGCTGGTTGGTTTACTGATCTCTAGCGCTAAGATGTCAGTGATCGCTTGCGGTGTATACTTCGCTGCTGGGTGATACGGGTTATCCGCCAACCAATCTTGCAGTGTGCTTTGTAGTTCAGGCAGATTACCGTTAAGAGTTTTCAGGTAGATAGAAAGCTGTAACCAACCAGCCAAGACGTCTTCGTCTGGCGCCGTTTTCAGCGCTAACACTTCATATTGAGAATAGCTGCTGAGATTTTGCCAGATACGGTCAGCGATCAACTGTTGGTCTTGGTTGTCATCAAACTCTTCAAGCTTGGTGAGCTCACGGCTCGCTTCAAAATATTGATTCAATACCTCAAGAATATCAGCGCGCAGGTTGTGATAGTCTTTCCACTGCTCATTCGGTAGCTTCCACCACGGTTGGAAATTCAGTTGTTGGTACGCTTGTTCAGTCTGCTGATTGTTGAACAGCAGTTGCGCACGCGCTAATTGCCACTCAGCCTGTTGGGTTTCTGTGAGTGGTTGCTTTGCTAAACGCTTGATCAGCAAAGTCGCTTGATCGGTTTTGCCCGCTTGCACCGACGATTTAAGTGCCATGATCAGCCAGTCATTTTGCAGACTGCCTTGGCTGCTGTCGGCTTGCATCATATAACTTTCTGTCGATTGTGTCGGATCAAGTGTAATATCAACACGCGTCGGGGCTTGTGGCGTAGAAGAACAAGCCGCCAATGAAATTGCTAATGCAATTGGAGTTAGTAAGCGTGGTACACTGAGTCTCTTATGGTTCATTGTTGCCATGAGTTCTTTTTAATTCCGTATAAATTTGTATCTATATTAATCGTTGAAGTGATGGTAAACAAATGACAGATAACAAAACCTTGCTCACAGAGAGCCCAACTCTCTATATTGTGCCGACTCCTATCGGAAATTTGGGAGACATCACTCAAAGAGCAATTGAAGTATTATCAAGCGTCGATGTTATTGCAGCGGAAGACACACGTCACACGGGTAAGCTGCTTGCTCACTTCAATATATCCACCAGAACGTTCGCCTTACATGACCATAATGAGCAAACTAAGGCGCAAGTTCTAGTAGAAAAATTATTAGAGGGTCAGTCTATCGCATTAGTCTCAGATGCTGGAACCCCTTTAATCAGTGATCCAGGTTACCACCTTGTATCACAATGTCGTCAGGCTGGTGTGAGAGTTGTACCACTTCCAGGTGCATGTGCTGTCATCACTGCGTTAAGTGCATCGGGTCTGCCGTCTGATCGCTTCAGTTTTGAAGGCTTCTTGCCACCTAAGAGTAAAGGTCGTAAAGATAAGTTCCTTGAGATTGCGAAAGCGGAGCGTACTTGTATTTTCTACGAGTCACCGCACCGTATCTCAGACTCTCTGCAGGATATGCTAGATATCTTAGGCCCTGAGCGTGAAGTCGTTCTAGCGCGTGAGCTAACGAAGACCTTCGAAACCATTCAAGGTATGCCACTAGGCGAGCTGATTGAGTGGATTGAAGAAGACGCTAATCGCAAACGCGGCGAAATGGTGCTATTGATTCACGGCCACCGCGAAGAAGCAACAACCGACTTACCGGACGAAGCAACGCGTACTCTGGCTATTCTGACTAAAGAGCTACCACTCAAGAAAGCGGCGGCAATGGCTGCTGAGATCTACAACCTGAAGAAAAACGCACTCTACAAATGGGGTCTAGAGCACCTAGATAACTAATACTTCTTTAGTTTGCGCAGTTAAGATATGGATAAACGAATACTAAGCCGTTTATCTGTATCTCTACTTTGTTTTTAACTCTTTTCTCATCTCGAACCTCACTACTCTTATCTTCTTTTAGATCTTTTCGAATCTCGCATCCCGCCACCAGCATCTACTCCTCATTCTCTTCGCATCTCGTCACTCGTATCCGCTCTTTCGCTCAATTCCCCACCAGTTAACACCTTGATTGCATCATATTTGTGATCTCGCTAGACACGTCTCTTTAATCTCTATACAATCCGCCCTCGGAGTTGACTGGGTAGTCGCTGCTTTGTTGATGTCCTTCGGGAGACTGACGCTGAAGTCCTTTGGGAGACTGGCGTTGACGTCCTTCGGGAGACTGACAAAGGGGAGGAAAGTCCGGGCTCCATAGAGCAGGGTGCCAGGTAACGCCTGGGGGGCGCAAGCCCACGACAAGTGCAGCAGAGAGAAGACCGCCGATGGCCTTAGGGCACAGGTAAGGGTGAAAGGGTGCGGTAAGAGCGCACCGGACGGCTAGCAATAGTCCGTTGCAGGGTAAACTCCACCCGGAGCAAGACCAAATAGGCCTCCACATTGCGTTGCTCGCGTAAGGAGGCGGGTAGGTTGCTTGAGCCAGTGAGCGATTGCTGGCCTAGACGAATGGCTACTACCGCGCAAGCGGAACAGAACCCGGCTTATATGTCGACTCCACCTATTCCAAGAACCCATCATTACTTAACAGTAGTGATGGGTTTTTTGCTTTATATTGACGTAAATTATTTAGATTTCCTTAAAATCCGCTTTTCTTGTAAAGACTTGGGTTAAAAATCCCAACTCGCTACACACAATGTAGTGGAGATAACGTGCGAAATCAGTACACTAAAACGTTAACAGAATCATTTGTAGCCGAACTAAAGGCTTAATCCACTCACTGAGAAGACTATGACAGAAGCGTTCAAACATATTTCAGTATTGCTTAACGAATCAATTGACGGACTGGCGATCAAACCTGATGGTACCTACATTGACGGTACTTTTGGCCGTGGTGGTCACAGCCGTACAATCCTGTCTAAACTGGGCGAGAATGGACGACTATTTAGTATCGACCGCGATCCACAAGCGATCGCTGAAGCACAAAAAATTGATGATCCTCGTTTTACTATCATCCATGGCCCATTCTCTGGCATGGCGGAATATGCTGAGCGCTACGACCTAGTAGGTAAAGTAGACGGTGTTCTTCTCGATTTAGGTGTGTCTTCACCACAATTGGATGATGCAGAGCGCGGCTTTAGCTTTATGAAAGACGGCCCGTTGGATATGCGAATGGACCCAACTTCAGGCATGCCTGTTTCACAGTGGCTAATGGATGCAGAGCTAGATGACATCACTTGGGTTATCCGTGAGTTTGGTGAAGACAAGCATGCGCGCCGCATTGCTAAAGGCATCGTGGCTTACCGTGAGAACGAAGAGAACGAACCGCTAACACGTACGGGTCAATTGGCTAAGCTTATCTCTGATGTCGCACCAAAGAGCTTCAAAGAGAAAAAGCACCCAGCAACACGCGCATTCCAGGCATTTCGTATCTACATCAATAGTGAGCTGGATGAAATCGCGACTGCGCTAAAAGGTGCAACCAGCATTCTTGCTCCGCAAGGTCGTCTGTCAGTCATCAGCTTCCATTCCCTAGAAGATCGCATGGTAAAACGTTTTATCCGTAAAGAGAGCCAAGGCCCTCAAGTACCACACGGTCTGCCTCTGACTGAAGAGCAAATTAAAGCACTAGGCAGTGCAGTTCTTAAACCTGTGGGTAAAGCGATTAAGCCTTCAAAGAGTGAAGTGGATGAAAACACGCGTTCGCGTAGCTCAGTACTTCGTCTAGCCGAAAAGCTGTAATTAATGAAGACCGCCAAGCCAAACTTAGCCAAGATTATCTTCTTTGATCTGATTTCAGTGGGTCGTGTCCCACTGTTATTGCTCATTGCTATCTTCGCTAGCGCGATGGGGGTCGTTCTTACTACACACATGTCTCGCCAAGCTATTACTCAGAAAGATATGGCTTTGGTGGAGCGTGAGCAGTTGGATGACGAGTGGCGAAATCTGATGCTCGAAGAGACTGCGCTTGCCGAACACAGCCGAGTTCAAGCTTCTGCAATTAAAGAGCTTGATATGAAGCGTCCAGACTCAGACAAAGAAGTTGTGATCTCACTGAAATGACCGCTAAAAAGGAAAAAGCATCTGCGAAGAAAGCCGAAGCAGCCGCTTCCAAGGCAACCGCAGTGAATGGAAAGGACTCTGATCCTATCTTGATCAAATGGCGCTTTAACTTAGTTATTGCGTTTGTCTTCCTCGCATTTGCAGCACTGGTCTCACGTGTTGCTTACATTCAAATCATCGAGCCTGATAACTTGATTCGCCAAGGTGACTTGCGTTCGGTTCGCGTCAAAGAGATCCCTTCTGCGCGCGGTATTATTTCTGATCGAAACGATGAACCCCTTGCTGTCAGTGTCCCTGTTGAGGCGGTATGGGCCGACCCAAAAACCATTTTTGATAAAGATGGCCTTGCTCAGATTGATCGTTGGTATGCCCTTGCGGATGTATTGGGGCTAGAGCGTCAATCGATGATCGATAAGATCTCAGCCAATAAAAAGCGTCGTTTTATCTACCTCCAAAGGCAAGTGAGTCCAGCGATGGCGAAGTACATTCGTGATCTCAAGCTAGTGGGCGTTGGCCTTAAAGCGGAATCTCGTCGTTACTACCCTGCGGGTGAAATCAGCGCACACCTTATCGGTGTAACGGGTATTGATGGTCACGGCTTAGAGGGCGTTGAACGCAGTTATGACCAGTGGTTAACCGGTGAAGCGGGTAAGCGTACGATTCGTAAAGACCGCTATGGTCGCGTAGTTGAAAATATTGCCTTAGAAGAGCGTGAGCAAGGTAAACCTCTTACCTTGACCATAGACCAACGTTTACAAGCGATCGCCTACCGTGAGATCAAGCAAGCGGTAGCGGATCATCGAGCTACTTCTGGCTCTGCAATTCTTCTCGATGTTAAAACGGGTGCGGTGTTAGCCATGGTCAATGCACCGTCATATAACCCAAACAACCGTGCCGACCTGCAAAGCTTTAAGATGCGTAACCGAGTACTGACGGATGCGATGGAACCCGGCTCTACCGTTAAGCCATTTGTTGTATTGGCGGCACTCGAAAATGGTGCAGCAACCCCAGACACCGTGATCAACACCGGGAATGGCATCATGCAAATCGGCGGTAGCCGCGTGCGTGACACCTCCAAAGTCGGCAAGGCTGACCTAGCCATGATCCTCAAGAAGTCGAGTAACATTGGTGTTGCGAAGCTAGCACTGGATATGCCGCTCGAAGCTCTATTAGGGCTTTATAGCTCGGTTGGCTTAGGCGAAATGTCTGGCTTGAACTTAGTCGGTGAGACAACCGGTATCTTCCCGAATCGACGCCGTTGGTCAAAGTTTGAAATCGCCACCTTATCTTTTGGTTACGGCCTATCTGTAACCCCAATTCAATTGGCTCATGCTTACGCAACACTGGCGAATAAAGGTGTTTACGAGCCGATCCATATCATTGAAAACAACGAGCAAGATTTTTCTAAGCAGATCATTGATAGAGATAATGCGCAGCTTGTTTTAGAGATGCTTGAAGGGGTAACCCAAAAAGGCGGCACAGCAACGCGCGCGGCGGTACCGGGTTATCGCGTCGCGGCTAAAACGGGTACTTCTCGTAAAGCGGAAGCGGGTGGTTATAGCGATGAGTATATCGCGATTACCGCAGGCGTAGCACCTGTAAGCGACCCTCGCGTATCACTGGTTGTAGTGGTGAATGAGCCGCAGGGCGATCTCTACTACGGCGGTTCTGTTGCTGCACCGGTATTTTCAGAAATCATGAAGGGTGCACTGCAGATTCTTAATGTGCCAGCTGATGAAAACAAGTTTCAAGAATAGAACGAATCAGGATTCAATATGAGTAATAGCCTAACACTGTCTAACTTACTGAGCCCTTGGGGGGCATTTGACTGTGCTGAACTGGCGGAAGTCGAAGTCACGCACCTTGAGTTAGATAGCCGAGCGGTAAGTTCGGGAGACATTTTCGTTGCTGTTATTGGCCATGCTGTTGATGGACGCCGTTTTATCGATAAAGCCATCGAGTTGGGTGCTAGCGCTGTCATTGCTCAAGCGTGCGAAGAGCATGTTCATGGCAGTGTTGAGTTACATAATGCCGTCGCTATCGCTTATGTCCAAGATCTGAATCAAGAGCTCTCTGCTCTAGCTGGTCGAGTCTATCAATCAGATGCGACTCAGCTGATTGGCGTGACAGGCACTAATGGCAAAACCACAATTACTCAACTTATCGCTCAGTGGCTTGATTTAGTTGGTCAGCGCTCTGGTGTTATGGGCACGACAGGGAATGGTTTTCTTGACGACCTGCAAACCGCAAAAAATACCACGGGTAGTGCGATTGAAATTCAACGTACTTTGAGTGAATTATCGGCTCAAAATGCGGCCTATACTGCAATGGAAATCTCATCACACGGCTTGGTTCAAGGCCGAGTTAAAGCACTCAAATTCGCAGCCGGTGTTTTTACCAACCTGAGTCGAGACCACCTTGACTATCATGGCACAATGGAAGAGTACGCGTTAGCCAAACAGAGTCTGTTTACCAAGCATCACTGCCAGCACGCCATCATTAATGCCGATGACCCGGTGGGTTTGGCGTGGTTATCTGAATTACCCGATGCCGTTGCAGTGTCGCTTAATCCTATGACTGATCGCGACAATTCGGTGTGGGCCTCAAACGTGGCTTATGCTGAAACTGGCATCTGTATGGATTTCGATGGTGCGTGGGGCACGGGGTCACTGCAGGTACCTTTGATCGGTCAATTCAATGCATCAAATGTATTAGTGGCGTTTGCAACACTGCTTGCTTTAGGTATTGATAAACAGCAACTTATTGATAGTGCACCAAAGCTACAGCCAGTGATCGGCCGTATGGAACTATTCCAAGCGCCGCAAAAAGCCAAAGTCGTCGTCGATTATGCTCACACGCCAGATGCACTTGAAAAAGCATTAGCTGCGCTGCGCGTGCATTGCTCTGGCAACTTATGGGCTATTTTTGGTTGCGGCGGTGATAGAGATAAAGGCAAGCGTCCAATGATGGCGGAGACAGCGGAACAGTTCGCCGACAAGATCATTATCTCTGATGATAACCCTCGCAGCGAAGACCCTGCGGAAATCGTCAAAGATATGCTGGTGGGACTTAAGAAGCCTCAAGCTGCATACGTTGAGCATGACCGCTATCAAGCGGTGAAGTTTGCCCTTGAGCAAGCGGGTAACAATGACATTATCCTACTGGCAGGTAAGGGCCATGAGGATTACCAAGTATTAAAAGATGAAACTGTGCACTACTCTGATCGAGAGTCAGCACTGCAATTATTAGGTATTCACAATGATTGATGTATCACTAGAACAGGTCTGTCAGGCCGTTAATGGTGAACTAATTGAATCAACGGAAGCAGGGAAAGCGACCATGATTCATTCGGTATCTACAGATACACGTACCGTTCAAAGTGGTGCTCTGTTTGTGGCTTTGGTTGGCGAGCGATTTGATGCGCATGACTTTTGCCATCAAGCGGTCGAAGCACAAGCCAGCGCGTTGTTAGTCGAACGAAAACTTGACCTAAATATTACTCAAGTAGTTGTTGAGGATACTAAACTTGCGTTGGGTCAGTTGAGTGCATGGGTGCATGCTCAATGTGAAGTGCCAACCATGGCTATCACAGGTAGCTGTGGCAAAACCACAGTCAAAGAGATGGTCGCTAGCATTTTACAACAGCGTGGAAAAGTACTGTTTACCGCGGGCAATTTCAATAATGATATTGGGGTACCTCTGACGTTACTGCGCAGCGAGCCAAGTGATGACTTCGCTGTGATTGAGCTTGGTGCTAACCACATCGGTGAGATTGCTTACACGACACAACTGGTCAAGCCGCAAGTGGCGGTGGTAAATAATGTTGCCGCAGCGCACCTTGAAGGCTTTGGTTCAATGGATGGTGTAAAGCAAGCTAAGGGTGAAATCTACCAAGGCCTCTCTGCTGGAGATACCGCTATCGTCAACTTAGAGAGCAATGGTGGTGCATATTGGGAAGAAGTCTTGGCAGATAAGTCGGTGCTTACGTTCTCAGATGTAAACCCTGAGGCCGATTACTTTGCCGACGAAGTTGAGCTTAATGATCAAGGCAAAGCCTGTTTCACAATGCACACCCCACAAGGGGATATCGCTATTGAGCTAGGTATCATTGGTCAACACAATGTGGCAAATGCACTTTCTGCAGCCGCATTGAGTATCCAGTTTGGTGCGAGTTTGAATGACATTCAGACTGGTTTAAAAAACTTGAACTCAGTCAAGGGCCGTGTTGAGGTTCAACAGCTGAGTGAACAAATTAAGTTAATTGACGACAGCTACAACGCCAGCGTGCCTGCGATGAAGGCGGCGGCAAAACTGTTGTCTAGCTTTAAAGGGCAGCGTTGGCTGATTTTAGGCAATATGGCTGAATTAGGCGATGAAAGCCTTGCACTTCACCGTCAAGTCGGTGAATATGCTGCCCCATTCGCTTTTGAGCATGTACTCACTTATGGTGATGATACAAAGGTGATCAGTGAGGTCTGCAACGGCATTCACTTCGCCACGCATCAAGCGATGATCGCACATATAGAGCAGCAGTTAAGCTTGCCAAATAATGCGTCGCACACACTGTTAGTTAAAGGCGCAAACAGTGCAGGAATGAGTAAAATTGCCGCTGCTTTAAAGGAGAACTTTTCATGATTATTTGGCTTGCAGAGCTGCTACAGCCACACTTTTCGTTTTTTCGCCTGTTTGAATACCTTTCGTTTCGAGCAATCGCGAGTATTTTAACGGCTCTATGCTTGTCACTGTGGATGGGACCTCGTTTAATCGAGCGTCTGCAAATGCTGCAAATCGGTCAAGTTGTTCGTAATGATGGCCCTGAATCTCACTTCAGCAAACGTGGTACACCAAC
This sequence comes from Vibrio sp. R11-SG3-ISO9, assembly GCF_059834255.1. NCBI lineage: Bacteria > Pseudomonadati > Pseudomonadota > Gammaproteobacteria > Vibrionales > Vibrionaceae > Vibrio > Vibrio sp. R11-SG3-ISO9. The sequence goes on from NZ_JCBDGU010000030.1 coordinate 160,251, forward strand.
CATGGGTGGTGTGATGATCTTGGCTGCGATCATCATTACTGTTCTGTTGTGGGCAGATCTTTCTAACCCTTATGTATGGGCTGTGATGGCAGTTCTTGGCGGTTATGGTGCGGTCGGTTTTGTTGATGACTATCGCAAAGTTGTCCGTAAGAACACCGATGGCCTAATTGCTCGCTGGAAGTACTTCTGGCAGTCAGCGATTGCGCTGGTTGTGGCGTTTGCACTGTATGTACACGGTCAAGACACGGCAGCGACTCAGCTTGTTGTACCTTTCTTCAAAGATGTGATGCCACAGCTTGGCTTACTCTACATTGTGTTGACGTACTTTGTTATCGTGGGTACCAGTAATGCGGTTAACCTAACAGATGGTCTAGACGGTCTCGCGATCATGCCGACGGTAATGGTAGCTGCTGGCTTTGCGGTTATTGCATGGGCGACGGGTAACGTTAACTTTGCTGAATACCTACATATTCCCTATATCCCGTTTACGTCTGAGCTGGTTGTTGTATGTACCGCTATTGTCGGTGCTGGCCTTGGTTTCCTATGGTTTAACACCTACCCAGCGCAAGTATTCATGGGCGATGTCGGCTCTCTAGCACTCGGTGGTGCTTTAGGCACTATCGCGGTATTGGTTCGCCAGGAGTTGGTACTGGTTATTATGGGCGGTGTATTTGTAATGGAGACGCTATCAGTAATCTTACAGGTCGGCTCTTACAAACTGCGCGGTCAGCGTATTTTCCGTATGGCACCAATTCACCACCACTACGAGCTGAAAGGCTGGCCAGAGCCACGTGTAATCGTGCGTTTTTGGATCATCTCAATGGTTCTTGTTTTGATTGGTCTAGCGACTCTGAAAGTTCGTTAATTCCACTTTAAGCCTCGTTAATACGGGGCTTTATCCACATTAAGAGCGTCTTGTTTAAATGGAACCTTGGCAAAATATTCAAAATGTAGTGGTTGTAGGGCTCGGTATTACCGGGCTCTCTGTCGTTAAACATCTTGTAAAATATCAGCCTCACTGCACGGTGAGAGTGATCGACACTCGCGATAATCCTCCGGGCAAAGAGTCACTGCCTGATGGTGTTGCTCTGCATTCTGGGAGCTGGCAAAACGAGTGGTTAGCACAAGCCGACCTTGTGGTGGCAAACCCAGGTATCGCGCTGGCAACACCAGAGATTCAAACTGTGTTGGCACGCGGCGGTGCTGTTGTGGGTGATATTGAATTGTTCGCTTGGGCGGTTGAGAAGCCTGTCGTGGCAATCACGGGCTCTAACGGTAAGAGCACTGTGACAGACCTTACGGGTGTGCTTGCCAAAGCTGCTGGTCTTAAGGTGGGCGTTGGTGGCAACATCGGTGTTCCTGCATTGGATCTACTTGAACAAGATGCCGACCTCTACGTCTTAGAATTGTCGAGCTTCCAGTTAGAGACCACATCAAGTCTTAAATTAGCGGCAGCCGCATTCTTGAACCTCTCTGAAGATCACATGGATCGTTATCAAGGCATGGCCGACTACTGTGATGCTAAGCGCCGTATCTTCAAACATGCGCAATACGCTCTAGTAAACCGTGATGATCGCGAAACCTATCCGCTCGATTCACAACCGGTCGTAAGCTTCGGCTTTGATAACCAAGAGTTCGGCGTTGATGTGATTAATGGCGAAGAGTGGCTCATTGATCATGGTGTGCCGGTTATTCGCAGCCAAGACCTCACCTTGGTTGGTCGACACAATGTATCAAATGCCTTGGTTTCTTTAGCACTACTTAAACTGGCAAATATCGACTACACCAACAGTCTTGATGCATTAAAAGCATATAACGGCCTGACTCATCGTTGCCAAGTCGTCGCAGACAAGCGCGACGTGAAGTGGGTTAATGACTCTAAGGCAACCAACGTTGCCAGCACGTTAGCGGCTTTGTCTGGTCTAGAGTGTGCAGGAACACTTTATTTGTTAGTCGGTGGTGTGGGTAAAGGCGCAGACTTCAGTGAGCTTGCACCGGTACTCAACAATATCGCACGCGTTCAACTGTGCTGTTTTGGTGAAGATGCTGACCAGTTTAAGCCTCTGCATTCATCGGCACAAAAATTTGACACCATGCAGCAGATTATTGAAACCATTTCACCACAGCTGGTCGCTGGAGATATGGTGATGTTATCGCCTGCGTGTGCAAGCTTCGATCAGTTTAGTAATTTCATGGCAAGGGGTGATGCATTCACCGAGCTTGCTCAAAAGTACGCTTAATCGTTAAAGGACTGGAACCCAGTGCAGAAAGTGAGACAGCTCAACCACTCAATTTGGCAATGGCTTAACCGCTCTACGCCAGAGGCGCTTTACGATCGTCAATTGGTCTGGATCGCGCTTGGGCTGATGCTGACTGGGTTGGTAATGGTGACGTCTGCTTCGTTCCCAATCAGTGCTCGTTTAACCGATCAGCCTTTTCACTTTATGTTCCGCCATGCGATCTTTTTGCTGCTCGCGTTGGGTGTATCCAGTGTGATATTGCAAATCCCGATGAAGCGCTGGCTTCAATACAGTATGTACCTACTGGGATTGTCCTTCTTCTTGTTGATCGTGGTATTGGCTGTTGGTAAGTCGGTTAACGGTGCATCGCGTTGGATTCCTTTGGGGCTATTCAACCTCCAGCCTGCCGAAGTGGCAAAGTTGTCGCTGTTTATCTTCATGGCTGGTTACTTGGTTCGTAAGCAAGACGAAGTGAGGAAGACCTTCTTCGGTGGTTTTGCAAAACCCATTATGGTGTTTGGTGCCTTTGCAGTGTTGCTACTAGGTCAGCCCGACTTAGGTACCGTGGTTGTGATGCTGGTGACTCTGTTTGGCATGCTGTTCATTGCTGGTGCGAAACTGTCGCAGTTTATCGCTCTCATGGTTGCTGGTGTGGCTGCGGTTGTTGGCTTGATTGTGATAGAGCCATACCGTGTGCGACGTGTGACCTCATTCTGGGAACCCTGGAATGACCCATTTGGTAGTGGCTACCAGCTAACACAATCTCTGATGGCATTTGGTCGTGGGGATTGGATGGGGCAAGGCTTAGGCAACTCGATTCAAAAACTAGAGTACTTGCCGGAGGCGCATACCGACTTTGTATTCGCTGTACTTGCAGAAGAGCTCGGTTTTGTGGGCGTGACCTTGGTGTTGATGCTGATCTTCAGTTTGGTTTTCAAAGCGATTTTTATTGGTAAGAAAGCCTTTGAAAACGACCAGGTGTTTAGCGGTTACCTCGCTTTTGGCATCGGTATTTGGTTTGCTTTTCAAACCTTGGTTAACGTTGGTGCGGCATCAGGTATCGTACCGACCAAGGGCCTGACTCTTCCACTGATCAGTTATGGTGGCTCCAGCTTGATCATCATGTCAGTCGCGGTATCTATGTTGCTGCGAATTGACCATGAATGTCGCCTAATAGAACAACAGGATGCTGAGCATCAGAACGAATTAAATGAATAGTAGCAGCATGAAAAAGAACAAAAGATTATTGGTGATGGCTGGTGGTACCGGCGGTCACGTATTTCCAGGCTTAGCGGTCGCGAAAAAACTACAACAACAAGGTTGGGAGATTCGCTGGCTAGGTACGGCTGATCGTATGGAAGCGGATCTGGTGCCAAAGCACGGTATCGAGATTGATTTCATTAAGGTGAAAGGACTGCGAGGCCAAGGCATCGCTAAGTTAATTAAAGCGCCTTTCCTAATTATTAATGCCATACTTCAAGCAAAGCAACACATTAAGGCGTGGCAGCCAGATGTGGTGCTTGGCATGGGCGGCTATGTGAGTGGTCCAGGTGGCATCGCAGCTTGGTTATCGGGTATTCCAGTGGTTCTGCATGAGCAGAATGCAGTGGCCGGTTTAACCAACCAATGGCTATCTAAGATCGCGAAAAAGGTGTTTCAAGCATTCCCGGGTGCATTCCCTAGTGCGGATGTTGTGGGTAACCCAGTACGTGAAGATGTGGTTGCATTGCCTGAGCCAAGTGAGCGCATGGCGGAACGTGACGGTGATATCCGTATCCTAGTTATGGGCGGTAGCCAAGGTGCAAAGATCCTCAATGACACCTTGCCAGTTGCTTTGGGGCTGCTTGGTGAAGGCTTCACAGTGATGCACCAAGCGGGCAAAAACAATCAACAGCAAGTTATTGAACAATATAATTCTCATTCTGTGAACAATGTTCAAGTGACTGAATTTATTGATGATGTAGCGCAAGCCTATGCATGGGCAGATCTATTAGTGTGTCGTTCAGGTGCGTTAACAGTGTCTGAAGTCTCTGCTGCAGGTGTTGGCTCTATTTTTGTGCCTTTCATGCATAAAGACCGCCAGCAAGCGCTTAATGCCGACCACTTAGTTGATTGCGGCGCTGCGTTGATGATCGAACAGCCAGATCTAACGGCAGAAAAGCTAGCGAACACCATCGCTCAGCTAGACAGAAATGAATTAAAAACGATGGCAACAAAGGCACGCCAAGCGGCGAAGCTGGACGCTGATGTGACCGTCGCTAAAGCCATTCAAGCTTTAGCAAAATAACGAGATAAATTTGATGACGATTGAACATACGCAAGACTTAGCGCAGATCCGTGCAATGGTGCCAGAAATGCGCCGAGTGAAATCTATCCACTTCATCGGTATTGGTGGCGCAGGTATGAGCGGGATTGCTGAAGTCTTGCTAAACGAAGGCTACCAGATTACAGGTTCTGACATTGCTCAAAACCCAGTAATAGAGCGTTTGGTTAGCAAGGGTGCAACGGTCTACATTGGCCATCAAGCGAGTAATGTTGCTAACGCAAGTGTGGTGGTCGTTTCGACTGCAATCAACGAAGAGAACCCAGAAATCGTTGCGGCTCGTGAAGCACGCACACCGATTGTACGTCGTGCAGAGATGCTCGCAGAGCTAATGCGCTTTCGTCATGGTATTGCAGTGGCTGGTACGCACGGCAAAACAACCACGACGGCTCTGGTTACACAGATTTACTCTGAAGCGGGTCTTGATCCAACCTTCGTTAACGGTGGCCTGGTAAAAAGCGCGGGCACTAATGCTCGTCTAGGCTCAAGTCGAATTCTGATTGCAGAGGCTGATGAGAGTGATGCATCATTCTTACATCTGCAACCTATGGTAAGCATCGTGACCAACATCGAAGCTGACCATATGGATACCTATGGTGGTGACTTCGAAACGTTAAAGCAGACCTTCATCGACTTCCTACACAACCTGCCGTTTTACGGTCAGGCGGTCATGTGTGTTGATGATCCTGTAGTACGTGAGCTTATCCCTCAAGTAAGTCGCCAAGTGATCACTTACGGTTTCTCTGAAGATGCTGATGTGCGTATTGAGAACTACCGCCAAGAAGGTCAGCAAGGCAAATTCACGGTAGTTCGCGAAGGCAAAGCGAATCTTGATATCACACTTAACATCCCGGGTCGCCACAACGCATTGAATGCATCGGCTGCGATTGCAGTGGCTACAGAAGATGACATCAGCGATGAAGCAATTCTAAAAGCAATGGCTGGCACTCAAGGCACTGGTCGCCGTTTTGATCATTTAGGTGAATACGAAACTGGTAAAGGTGTGGCAATGCTGGTGGATGATTACGGTCATCACCCAACTGAGGTCGACGTGACTATCCAAGCAGCACGTAGCGGTTGGGAAGACAAGCGTCTGGTGATGATATTCCAGCCGCACCGTTATAGCCGCACCCGTGATCTGTTTGATGATTTTGCTAACGTTCTTGAGCAGGTTGACGTTTTAATCCTGCTTGATGTCTACTCAGCAGGTGAAAAACCGATTGCTGGCGCTGATGGCCGTGCGTTGAGCCGAACCATTCGTGGCCGCGGTAAAATCGACCCTATTTTTGTCTCAGACATTACTGCGCTACCTTCGACATTAGCCAATGTTATCCAAGGCGGTGACCTCGTGTTAACACAAGGCGCAGGTGATGTTGGCCGCGTAGCGAAACAGCTTGAAGCGCTGCAGTTAGACATTAATAAAATGCAGAGCGCTTAATAGAATAAGTTATCACATACTGTGGTCGAGCGCTCACTTCTTGCGCTTGACCCAAATTTAACCAAAAATCTGATTATCAACGTTTGATAGTTTGATTTTGCTCAGTATAATTCATAGGTTAAAGTAAGTGCTTTTACCTCTATTACGAAAAGATAGGGAATAGAATTGCGAACCAACGACAGGGACTGCGGGTTTTGGTAGAAAGTACTTTCAGCGAAAACCGCCACCTATTCAGCTTACCATCGTTAAAGAAACACGCCCTTGGTGGTTCTTTTCTGATTTTGGTAGTGCTTTTCATTGGGTTTCTTTTCTATACCACTCTGAGTTGGATGTGGGACGATCAACGATTGCCCCTCTCTAAAATTGTACTTCAAGGCGACTTAACATATGTCTCCGCCAGTGATGTTCAGCATGCGTTTAGCCAGCTTGAACATATTGGAACCTTCATGTCTCAAGACATTGATGTGTTACAAGACAGTTTAGAGGCACTTCCTTGGGTATCTGTTGTCTCTATTCGTAAGCAATGGCCTGACACGATTAAAGTTTTTCTGACTGAGCATCAAGCTGCCGCGATTTGGAACGGCAACATGCTGTTAAACGAAAACGGCGATGTGTTTAATGGAGATATAGGCCAACTTGAAGGTGACAGAGTCAAACTCTATGGCCCTCAAGATTCGAGTCAAGAAGTGATCGCCAAGTGGCGTCAGATTACCCCGTTGATCAATAGCGTGGGATTGAGTGTCACTTCATTGGTTCTGAATGAACGTAGAGCATGGCAAATCATCCTAGACAACGGCATTCGCCTAGAGCTAGGTAAAGATTCTTTAGATGAGCGTGTTGAGCGCTTTATTTCGCTTTATAACGAGTTAGGTGATAAAGCGAATCGAGTGAGCTACATCGACCTCAGGTATGATACGGGAGCCGCTGTAGGCTGGTTTCCAGAGCAAGAGTTAGAAGAGAGTACAGATGACTAAGGCCGCAGATGACAACATAATTGTTGGTCTTGATATAGGCACTGCAACCATATCAGCTCTAGTAGGTGAGGTACTGCCTGATGGTCAAATCAATATCATTGGATCTGGGCAGAGCCCATCCAGAGGTATGGATAAAGGCGGTGTTAACGACCTAGAGTCGGTAGTGAAATCGGTTCAGCGTGCTATTGATCAAGCGGAACTGATGGCTGAATGCCAAATCAGCAATGTATTTATCTCACTATCGGGTAAGCACATCGCAAGCCGAATTGAAAAAGGCATGGGCACCATCTCGGATGAGGAAGTGTCACAAGACGATATGGATCGAGCAATCCATACCGCGAAATCAATTAAAATAGGTGACGAGCAGAGAATTCTGCACGTGATTCCACAAGAATTCACCATCGATTACCAAGAGGGTATTAAGAATCCACTTGGCTTGTCTGGGGTTCGAATGGAAGTGAGTGTTCACCTGATTTCTTGCCACAGCGATATGGCGAGAAACATTATTAAAGCTGTTGAACGATGTGGTCTCACTGTAGAGCAGATCGTGTTTTCAGGGCTTGCCTCAAGTAATGCGGTAATCACTGAAGACGAGAGAGAACTTGGAGTGTGTGTGGTCGATATTGGTGCAGGTACAATGGATATCTCCATTTGGACCGGTGGTGCACTGCGACACACAGAAGTCTTTTCCTATGCAGGAAATGCAGTAACCAGTGATATTGCCTTCGCATTCGGTACACCAGTAAGTGATGCCGAAGAGATCAAAGTAAACCACGGTTGCGCTCTGAGTGAACTCGTAAGCAAGGATGACTCAGTTAACGTCCCAAGTGTGGGTGGTCGACCATCTCGTAGTTTGCAAAGACAAACACTTTCTGAGGTGATTGAACCACGTTATACAGAATTAATGGGGCTTGTTAACCAAACTATTGATACTGTTCAACTACAGTTAAGAGATGAGGGTATTAAACATCATCTTGCTGCCGGTGTAGTTTTAACTGGTGGTGCTGCACAGATTGAAGGATTAGTAGAGTGTGCGGAACGCGTTTTCCGCAATCAAGTTCGAGTGGGTAAGCCGTTAGAAGTTAGTGGCTTAACCGATTATGTTAAAGAGCCGTATCATTCTACGGCGGTTGGTTTACTTCATTACGCAAGAGACTGCCAAATAAACGATGAAGGTGATTACAGCGAGCCAAAGCGTAGCGCGCCTTCGATGACAGGTTTGTTTGGTAAATTGCGTAATTGGATACAAAAAGAGTTTTAACCTGAGTTGCAGGAAAAACGGAGATAACACATGTTTGAACCGATGATGGAAATGTCTGACGATGCAGTAATTAAAGTCGTTGGAGTTGGTGGCGGTGGCGGTAACGCTGTTGAGCACATGGTACGTGAGTCAATTGAAGGTGTTGAGTTCATTAGCGTAAACACTGATGCTCAAGCACTTCGCAAAACTAGCGTGAGCAGCGTGATCCAAATTGGTGGTGACATCACTAAGGGTCTAGGCGCTGGCGCAAACCCACAAGTTGGCCGTGATGCAGCTCTCGAAGACCGAGAAAGAATTAAAGAAGTTCTAACTGGCGCCGATATGGTATTTATCGCAGCTGGTATGGGTGGTGGTACAGGTACTGGTGCCGCTCCAGTGATTGCTGAAGTAGCAAAAGAGCTGGGCGTACTAACAGTCGCTGTTGTAACTAAGCCATTTAGCTTCGAAGGTAAAAAGCGTCTAGCGTTTGCTGAACAAGGTATTGAAGAGCTTTCTAAACATGTGGATTCATTGATTACGATTCCAAATGAGAAGCTACTGAAGGTACTGGGTCGTGGTGTAACACTACTAGAAGCATTCGCAAGCGCGAACGATGTTCTTAAGAACGCGGTTCAAGGTATTGCTGAGCTAATTACTCGCCCAGGCATGATTAACGTCGACTTTGCGGACGTACGCACTGTAATGTCGGAAATGGGTCATGCAATGATGGGTAGCGGCATCGCGAAAGGTGAAGACCGTGCAGAGGAAGCGGCTGAAACGGCAATTTCTAGCCCATTACTAGAAGACATCGACCTAGCGGGCGCTCGTGGTGTGCTTGTTAACATCACAGCTGGTCTAGATATGCGTCTAGACGAGTTCGAAACCGTAGGTAACACAGTTAAGGCCTTTGCTTCTGACAATGCAACAGTAGTAATCGGTACTTCTCTAGACCCAGATATGACGGACGAAATCCGCGTAACTGTGGTAGCCACAGGTATTGGCACTGAGAGAAAGCCAGACATTACGTTAGTTGCTGGTGGTAAAGCAAAAGTGGCTTCGGCTCCTCAACCACAAGCCGCAGTACAAGCTGCACCAAAAGTGGAAGAGAAAGTGGCACAGCCATTGCAAGAAAAAACTGAGGTTAAACCTCAAGTGAAACCACAGCCAACAACGTCACCTGTTTCTTCAGGTACAGGCGCTAGCCAAAGTGTAGCACCTAAGCCAGAAAAAGAGAGTGGGTACTTAGATATTCCAGCATTCTTACGACGTCAGGCTGATTAACAAACAACCAATATTTGACTATAGTCAATTTAGTGGTAAAATTCGCGGTCGGTAAATACTGGCCGTGATTTGTAGCACTGATAAGAGGCAGGCAGATGATCAGACAACGTACTCTGAAAGAAATTGTGAAAACAACTGGTGTGGGTCTCCACTCTGGTCGTAAAGTCACACTTACTCTTCGCCCGGCAGCTGCAAATACAGGCATTGTATACCGTCGTACCGATGTAAACCCTCCTGTAGATTTTCCAGCTGATCCAGCATCAGTTCGTGACACTATGTTGTGTACAGCGCTTGTAAACGATGCAGGTGTGCGTATTTCAACGGTTGAACACTTGAATGCAGCATTAGCAGGTATGGGTATCGACAACATCATTGTTGAAGTAGATGCTCCTGAGATTCCAATCATGGACGGCAGTTCAAGCCCGTTTGTGTATCTAATCCAGCAAGCTGGTGTGGAAACTCAAAATGCAGCGAAGCGTTTTATTCGTATCAAAAAGCCAGTACGCTTTGAAGACGGTGATAAGTGGGCAGAGTTTGTACCATTTAACGGCTTCCGTATGGACTTCGAGATCGACTTCAACCACCCAGCGATTGAAGCTGATGAGCAGCGTCTTCTGTTTGACTTCTCTTCACAAGGTTTTGTTAAAGAGATTTCTCGCGCTCGTACTTTCGGCTTCATGCGTGACATCGAATACCTACAATCTCAGAACCTAGTTCTAGGTGGTAGCTTTGATAACGCTATCGTGCTTGATGAGTACCGTATTCTTAACGAAGAAGGTCTTCGTTTTGATAACGAGTTTGTTACTCACAAAGTGCTGGATGCGATTGGTGACCTTTACATGTGTGGACACGCTATCATTGGTGAGTTCCGTGCATACAAATCGGGTCACGGCCTAAACAACCAACTTCTACGTGCAGTTCTTGCTGATGCAGAAGCTTGGGAATGGGCAACATTCGAAGAAGAAGCAGGCTCTCCAGTTGCCTTTGCAGAACCAGGAATGGTTTTAGCGTAAAACTGCAATCAAAGATTTTAAAAACCAGGCAATGCGCCTGGTTTTTTTGTATCTGTAATAAAGCTAAAGTGCGATAAAGCATTGGAATAAGCGTTAGGCTAGCCTTGAGGTTGTTTATTCCATCGGCAATTGGTAATAAAAGTTCAAACCACATCAAACAAATGACCTCATAAATGGTCGTTGAGGTGAAAATTACTTACACTAGATGCCAATAATTTTAACTCAAGCCTTGAAAACTCTACTCTCCAACACAATATCAGAGGTACTAGATTTATCTCAGTATCCTTGGTTCGTAACTAACACTAGTTCACAACTGGTAGAGACTGACGGCATTTAAAATAGATCGCGGACGATCTGAGAACGAAGAGATTCCAAGCACATGATTACTAAGCTGCTGACAAAGGTAATTGGCAGTCGCAATGACAGAACACTGCGCCGCCTTAGAAAGATTGTAAAAGAAATTAATAACTACGAACCAACGTTTGAGGCTCTGTCTGATGAAGAGCTAAAAGCAAAAACTGTTGAGTTTCGTGAGCGCTTAGACAAAGGTGAAACACTAGACCAACTTCTACCAGAAGCATTCGCAACAGTACGTGAAGCATCTAAGCGTATTTACGGCATGCGTCACTTCGACGTTCAGCTGATTGGTGGTATGGTTCTTAACGCTGGTCAAATCGCAGAGATGCGTACTGGTGAAGGTAAAACACTAACAGCGACTCTACCTGCTTACCTAAACGCACTTCCAAGTAAGGGTGTTCACGTTGTAACGGTGAACGACTACCTAGCGAAGCGTGATGCTGAGACAAACCGTCCTCTATTTGAATTCTTAGGCATGACCGTTGGTGTTAACGTACCAAACATGGCACCACCTGAGAAAAAAGCGGCTTACCAAGCGGATATCCTATACGGAACAAACAACGAATTCGGTTTTGACTACCTACGTGACAACATGGCTTTCCGCGCGGAAGATCGTGTACAACGTGAACGCTTCTTCGCAGTTGTCGATGAGGTGGACTCAATCCTAATCGATGAAGCTCGTACTCCTCTTATTATCTCTGGCCCAGCTGAAGATAGCTCAGATCTTTACACTCGAATCAACACACTGATTCCTCACCTGGAACTTCAAGATAAAGAAGATTCAGAAGAGTACCGTGGTGAAGGTCACTACACCATGGACGAGAAGTCTAAACAGGTTCACCTGACTGAAAACGGTCAAGAATTTGTTGAAGAGCTAATGGTGAAAAATGGTCTAATGGAAGAGGGCGACACGCTTTACTCTCCAACCAACATCAGCCTACTGCACCACGTTAATGCGGCACTGCGTGCACACGTATTGTTCGAGAAAAACGTAGACTACATCGTTACTGAAGAAGGCGAAGTGGTTATCGTTGATGAACACACTGGCCGTACTATGCCTGGTCGTCGTTGGTCTGAAGGTCTGCACCAAGCGGTTGAAGCGAAAGAAGGCGTTAAGATTCAGAACGAAAACCAGACTCTGGCTTCGATCACTTTCCAGAACTTCTTCCGTCTATACGAAAAACTGTCAGGTATGACAGGTACGGCAGACACAGAAGCATTCGAATTCCAATCGATCTACGGCTTAGAAACAGTGGTTATCCCAACCAACAAGCCTATGGTTCGTAACGATATGCCTGACGTGGTTTATCGTACTGAAGCTGACAAGTTCAATGCCATCATTGAAGACATCAAAGAGCGCGTTGCTGCAGGTCAACCATCGCTAGTTGGTACGGTTTCTATCGAGAAATCTGAACTGCTGTCGAACGCTCTGAAAAAAGCAAAAATTAAGCACAACGTACTGAACGCGAAGTTCCACGAAAAAGAAGCAGAAATCGTAGCGCAAGCAGGTACGCCAAGTGCAGTGACTATCGCAACTAACATGGCTGGTCGTGGTACCGATATCGTGTTAGGTGGTAGCTGGCAAGCAGAAGTTGAAAAACTACAAGATCCAACTCAAGAGCAGATCGACAAGATCAAAGCAGATTGGAAAGTGGTTCATGACAAAGTACTAGAGTCCGGTGGTCTACACATCATCGGTACTGAGCGTCACGAATCCCGTCGTATCGATAACCAGCTACGTGGTCGTTCTGGTCGTCAAGGTGACGCAGGTTCTTCTCGTTTCTACCTATCAATGGAAGACTCGCTACTGCGTATCTTCACATCTGACCGTATGGCTGGTCTTATCCAGAGCGGTATGGAAGAGGGTGAAGCGATTGAATCTAAGATGCTATCTCGCTCTATCGAAAAAGCACAACGTAAAGTTGAAGGTCGCAACTTCGATATCCGTAAACAACTTCTTGAATACGATGACGTAGCGAACGATCAGCGTAAAGTGGTTTACGAACTGCGTGATGAGCTAATGAGCTCTGAAGACATCAGCGAGATGATCGAGCACAACCGTGAAGACGTGTTCACATCGGTTATTGATGAATACATCCCGCCGCAGTCACTAGAAGACATGTGGGATATCCCTGGCCTTCAAGACCGTCTGAAAAACGACTTCGACCTAGACTTTGATATTCAAGGTTGGTTGGACGAAGACGATAAGCTATACGAAGAAGCGTTACGTGAACGCATCCTAGGCATGGCTGTTGATGTTTACAAACAGAAAGAAGAAGTGGTCGGTGAACAAGTTCTGCGCAACTTCGAGAAGTCTGTCATGCTACAAACTCTTGATGGTTTGTGGAAAGAGCACTTGGCGGCAATGGATCACCTTCGTCAAGGTATTCACCTACGTGGTTATGCACAGAAGAACCCGAAACAAGAGTACAAGCGCGAGTCGTTTGAGCTGTTTGAAGGTCTACTAGAAGTGCTAAAGTCTGACGTGATTACTATCCTTTCGAAAGTTCGAGTTCAACAACAAGAAGAAGTAGAGAAGATGGAAGCGCAGCGTCAAGCTCAAGCGGAAGAAGCAGCGCGCCGTGCACAAGCTCAACACGCTTCAGCTGAAAACCAACTATCTGATGGCGAAGAGTCAGCAGAAGGGCATCAACCAGTTGTACGTGATGAGCGCAAAGTTGGCCGTAATGAGCCATGTCCATGTGGCAGTGGTAAGAAGTACAAACAGTGTCACGGCAAAATCAACTAAGTTTCTATGAATCGTCGCCGTAGCACTTGATAGCTGCGTTGGTGGTACTCACTTACTATCGTAAGCTCCGTGCCACCGCCTTGCTCTCAAGCACTACAGCTTAGCTTCAGAAAAACTGAAAAATAGAATATAGAGAGTCGCTTATGCGGCTCTTTTTGTATGTGAATTTAGTCGTTAAGCCTTTTGGGTGACAACTCAATCGTCATTCCCTATAGCGAGGAACGAGCGTAGTAGGGAATCTTGCTTGGTTCTCGGCTTAATGATGTTGTATTAGATCCCCAACTCAGTCGTTCCTCCTTCTTGAGGATGACGTAATTCATGGTTGAGTTGGCTATAGCGGTAACAGAAGGAACACCATCAATGAAAAGAATCCATATTGTAGCGGGCATTATCTTCAATCAGGATAAATCGGAAATCTTTATTACTAAGCGTCCGAGTGATAAACACAAAGGCGGCTTTTGGGAGTTTCCAGGCGGCAAGGTTGAAGAGGGCGAAACCATTGAACAAGCCATGGTTCGTGAGCTAGATGAAGAGATCGGAATTACGGTGACAGAGCAGAGCTTATTTGAACACCTAGAGTTTGATTATCCAGAAAAGTCTCTTAAATTTGATTTCATCTGTGTTACTGCTTTCGAGCAGGAGCCTTATGGCAAAGAAGGGCAACAAGGGCAGTGGGTTGCTATTGAAGCATTGCCAAACTACGAATTCCCAGAAGCAAACGTGCCGATTTTACAGCGTGTAGTAAAAGAGTACTTGTAAGGGCTAGCCTGAGTCTGAGATTGTTGTTAGTTTAAAGAGATAGTGAACTTGAGTCGCTCTGCGAATGTATGCAGGGGACAAACCAAACAATGGAGATAAATGCAGTGGTAAGAATTGCAATTGCAGGAGCAGCAGGTCGCATGGGCCGTAACTTGGTGAAAGCTACTCACCAAAACAAAGATGCGACGGTTGGTGCTGGCTCAGAGCGCCCAGAGTCATCGCTGGTCGGTGTCGATATCGGTGAGCTGTGTGGTGAAGGTCGTTTTGAGGTTGCCCTAGTTGATGATCTAGCAAAAGTGGTAGAAGAGTTTGACGTGATCGTCGACTTTACTGCGCCTGTCAGCACTCTAGCGAACATTGAACTGTGCAAGAAGCATGGCAAAAAGCTCGTGATTGGTACAACCGGCTTCTCTGAAGAAGAGAAACAAGTGATTGCCGCTGCGTCTAAAGAGATGCCAATTGTTATGGCTCCTAACTACAGTGTTGGTGTGAACCTAGTATTTAAGCTGCTTGAGAAAGCGGCAAAAGTAATGGGTGATTATTGTGATGTTGAAATTGTTGAAGCGCACCACCGTCATAAAGTCGATGCGCCATCAGGCACTGCGATTGGTATGGGCGAAGCGATCGCGGGCGCTATGGGTAATGATCTGAATGACGTTGCGGTTTGGGCTCGCGAAGGCATTACCGGTGAGCGTACTAAAGATGAGATTGGTTTTGCAACCATTCGTGCCGGCGATATCATTGGTGAGCACACAGCAATGTTTGCAGATATTGGTGAGCGTGTCGAAATTACCCACAAAGCAACGGATCGTATGACTTTTGCTAACGGTGCGATCAAGGCGGCGGTTTGGTTGGATAGCAAGCCAGCAGGCTTTTATACCATGACAGATGTGCTTGGTTTGAACGAACTGTAAATAGATAATTATGCGCTGGCAATTGCCGGCGCTTTGTTTATTTAGCCAATTCTAATGATAATTAAACTTAACTAAGGTAGTGAAAATACGCTTAGTTTATTGTGTTTTTTGTCTAGTTTTGGTTGTTTTTTGTCTGAGCTTACCTTTATTTCTTGTTTCCTCTTGTTATTTAACGTTTGCGCTTTCTTATCAATATTTCTATCACTCTAACTTAGAGTGAAATGATAACGAGAGTTGAAAAAATCTCAATTTCCCCTCATCCCCCCTGTAAAACTAGTACTTTTGAAGCTTTAAAAGAGAAAGTTGGATAAGTGGCTACAAATGTTTAATTTCTTTTGCGTTAAATGTTGACACAAATCACGGGCATCACTAAAATACCGCCAATTTGTCTAATTTCCATAAACACGCAGTTTTGGGTGTTGCAGGAAGGTAGATTTGCAAATTAAATCAATTTTAATGCATTTTTATTTCTGGAGGTTGTCTTGAAAAAGTCAGCATTGCTAGTCCTAGAAGATGGGACAGTATTCCACGGTGAATCCATTGGCGCAGACGGTTCTGCTGTTGGTGAAGTCGTTTTTAATACCTCGATGACGGGGTACCAAGAAATCCTCACTGATCCTTCCTATTCTCAACAAATTGTAACGCTTACTTACCCTCACATTGGCAATACCGGAACCAATTCCGAAGACGAAGAATCCTCTTCAATCCACGCTCAAGGCCTTGTGATTCGCGATCTCCCTCTTATCGCTTCTAACTTCCGTAATGAACAATCCCTTTCTGATTACCTAAAGTCGCAAAACGTTGTTGGTATCGCTGATATCGATACTCGTAAGCTGACGCGTATTCTTCGCGAGAAGGGTGCTCAAAACGGTTGTATCGTAGCGGGTAATAACATCGACGAGGCTCTAGCGCTGGCTAAGGCTAAAGAATTCCCTGGCCTAAAAGGTATGGACCTTGCGAAAGAAGTTACAACAAAAGAAGCGTATCAATGGAAACAAGGTTCGTGGACGCTTACGGGTGGACTTCCTGAAGCGAAAGCAGACTCAGAATTGCCATATCACGTTGTTGCCTACGACTTCGGTGCAAAACGTAACATCTTGCGCATGCTTGTTGACCGCGGCTGCCGCCTAACAGTTGTTCCAGCTGAAACATCAGCGGAAGAAGTTCTAGCACTGAACCCAGACGGTGTTTTCCTTTCAAATGGCCCTGGTGACCCAGAACCATGTACTTACGCGATTGAAGCGACAAAAGTATTCTTAGAGAAAGGTCTACCAATCTTCGGTATCTGTCTTGGCCACCAAATCCTAGCGCTAGCTTCTGGTGCGAAGACGGTGAAAATGAAGTTTGGTCACCACGGTGCAAACCACCCAGTTAAAGATTTAGATCGTGATGTTGTGATGATCACTTCACAAAACCACGGTTTTGCTGCAGATGAAGAGACGCTGCCTGAAAACCTACGTGCAACGCACAAGTCGCTATTTGATGGTTCTCTACAAGGTATCCACCGCACAGATAAGCCAGCATTCAGCTTCCAAGGTCACCCAGAAGCGAGCCCAGGTCCAGAAGACGCGGCACCGCTTTTCGACCACTTCATTGAACTAATTAAACAGCACACAGCGTAATTCGGAGTAGTAGACAATGCCAAAACGTACTGACATTAAAAGTATTCTAATTCTAGGTGCTGGCCCGATCGTTATCGGCCAAGCATGTGAGTTCGATTACTCTGGTGCTCAAGCTTGTAAAGCGCTTCGCGAAGAAGGTTACCGAGTTATTCTAGTAAACTCGAACCCAGCGACCATCATGACTGACCCAGATATGGCTGATGCAACTTACATCGAGCCAATCCAATGGGAAGTTGTTCGCAACATCATTGCGAAAGAGAAGCCAGACGCAGTTCTACCTACAATGGGTGGTCAAACGGCTCTTAACTGTGCACTAGATCTTGAGAAGCACGGCGTTCTTGAAGAGTTCGGTGTAGAGATGATTGGTGCAACGGCTGACGCTATCGATAAAGCGGAAGACCGTTCTCGTTTCGATAAGGCGATGAAGTCTATCGGCCTAGAGTGTCCACGTGCAGACACTGCGAAAACCATGGAAGAAGCTTACGCTGTTCTAGATATGGTTGGCTTCCCTTGTATCATCCGTCCATCATTCACTATGGGTGGTACTGGCGGTGGTATCGCATACAATAAAGAAGAGTTCGAAGAGATCTCGTCGTCGCGGTTTAGACCTTTCTCCAACAAACGAACTTCTAATCGATGAATCTCTAATCGGTTGGAAAGAGTACGAGATGGAAGTGGTTCGTGACAAAGCGGACAACTGTATCATCGTATGTGCGATTGAAAACTTCGACCCAATGGGTATCCACACGGGTGACTCAATCACTGTTGCACCAGCACAGACTCTAACAGACAAAGAATACCAACTGATGCGTAACGCATCTCTAGCGGTACTGCGTGAGATTGGTGTTGAAACAGGTGGTTCAAACGTACAGTTTGGTATCAACCCGAAAGATGGCCGTATGGTTATCATCGAGATGAACCCACGTGTATCTCGTTCTTCTGCTCTAGCTTCTAAAGCGACAGGTTTCCCAATCGCTAAGATTGCAGCGAAACTGGCTGTGGGTTACACATTAGATGAACTGCAAAATGACATCACGGGTGGCGCAACACCAGCATCATTCGAACCAACAATCGACTACGTAGTAACTAAGATTCCTCGTTTTAACTTCGAGAAATTTGCAGGTGCTAACGACCGTCTAACGACGCAAATGAAGTCTGTTGGTGAAGTTATGGCTATCGGCCGTAACCAACAAGAATCGCTACAAAAAGCACTTCGCGGCCTAGAAGTTGGCGCGACTGGCTTTGACGAAATGGTTGACCTAGATGCGCCAGACGCACTAACAACAATTCGTCACGAACTAAAAGAAGCGGGCGCAGAGCGTATTTGGTACATCGCGGATGCATTCCGTGCGGGTATGTCTGTAGATGGCGTATTCAACCTAACGCAAATCGATCGTTGGTTCCTAGTTCAAATTGAAGACATCGTTAAGCTTGAGCAAGAGCTTAAAGCGAAAGGCTTTGCTGGTCTGAATAAAGAAGAGCTAAACAAGCTTAAGCGTAAAGGTTTTGCTGATGCTCGCCTATCTAAGATTCTAGGTGTTGCGGAAAGCGAAATCCGTCGTCTACGTGACCAATACGACATCCACCCAGTGTACAAGCGTGTTGATACGTGTGCGGCTGAGTTCTCTTCTGATACGGCTTACATGTACTCATCTTACGATGACGAGTGTGAAGCGAACCCAACAGACAAAGACAAGATCATGATTCTTGGTGGCGGTCCAAACCGTATCGGCCAAGGTATTGAATTTGACTACTGTTGTGTACACGCATCACTAGCACTACGTGAAGATGGCTACGAAACTATCATGGTTAACTGTAACCCTGAGACTGTTTCTACAGACTACGACACATCTGACCGTCTGTACTTCGAACCAGTAACTCTGGAAGATGTACTAGCAATCGCTCGCGTCGAGAAGCCAAAAGGCGTTATCGTTCAGTACGGTGGTCAAACGCCACTTAAACTGGCTCGCGCACTTGAAGCGGCTGGCGTGCCAATCATCGGTACTAGCCCAGATGCAATCGACCGTGCAGAAGACCGTGAGCGTTTCCAAGTGGCTGTTGACCGTCTAGGCCTTCTACAGCCAGAGAACGCGACAGTAACAACAATGGAACAAGCGGTAGAGAAATCTCGCGAAATCGGCTTCCCATTGGTTGTACGCCCTTCTTACGTACTTGGTGGTCGTGCGATGGAAATCGTATACGACGAGCAAGACCTACGTCGCTACTTCAATGAAGCGGTAAGCGTATCAAACGAATCTCCAGTTCTACTAGATAGCTTCCTAGACGACGCAGTAGAAGTCGATATCGATGCTATCTGTGACGGTGAGCGTGTGGTTATCGGCGGTATCATGGAGCACATCGAGCAAGCGGGTGTTCACTCAGGTGACTCAGCATGTTCTCTTCCTGCATACACGCTAAGCCAAGAAATCCAAGACGTAATGCGTGAGCAAGTTGAAAAGCTAGCATTCGAGCTAGGTGTTCGCGGTCTAATGAACACGCAGTTTGCTGTGAAGAACAACAAAGTATATCTAATCGAGGTGAACCCTCGTGCAGCGCGTACAGTACCGTTCGTATCTAAAGCAACAGGCGCTCCAATCGCTAAGATTGCAGCACGTGTTATGGCGGGTCAATCTCTAGAAGCTCAAGGCTTCACTAAAGAAATCATCCCACCATACTACTCTGTTAAAGAAGTAGTACTACCGTTCAATAAATTCCCAGGTGTTGACCCACTGTTAGGCCCAGAAATGCGCTCTACAGGTGAGGTTATGGGTGTTGGTGCAACGTTCGCAGAAGCATACGCAAAAGCAGAACTAGGCTGTGGCAATGTTTACCCTGAAGGTGGTCGTGCGCTACTTTCTGTTCGCGCTGGTGATAAAGAGCGTGTTGTTGACCTAGCATCTAAGCTGTCTAAGCTTGGTTACCAACTAGATGCAACACACGGTACTGCGGTTATCCTAGGCGAAGCGGGCATCAACCCACGTCTAGTGAACAAGGTACACGAAGGTCGTCCTCACATTCTTGACCGTATCAAGAACAACGAGTACACCTACATCGTGAACACTGCAGCTGGCCGTCAAGCGATTGAAGACTCTAAAGTACTTCGTCGTGGTGCTCTAGCAGAGAAAGTGAACTACACAACAACGCTAAACGCAGCGTTTGCAACGTGTATGGCTCACACAGCTGACGCGAAAACAACGGTAACTTCAGTACAAGAGCTACACGCTCAGGTTAAAGCTTCTGAAGCATAATCGCTGTTAAACGGATATAAATGTCGTAAAGGCCGCTCAATTGAGCGGCCTTTTTTATGTGAGGTGTACGAACTAAGAGCGTGAAAGTAACGATGAAAAAATGGAATAGGTCACTGTCTTGTGTTTCGTTGTTTTCATTTTTATTTCAGTGGTAATTTGTGCTCTCAACGTTAAGGAGTGAGACACATGGACATTACCATTGAGATTCTAGCCATACTGTTTTTTGTGGCGACAGCTGCAGGCTTTATTGATGCGATGGCTGGTGGTGGTGGACTGTTGACACTCCCGGCGCTTTTGGCCGCAGGCGTTCCGCCGACTCAAGCATTGGCGACCAATAAACTGCAGAGCTCGTTCGGCAGCTTTTCCGCAAGCTGGTACTTTGTGCGCAATGGTATCGTGAGTATCAAAGAGATGCGCTTCGCTATCTTATGTACCTTTATCGGCTCCGCGATTGGTGCCGAGTTAGTCCAATACATCGATGCGAGTTTGCTCACTAGCTTGATCCCACTGCTGCTGATTGCGATCTCACTCTATTTCCTGTTAGCCCCACAAACTAAGACCAGCGAAGGTAAGCAACGTATCTCGGAGGCGATGTTTGCGCTGTGTGTTGGTGGTGGTGTGGGCTTTTATGATGGCTTCTTTGGACCGGGCACCGGTTCTATCTTCACGGTCTGCTTTGTCGCAATTGGTCACTTCTCTTTAGTTGATGCGACCGCGCGTACTAAGGTGTTGAACTTTACATCGAATATTGCCGCACTGATCTTCTTCATTATTGCTGGCCTACCAATTTGGGAGCTTGGTTTAGTGATGGCTGTTGGTGGCTTTATTGGTGCACAATTAGGTGCCAAGGTCGTGGTCACTAAAGGACAAAAGTGGATTCGTCCTTTGGTGATTGTGATGTCCATGTGGATGGCTTCTAAATTGCTTTGGGAACAGCATCAACAATGGATTCTATCAGTGCTTTAACTCGCGGTGATTGATAGCTATTTGGTCGCACACAGATGTGGATTGGGCGAATCAAATTTTTGAGCTCTTCAAAACTAAACAGATGCTGAGGAGCAATATTGAGGGTTTTGACGATTGATAGAGGAATCAGTGCAGGGCCAGTTCCACCAAGCGCCAGCTGTGCGGCTGCGGTATAGGCATCCATCTCCATTAGCGGCTTAACACCGAACTTCTCAAGCACCGATAATTGATAGCTATTGGCTGGATTGGTCATGTCATTGGTGATGACACGCTCTGGTAGACATTCTAATTGTGTTGAACTCACAATGTAGAATGGTTCGTCGAACAGATGAAAGGTCATCAACCCGTGATGAGGAGGAAGTACCCCGGCACACAACCCCAGAGTCGCTTTCCCTGATTGCACTCGTTCTATGATCCGTGGTGTGTGGTTGGTGGTGATGGTGATGTATTTATCATGTTGGATAAAGTCGCCCATCATCTTACCTAAGTAGCCGGCAATCAGTGATTTAGAGCTATCTAAGGTGATTAGCGTGGTGTCTTCTAGCTCTTGCTGTTCATAAATAAGTCCGCGTAATTCATTAAACGCAGGGCCGATACTCTCGATAAGAGCTACGCCATCAGGAGAGAGTTTAATCTGTCGCCCATTGGGTTCGATCAGCTTTTTACCTAACTTCTTTTCTAAATTAGCAATGCGTTTGCTGACTGCAGATTGACTGATGTACAACAAGCTACCAGTTCGGCTCATGGTTTTTGCTTTGCTGAGCACCAGCAGTGTTTCAATACCTTCAAGTAGCATAGGGTTATTGATGAAAGTTGGGAATAATACCCCCAACTTATCTCAATCAGACCTTGGGCTCTACTCTTTACTTGTCAGTTCTTGAACTAGCGTTGCGATTCTGGTGCCGTAATAGCGAGCAGTGAGTAGGTCATTGTCATTAACGTTCTCCTCCCCATCATCGATACTCGACACCAAGCCGATGTTCGATCCGGTACGATTGAGGCCTAAATCATCGGTATGTTTAGAGGCATCGAGTCCAATCCATAACATTCCATGCTGACACGCCAGTGTGAAGAAACTCAATAGTGTTTGCTGTTGCTCTCCATTAAGGCTGCCGCCTGTGGTAAAGCCTGCGGCGAATTTATTACGCCAAGCTTTAGCACAGTAGGGCTCACTGCTGGCGTCCATAAATGCCTTAAATTGCGCCGCTGGGCTACCCATGTAAGTTGGGGAGCCAAATACAATTGCATCGCACTCTCCAAGTCGCTTGAGCTTCTGTTCGTTGATGTAGCGACCCTCTACAATTTCAC
Organism: Vibrio sp. R11-SG3-ISO9; assembly: GCF_059834255.1. Taxonomy (NCBI): domain Bacteria; kingdom Pseudomonadati; phylum Pseudomonadota; class Gammaproteobacteria; order Vibrionales; family Vibrionaceae; genus Vibrio; species Vibrio sp. R11-SG3-ISO9. The sequence continues at coordinate 182,683 of NZ_JCBDGU010000030.1, forward strand.
TGGGTAGCACCTCAATCATGGTGACGGATTGAGATTGAGATTGAGCCTCGACACCTTCGGAGAGGGCATGGGCGACAGCTTTCGTTGCACCACACTTAGAGAAGAAAACAATACCGATCTGACTCATTGGTTAATCCTCGTAGCGATTTTTATTTTCAGCATCATGAGTAAGGTACTCAATGAACTCCCACTCAACACCGCTTGCATCGTAAAAATAGACGCGCTTGCGAAACGGATTGTCCTCTCCGATATCATTCTGTTCATAACCAGCAGCTAATAAGCGCTTCTGAACACGATCAACGTCATCAACAACGATACCAATGTGATTGATGCCTACGTCTAGATAAGGGGAGCGGTCGGTTTGCTCTCTTGCAACGACCTCTTGAAGTGCAATGTAGCTGTCGTCAGTACCGATATGGCACCAGCGATAATTTGTTTGTCCACGGTGGCGCTCTTTAAATTCAGGGATCGCGGTTTGGATAAATTGGACGGCGTCATCAATGTTACTGACGGTGATATTTGCGTGTTCAACATAAGCCTGCATGGGAACCTCCAGTGTTCTCTAATTAGTAAACAAATAACTTTATAAAGCTATTTGTTTACTAATATAGTTCAAAAAATGACTAAGTAAATAAAAAACTTTATTTAATCTACTTTTGTTTTACTAAGAGCAAGTTTGAGTGACGGAAGAGGACCGACAGGCACAAAAAAAGGCTCCGGAGAGCCTTTGATTTTTTTATGAGGTTCAAGCGCTTAGAGCACTATTTGTTGAGAGCAAATGTCGGTAGAGATAGGTGCCATCGAATTGCTCCTAGACGAATCAATAGGGTAGAGAAGACACCGGCTAGGAAAGCTGTCTCGGAGTCTTGTCCCATGCTAAGAGCCGTTGTGTGGAATACACCACCGATGATACATGCTGTGGCGTACACTTCGCTTCGTAGGATCATTGGTACTTCTCGAGCCAGTACATCGCGGATAATACCGCCGCCACAGCCAGTAATCACACCCATGATTATCGCAACTAGTGCAGAGTCTTGATAGCTCAACGATTTATCTACACCAATGCCAACAAACACAGCCAAACCGATAGCATCACATACAGGCAGGATCCACCATGGGAGACGTTTCGGACGTCTTACGATGATCATTGTCAGCAGACAGGTAATAAGAATAACCCACAGATAGGTGGTATCGGTGATCCAGAATACGGGAGTAGCACCCAACGCCATATCGCGAATAGTGCCACCACCAATAGCAGTCACACTGCCTAGAACGGCGACCCCAAATGGGTCCATTTTCAAGCGGCCAGCGACAAATACGCCAGAGATGGCAAAAATAGCCGTACCGAATAAGTCGATAAAGTAAAGCAGCATGGAGTCCATGATACTGATGCTCTTAAAGTTTAAATTGTAGGGACAGGTATACGGCGAATTGTACGAAAAATCGCATCAAATAGTTAGCGATTTTGACGTGCTTTATCAAAGTAATCGCACACCTGTTGGATAGCTTGTAGTGTTCGTGTTGTAGGGCGGTTTATCCAGTCAGAATTGAGTGACCAAATCTGCTCTTTTTCAACTGCTGGGATTTCATCACCCCAATCGCTCCACATGGTGCCGTTCTCAATGGCATGGCGAGAGGTGAAGATAACCTCAGGCTTTTTCAGTACCACTTGTTCAATGCTCACTTGTGGGTAAGAGGTCGCAGCGTCTTCGAAAATGTTTTGGCCGCCACAGAAATCAAAGACTTCACTCGGCCAGTGACCTTGTGCGACAGTGATGATCGGTTTCTCACTCAACTGGTAGAAGTATTGAACTGGCTCGGCGTCTTGATACTTAGCCCTGAGCTGCTCAAGCTGTTCTCGATAAGCTTTGGCGTTGCTGAGTCCAACGTTAGGGTCGCTAGAGTATTGACTGAGGTGCTCAATATTACTGGCGATGCTGTCTAGGCTCTTGGTTTGTGAGTAGTAGATCTCTAAGCCAAATTGTTTGAGCTTCGCAAGCTCTCTCGGCGGGTTGCCTGCGGGCCAAGCCAGAATCAGATCGGGTTGAAGCGCGATGATCTTTTCGACCTTTATCCCTTGATAGTTGGCCACCTTAGGCAGCTTATCAGCTTCGGGCGGGTAGTCGCTTCTTTCGCTCACTGCAATCAAGTTGTCACCAAGTCCTGCACTGTAAGCCAACTCTGTGGCGTGCGGGGCAAGACTAACGACACGCTTTGCTTCGCTATGAGTTTCTGCCTGTGCATTGGATTGCCATAAACAGAGTGAAAGTGCAGAGATAGCTGCACAAGAGAAAGAAAACTTCACATTAAATCCCTTGGTGAATAATCAGTAATAGAGCACTTTGAATCAGTAGCCACGCCAATATCCGCCAAGCGAGCATTTTTTGCAGTTGGGCTAAGTGCAGCGCTGATGGTGCAATTCGACCACCCAATTTGGCTCTTACCGCTTTAACGTTGTCATAGATTGCTGGACCACCAAGGGACAGTTCGAGTTTATTACCCGCTGAAGTGATGAGCCAAGCAGGGCCTGGCAGTGGCCAAGAACGACTCTGAGTCAGCATCATCGAGAAGGTATTACTTGCGTTGTGTCCAACCACAATCATCAAGGCAAACAGTCGTAATGGAATAAACTCTAGAACCGCGACCACTTTCACTACGCTTGAACCAAATGGAGCAAAGCGTTGTCTGCTTGGTGACCAAGCGCGCGCCAACTCTGCGGTCAAACGGTACATGAGCGCCGCAATGCCCCCACCAATGGCGTACCAAAAGAGCACGCAGATAACGTTGCGACCGTAACCCATAATCAGAGTTTCGGCAGAGGCTTTTCCAAGTCCCAGTGTAGACAGAGTATCGGTTTGGCGATTAACCACAGGCGCGAGCAGTTTGCGTGCTTGCGGCTTATTATCCTGACTGAGTGCGCGAATCAGTTGGCTTGCAAGCTTCTCGTTGTTGCGCCAATCGATGGCAAGCAACAGAAGGGCAAGTTCAAATAGTTGCGGCTGCCACATCAGAGGCTTGAGGGCGATAAGCAGAATGAGAGCAGGAAAACACATCAACAACCAAGCTAAGGTTCCAGAGATTAAGCTCTGTGAGTAGTTGCGATTGTTGTTTACCTTGTCAGCGAGCAGTTCAGCGAACTTGTGCCAGAGAGTGACTGGGTGAGCGGCGTGAGGAATCGGTAAGATTAAATGAAAGAGCAGTGCCCCCCACATAACGAGGAGCACGCCATTTGCAAATACCTGATCAAACAGTGTTTGCATCTTGAGTGACTTATTTAAGTAGGTCTACCATCTTAATCACCATCTCAGAAGAGCTCTTCGCTGCTAGCGGTAGGAACTCTTCAAAGCTCATTGGTGACTCTTTGTCTGCTACGTCAGAAATTGCGCGAACGACAACAAACGGTACTTCGAATTGGTGACAAGCTTGTGCGATTGCAGATGCTTCCATCTCAACCGCGACTACAGATGGGAAGTGCTTGCGGATGAACTCTTGGCGCTCAGCCGTGCAAACGAAAGCATCACCAGTACAGATTAGGCCGCGCACTGCGTGTGTGTCTTCCATTTGTGCTAGTGCTTTCTCAGCAACGTCCATTAGCTTTGCATCTGCTTGGAATGCTGCTGGTTGGCCTGCCATTTGGCCAATCTCGTAACCAAATGCTGTCACGTCTGCATCGTGGTGACGAACTTCAGTAGAGATAACCACATCGCCTAGGTTAAGTGTTGAATCAAAACCGCCTGCAGAGCCAGTGTTTAAAACCACGTCTGGTTGATATTCGCTTAGTAGGATAGAAGTACCTACCGCAGCCGCTACCTTACCAATGCCAGATTGCAGTAACACAACATCAACACCATTTAACTGACCTGAGAAAAAGGTACAGCCGCCTTTTTTCACTTCTGTCATCTCTGTGATTGCTGATTTTAGGATCGCAACTTCTTGCTCCATTGCGCCAATGATGCCGATTTTCATGTGTAGTCTCTTAATAAGGTTGTTTTTACAATAGGGTGAAATTGTAGCATGGAAGAGAAGCATCAAGCGACAGCACTTGTGTACTTCTCTTCGGTATCACAACTGCGGGTATGATTACTCAATCAGCCCCGCTTTTGTCAGCTCTGCTCGTAAGGTATCCACGCGTTTGCGGTTCACGCCAAAATCCGAATGACCGGTACGAGACTCTGAACGAACCAAAAGGTTATTGCCTTCAACTTTGAGTTCTAAGTCATCGACAAAACGCATGATCTTGCTGGTAAATTCGACACGCAAGTAATCGTCATTCTTTACGGCTGTTTTGGTTCTAGGCTGTTGTAAGATGACCGCTTCAATCTGAGACAGGCTGACGCCATCAGCGAGAGTAAATGGAGCAATGCTGTGTTGCTCACGAGTGTCTTGAGTTGAGACACAGTTAGGCTTGTCGCCACATGGGTTTTTGGTTCTGTCTTCCATTGTTTGATTTCCTTGGCTACAGCCTGCGAGGCCGATAATAAGGGTGGAGAGCAAGACGACTTTTTTCATTGTTTTTTCCTTTGTCTTTAATGGGAGTATACGGCTTACCCCATTGATGATCGTCATAATACTAAGGGTTAATTATATGACTTAAAAAGGAAAAAGGATCCCTAATGAGATCCTTTTATTTTTAATATGTTAGCTAGAACTTAAAGACCTATGGCAAAAGACCTAGTAAACATCACGGACGTAGCGTTTCTGCTTTTTGAGCTGATTGACGTACGCTTTAGCGCCATCCTCATCGAAACCACCATGCTCAGCAACAATCTCATGCAGTGCTTTGTCGACGTCTTTTGCCATGTAGTAAGCATCGCCACAGACAAAGAAGTACCCGCCACGCTCTAGCCAAGCAAATAGCTCAGCGCCGCTGTCGCGCATCTTATCTTGTACATACACCTTCTGTTCTTGGTCACGTGAGAACGCGAGATCAAGTCGCGTCAGTACCTCTTTTTGTTGTAAGGCTTCGATCTCTTCTTGGTAGATATAATCGGTAGCGCTATTGCGGTCACCAAAGATCAACCAGTTGTCACCAGGAGACGCTTGCACTTCACGTTCTTCAAGGAAGGCGCGGAATGGGGCGATACCTGTCCCTGGACCGACCATGATCATCGGCGCTTTATCATCTTCAGGAACCGCGAAGTTTTTGTTTGGTGCAAAGTAGCAAGGGACTTTCTTACCCTCTTCAACAAGATCTGCAAGCCATGTCGAACAAGTACCGTTGTAGTCTCGTTCACCATTGTTGTAACGCACGCTGCCAATGGTGAGGTGAACTTCATCGTTATGTTTGTTTAAGCTTGATGAGATCGAGTAAGCGCGTGGCGCGATTGGTCTTAGCAAAGATAAAATCTCAGCCAGTGACAACGACACTGTTGGGTAAGCTTTCACAAGATCGAGGATATCTTTACCCCAAAGGAAGTCGTTCAGTGCACTGGTATCGTCACTGCCTAGCATCTGGATCACTCGGTGATCGCTGGCTGCTTCTGCAAGAGCTTTGACTAGCTCTTTTGATGGCGTTCGGATATCTAGGTAACTGGTGAACAGCTCACGTAAGCTGTGGTTTTCGCCATTCCATGATGGCTTCTCATCACCGCTGAACTGGAAGTGATCAAGTAGCGCGCTCACTAACTCAGGTTGGTTTTCTGGGATCACATTAAGAGCATCACCCGGTTTGTAGAACTCGCCTGAGCCCTCTAGTGAAAGCTCATAGTGTACGATCTCTTTACTTGAGCCTTGTTTGGTCAGCACACGCTTATGTTTAAGTGTTGCTTGCAGAGGGTTCTTACGACCGTACTTGGATTTTTGCTTTGCTGCCGGTGATGAGCCAGATACCGCTTCACTATCCGCCCCCTGTGCTGCGATAGCTGGTAGGGTAGCGATCATCCACTCTTCTGCAGGTTGTTCAAAGTCGATGTCACAGTCGACACGGTCAGTCACGCGAGTTGCCCCAAGCTCAACCAATCGCTCATCCCACTCTTTACCTGCCAAACAGAAATCGTCATAGCTGGTGTCACCCAGAGCCAGAACCGAGAAGTAGGTGTTACTAAGTTGAGGTGCATTGTCACTACTCATGGTTTCCCACAAAGTCTCTGCATTATCTGGGTGTTCACCCTCGCCGTAGGTACTGGTGACAATCAGAATACGCGATGACTTAACAAAGACTTGCGCGTCAACGTCATCCATATCTTGAACGGTGGCAGTTAAGCCGTACTCTTTGGCCTTCTCTGCAGTGTCATAGGCAACGCTCTCTGCGTTACCTGTTTGTGAACCATAGAGGATGGTTAGCCCTTTTACTTGAGGCTTAGACTCCGCATGTACAACGGACTCTTCCTTAACCAAAAGGCGTGAATGAAGGCCTGAAAAGAAGCCCGCCAACCAAGTTTTTTGGTCTTCATTAAATGGTATATCTTGTGGCAAATGAGGTACTTTCATTTTTCTTCCTATTTAATACTTTGCCTGTCCTTAGGCGATAATACTCGTCATACTTGAATCTACAGCGTTGTTAACTGCTCACGTTCACCCTAATCACATAACAAAACTATGCTCATAGGGCTGGACGTACTTGTTGCCTAGCTGTAGACCCAATTATTTTGAGTATGGGCTTCTTGTTCTGCTTGTTCGATCTGATCGCGGATCACATCGGCAAAGGTGTAGCAGTAAAGCGTTGCTAGGCGCTGATTGATTGGCTCAATCGCTTTCATCTCTTTGCTGATATCTTGTTCTCTTGCCATGATCCACACAGTTGTGCCGCGGCTGTGGGTATCCCACACATCGCGTCTCTCGAGTGAAGCCTTGTAGTCTTGAATGCGTTTGTTAGCGAGCAGTACTGAAAGTTCATCGTCGCTGTAGTTAGAGACCGCTTCCTTAACATCTTTAAGCAGTTGGTCGTAGAGCTTTTTATCTTTCAGCTCAAACATTCGTTGGATCACTTGAGCATCACCGGCGCTGTTTTTAGCGAGTTGATGAGCTCGATGCAGCACGCCACTGTGGGTTAATAGATCACAGATGAGCGGTGTATCCATATCGCCATATTGTGGGCTCAATCCATTAGACAGAGCCTTTTGATCACGGTAGGCAAAGTGCACCGCTTCGATCAGGTTATTGGCTTGGCCTTGGATGAGCTCTTCCAGCATCTGCTTACGCGTGTGAGAGGTCAGAATACTCTCTGGATGTTGGCTGTGTAATAGAGCAAATGGAACTACAAGCGTGAACAAGGTGCGACTGGTCGGCCAATCTTTGAGGATACGCTGCGCCTTGAGTGAACCAGTAAAGCGAACGTGCTGTTCTAGGTGCCACTTAAGTGCTTCTTCGTATCCCGGGTTTTGTTCAATCAATGGCACTGTGAGTACTGAGTCGGCGCTGCAGCTATTTACGAATTGACCATCGATGTCGTACTGGTAAGCAATACCACCAGACATGCCGTTGCCGAAGCCTTTACCAAAGCCTCCAAGGTTGATCACTGAGCCGTTAGTCATGTATTCACAACAGAAGTCACCAACCCCCTCAACGACAGCAACAGCACCAGAGTTACGTACTGCAAAACGGTCGCCCGCTTCGCCTTGAACAAAGGCTTGGCCGCCAGTTGCGCCAAACAGTGCAAAGTTGCCGATAAGGACGTTGTTGCCTGCTTTCAGTTTACGTTGACTTGGCGAGCGAACCACAATATGACCGCCACTTGAGCCTTTACCGACACCGTCGTTACAGGTACCAGTGTGCTCCATGACCAGACCGCTGTTATTAAATGCAGCGTAACTTTGACCTGCACTGCCGTGGCTTTTGACAACGATAGACTCGGCATCAAAGAAACGACGACCATTAGCCGCTGTGAGTGTTGCTGGGTGTTGTTGCGCCTTGCTTTGGTAGTTCAGGGCACGCTCGATGTCGATTGAGAGTTGACCACCTGTTGATTTGTTGCGGTTATTGAGCTTACCCGCATCCAGAACAATGTTGCGCTCTTCTTGTTCAAAGTAGTCAGCGAGTAACTGTTCAATAAGGTTGTCATCTGGCGTGAAGTCAGCTTCTAGATAAACGGGTTTCGCAACCTTAACAAGGTCGACTTCGCGCAGTAGGCCAGTGACATTGAGCTTACCAACAATGCTGTGGTGGTTAGCAAGGTGAAGCAGCTCACTCTTACCACGGATCTCTTGCAAGCTGCTGTAGCCGAGGCGAGCCAAGATCTCACGAACCTCGTGGGCAACGTTTAGGAAGTATTGAGCAAGGGCTCTTGGATCGCCTTGGTACAACTCTGGGTTGGTCGTCAGGCCGGCCGGACATTTAACATTACAGTTCTTAGCCATGACACACTTGAGCATCATCAGTGCTGTGGTACCGAACTCGAACGAGTCACCACCCATGATGGCAGACTTAATCACGTCGATACCGGTTTGGTGTGCGTTTGAACAACGCAGTGTGACCTTATCGCGCAGACCATTTTCACTTAGAGCCTGATGCACCTCGGCGATACCGATTTCTGCAGCTCGGCCAGTATTCTTCAAACTGGTTACGGCTGCAGCACCTGTACCACCTGTGTTACCTGCCACGTTGATGATGTCTGCGCCAGCTTTGGCGACACCAACGGCGATGGTACCAATACCTTCAGACGATACGAGCTTAACGATCACGCGTACACGTGCGGCTTTAGCGTCATGGATCAGCTGACCTAAATCCTCAATCGAGTAGGTATCATGGTGGGGCGGTGGACTGACAAGTTCCACGCCCGGAGTACCACCACGCGCCGCGGCAATTTCTACCGTTACTTTTGGTGATGGCAGCTGACCACCTTCACCTGGTTTTGCCCCTTGGGCGATCTTGATTTCGATCTCTTCAAGCTGCGGGTCTGCAAGGTAGCCGACCCAAACGCCAAAACGACCTGAAGCAAACTGTTTAATTTTGCTCGATTTGATGGAGTTAAAGCGAGAAGAGTGCTCACCGCCTTCGCCCGAGTTACTCATCGCACCAGCGATGTTAGTGCCTTGCGCTACGGCTTGGTGAGCGTTGGCATTGAGGGCACCGTGACTCATTGCGCCAGAAGCAAAGGCTGGCGTAATAAGGTGAGCGGGTTCGACTTGCTCAAGGGCAATCGGCTGCTTTGTCGTCTTAACGCGAGATAAGAAGGATTCAAGAACGGGCTTAGCAGTGAGCTCAATGGTTTCATCGACGACTGCGACATGTTCAATCT